>JAEYEN010000052.1 GCA_023403375.1 Bacillota bacterium
ACACATCGATAGTTTTAGGTTGATATAGTTTTAGGCTGATATTTAATTTGAAGCTATATTTTTCTCGATGAAAATATTTAGTCGGTAATTCAGACTTAAAATAACAGGTTTATTATAATTTATGGCAAATCATTTAGTCGCAATAGTCGGCAGACCTAACGTCGGCAAATCCACGTTTTTTAATAAAGTCGTCGGCAAAAAATTATCTATTGTAGAAAACTTTCCGGGTGTAACCCGAGACAGGCTTTATGCCGACGCGGAATGGTGCGGTCGGTACTTTACGCTTGTCGATACGGGCGGACTGGAATTAAAATCTACCGACGTTAGGTGGAAACATATTCAGAAGCAGGCGGAAGTCGCAATCGAAACGGCTGACGTTATTATCTTTTTCGTCGACGCAAAAACGGGACTTACCGCCGCAGACGACGACGTTGCGATTAAACTGAGAAAATCGGGAAAACCTGTCGTGCTTGCGGTAAATAAACTTGATAATTACGCGCCCGAAAAACTTTACGAATTTTATAATCTTGGTTTAGGCGAGCCGTTCGGTATTTCGGCGGAACACGGCACCGGTATTGCCGACCTTTTAGACGAAGTTGTGTCGCATTTTAATAACGACGGTGAAAATACCGACGATAAATATATTAAACTTGCGGTCGTAGGCAAGCCTAACGCGGGCAAATCCAGCCTGTGCAATAAACTTTTAGGCTTTGACAGGACTATCGTATCCGACATTGCGGGAACCACGAGAGACGCTATCGATACGCCGTTTAAGTATAAAGATAAAGATTATATGATTATAGATACCGCAGGTATCCGTAAGAAAAAGAACGTTGAAGAAGACTTGGAGTATTACAGCGTATTAAGGGCTCTCGGCGCCATAAGACGGGCAGACGTTTGCCTTATTATGATAGACGCAGAGCAGGGTATAACAGAGCAGGACGTTAAAATCTGCGGTTACGTTCACGAACAGGGCAAACCGTCGGTTGTGGTAATGAATAAATGGGACCTGATAGAAAAAGACACAAACACCATAAACGAATATAATAAAAAAATAGCCGAAGACCTTAAATTTATGGACTACGTAAAAACCATCTTTGTTTCGGCAAAGAACGGACAGAGAACGGATAAAATTTTAGACGTGGCAACCGCCGTTCTGGAAAACGCTTCGAGAAGAATACCTACGGGGCAGTTGAACGACCTTGTGCTTGACTGCGTAAGAGCGAACGAACCGCCGTCCGTCAACGGCAAGCGGCTTAAAATAACTTACGCCACAGAAGTTGCGGTTAACCCGCCGACTTTCGTCTTTTTCGTCAACGAATCCGCACTGATGCACTTCTCTTACAAAAGATATTTGGAAAATTGTTTAAGAAGGGCTTACGATTTTTCGGGAACGCCGATTAAAATCGCAACCAGAGAAAGAGAAGAAAATGATTGATTATATTTTGCTTGGCGTTTTTGCCGTTTGTTCCTATCTTATAGGCAACATAAATTGGGCGATAACGATATCCAGACTAAAAAATAAAGACATCCGCGATATGGGCAGCGGTAACCCCGGCACGCTTAATATGAGCAGGAATTTCGGGATAAAATTAGGGCTTTTGACCTTTTTCCTTGACATTATGAAAGGCGTTGTGCCCACGCTTACGGCGTATTTTGTTTTCAGGAACAGGGGTTGCTTTGATAATACGGAATTTCTTATCAGAGACTTTGCTATATTTATGAGCGGACTTTTTGCCGTTCTCGGGCATATTTATCCCGTATTTCTTAAATTTAAAGGCGGAAAAGGCATCGCTACAACGATAGGCGTGTTTATAGTCTGTCAGTCGGTTCTGGGCTGGCAATGGGCGCTTATTTCCATTATGGCGTTAGTGGCGGCGGGCGTGTTTATTTATTTTACGGAATTCGGGGCAATGGGTTCTTTTATAGCCATAACTCCGCCGGCAGTCGGCGCAAGTATTTATCTGTTCTTGAACTACGCCGATAAAGGTAAGCCTACCATATTGATATATTTAATAACAAATATGATGATATTCGCTATCTGTTTTTTCACTTGGTTTGCTCACAGAAAAAATATAGAAAGAATGCTCGCAGGCGAAGAACACCCCACGTCTATAAAACAAATGGCGTTAAAACACAAAATGAAAAAGAACGAAACAGCGGAAGAAAACTCCCGTACGAAAGATATAAAATAATTTTCTTTCCGAAAATGTTTGTAAAAAACTTCATAAAACAAAAAAGCCTCTCATATATTTACTGTGTAATGTGCGGGAGGTTTTTTTATGGAAAAATACGACATTTATAAAGATATAGCCAAAGTAACGGGCGGAGATATATACGTCGGCGTGGTAGGACCCGTAAGAACGGGCAAGTCCACGTTTATTTCCAAATTTATGGAAAGTTTTGTTTTGCCTAATATTTCTAATAAATTAAGCAAGCAAATCGCAACGGACGAAATGCCGCAGTCTGCCGACGGAAAGACGGTTATGACAACTCAGCCTAAATTCGTGCCTGCAAACGCGGTAAAAGTGCAGTTTAAAAATAAAACTACCGCCAACGTCAGGCTTATAGATTGCGTAGGAT
>JAEYEN010000082.1 GCA_023403375.1 Bacillota bacterium
AACACAACAATAAAGCACGCCTGACTCGATAATAAATTCGTGAACCTTTTCGGACAGAACAATACTTGTTGTTTTATCCGTAACGTTCATTTTATAGATATAGTAATTATCGTTACCGTTTGTAAAATACAAAAACCCGTTATAATAGGATAAGTGTTTTGTCTTGCCTGTAAATATTTTTTCTTCGGTAAGTTCTTCCTGCGATAAATCTACTCTGTAAATTCCCGATTGTTCTGCGGAAGTTATGTTGTTGACGGAATAATACATCATATCGCCGTTTACCGTAACATAATCGAACTTTCCGAAACTGAACACCGTTTCCACCTTATCTCCGTCGGCGGTTTGCGTAATTTTTTTAACTGAATTTATGACCGCTGCCGAGGAAATGTATATAAGTTCCGTGTTGCTTTGTTTGACAAATTTTACAACTTTATCCGAACTGATTTTCGTTATTTTGCCGTTTGAATTTATGGAATAAAGTTTACCGTCGTCAAGTCCGTTTGCAAAATAAGAAGTACCGTTTGGCATCGAAATAACAGGCATATCCTTTTTAACTGCCGAAATTTTCAAGGTTGCAGTAAGTTCCTTGGTGTTATAATTCGGATTTTTAAGCACGGTTTTAACTGTATATATGCCAACGTCTATTGCCGAAGAAACTAAAACGTTATCCGAATTATATACTTTATAAACCAGTTCGTCCGTACCCTGCGGCAAAACACCTTTCGTTCTTATATCGTTAACGTGTTCTTTTCCGTCATAATTTACAGAAACGTCTTCAAGCGTAATACCCGTAAATTCAAGTTTGTTTATAGTATATGTTGCAGTAAGCGTTTTTGAATTATAATTCGGATTAGTTAAAACAACCGAAATCGAATATCTGCCGGCATTCTTCACGGAAGATACTTTTACGCCCGCTTCGTTTTTGACAACGTAAACGGGAGTGGCAGTATTCGCAGGCAAAGTACCTTTAACGCTGATTTCGCCTATATGTTCGTTGCCGTCGTAATCGAAGTTTTTGCTTTCAAGCGTAATACCGCTGAAATTTAATTTTCTTATTGTGAGAACCGCCGTTTTAGTAACCGTAGCGTACCCTTTCTTTTCTATCTTAACGCCTATCTGATATGTACCCGCATTCGTAAACGGTCCGCCATTAGTATAAGTAACCGTTGCGTCCGACGGGCTGAACGTTGCCGTTATAGTATGCGGCTGACCGTCGTAATCTATCGTTTTGTTTTCAAACGAAACACCCGTAAACTCCGCTCCGTTTATTGTAAGCGTTGCCGTAAGCGTTTTATCGTTATAACCTTCTTTTGAAAGTTTTGCGGTGGCGGGATAAACTCCGCAATCCGTATATTCGTTTCTGCCATCATAGACTATCGTAGTTCCTTCCGGCGCGCCTGAAACTTCTGCCAGAATGTGCGGAAGCCCGTCGTAATTTACAGTCATGTTGTCAAACGTAACGCCTGTAAACTCGCTGTTTGCAGGAGCCGGCGGGTTATCGTCAGGACCCGGAGTATCGCCGCACGCGGCGAACATAACCGAAAAACTCAGAATGCACATAATAGCCAGAATTCCGACTAAAAGTTTTTTCATAAATAAACTTCTCCTTTTTAATTTTTTGTTTAGTAATAAACTATTTTTTTGTAAAAGTTTTTTATAAGTATAAAATACAAAATATAAACTATTGTTTTATTCAGCACTTACTCGCTTTCGGGCGAAACGAAGTTTTTTCTCAATGCAAACGGATAAGTAAACAATCCGCAAATTATTCCAAGCACTGTTGCAAACGCAATGCTGCACAAAGCAAAAAATACTTCTAAAACAAAGAAAAGGATTTTAGCGCCTACTAAAAACATCAGACCATCGAAATCAAGGCTGAATATAACTCCCGGCATTTTTACAAAGCCCCAGGAAGCGACGCTTAAAAACATATCTCCTACAAAGTTGTTCGCCAAAAAACAACACCCCAAAAACGGGAATAAACACAGTGCCGCTATACTTGCGCCCACTATAACCCCTGCGCTGCAATGCGCCGAGATTGTGGCAATCAGCACTATTATCAGAACTGCCGCGGTTATAATTCCGCCCCAGATGAAGTTGTTTTTTCTTCTCTTTACTCCTGCCGCTACTGCGGCATTGTGTTGGTTTGTTACGTTTTTTTCTTTACACGCTTTACAAATTATGTATTCATGAGAACAGCCCACTCCGTCGTAACTTGTTTCTCTTACTATTTCGTTTCCGTTATATATAGGTTTATTACACTGAGTACAAACCGCAAGGACGGGCTTCGGTTGCGCCAGAACTAATTTTTTGCGCACTTCCGTAGGTGCCGCTTCAACCGCTTTTGCTTTGGGCGCGTCGTTTATAATCTCATCAAGAGAGACGTTAAAAATTTCTGCCATTTTGGTAAGTATGGCAACGGACGGTTCTACGTTTCCGTTTTCCCATCTGGAAACTGCCTGTGCGGTAACAAATAACTTTTCCGCTAATTCTTTTTGAGTTAAGCCGCTTTTTTCTCTTAACTTTTTAATGTTTTCGGGTAACATTGTTGCTCCTTTTGTTTCTTTTTTTTAAATTATATATCGACGTAAACAAAATGTTTATCAAAATCGCTCAACAGTTTGTTGTGTTTGTAAACATTCTGTTTAGTTTAGGGTTTTTAACGATAAATATGCTTAAAACCCCGTTTCCGCTATTTTGCTCTAAATTTCCCGATAAACGAAAAAAAACATAAAAAAAGTCAAAACGCGTCTTAAAAACCTTTTTCCCATTGTAAATCAAAAAAAAAAAAAAAAAAATGCAACAATAAAAAGTTTTTTAATAAATAAAACCGCCTGTTCTCGGCTGATTTTGATTGTTTTCTTACTCTTTTTTCGACTTTTTTCTACAACTTATCAACATTTAATAGTTTCTGCCATAATCGTTTTTTTAAATCTTAAACGGCACGGCGGAAAACAAAAAGCGGAAAACAAAAAAACGTATCCATATATAGACTGAACGACATATCAGAATATAAACGTAACAAAAAAACGCGGCGGGAAAAATCCCGCCGCGTTTTGATATGCTTTTTAACTGCCCTATTATATGAGCATATATATTAAACTATTTCTTTATTAAAGTACATTTTAGTGCTAAGCACAAATTCTTTTTCCGCTTTATCGCTTAATTCTATAAACGCCGCGTCCGTTTTTTCGGGCACTGCCACGGCGATACGTCCGCTTTCCGCTTTGTTAACGTCGATTTCTTTCGTATACCAGACGTTTTGCCTGCTGTCTTCTTTATCGTCCAAAGTGTAAACAAGTCTTGCGCTTTTAACCTTTTCTATCCCGAAAATTTTTGCATAAATTTCCCCGTGAGAAGCGCCGTCTTCTTCGACAAAAAACTTTAACGGCTTTTTGAACAAAACGTTTTCAAAAAAGTCGTAAACGCAAATCATACCTTCTTCGTCTTTCCATCTGTGATAATGCGGAAGCGAGAGTCTGAAACTCCTTAAAGTATTTCCGCCGCATAGTCTTGCGGACAGTTCGCCGAATTTGGGATTGAAAAATATATCGTCCGTTCCGACGGTAAAAATTATAGGTTTATCTTCGTTTTTAAGATAAGAAACGGGGTCGAAAAGAGAGTTATACTCTTTTTCGTCATCGACTTTAAGCACCTTTTCAACGTATTTTACGCCTGCGGTTTTTAACAAATATCCGCTGCCGTAAACGGGTGCGAAAGCCTTGAACCTGTTATCTGCGCCGCTTACGATAAGCGTTAAAACGCTACCCCACGATATACCCGTTATGCACGTTTTATCTTTATTTACGCTGTCAAGCGATAAAAGTATATTATGCGCAAGTATTATATCCGAAACTCTGTGGTATATCCACCCGTCCTTATAGTTTTCGGAATTGTCGTAAAAAGAGCC
>JAEYEN010000092.1 GCA_023403375.1 Bacillota bacterium
TCTTTCATCCTGTTCTATTGCGCCTGCACACCAGATTACTTTGCCCTTTCCATACGTCGTTTCTAAAATCGCGGGGAATTTTGTTTTAATTCCGGGGGGATTCGAGTGGATAGACGCATAATGCAAATAATCGGTAGGATTAGTATAAGGAAGCGTTATCGTACCTTTAATCATCGATTCGTCTTTAACGTCAAAAATCGGCAACGCATAGTTTATGGGCATTGGAGCAAAGCCGTTAAATTCTCCGAAATACTTTTCGTATTCTTTACAAGGCGCGATATACGTTTTGCTCTCGTCGGTAAACTTAACGAATGAAGCGTTAAAAAACTCTTTCATCAGGTTTTTATTGCTTTTTCCCGAAAGATAAAGCGTTCCGCCCTTTTTAACGAAATCTATAAATTGCGCTTCGTATTCGGGGAAGAAATCTTCTAATTCGCCCGCAATGACGGTTTTGTAGTTATATATTCTGTCTACTATTCCGTTTGCCAGAACGTTGACGGGGATATGATTTTCGATAAGCGTTTTGCATGAGTTTATCGCAGAAAACTTATTGCACGCCTGATAGCCCCTGTGCGAGTTAAACATTGCCTTGCTGTCGAAGAACGTTGCGACGTCGCCTGTCAGAGAACCTTCGTAAAACTTTTCGTAAGCCTTGGATTTATCGAATATCTTTCCCATTCTTTCGTAAACGCGTTTATCGAGCGTTCCGTCGGGATTTATTGCGTCGATAACGAAGTTTGCGCCGTGATGAAAACTTGTAAGCATAACTTCGGTTTCCAGCATAGAATCGGTTTTGCTCGCCGTATGTTCCTGCAAATTGCTGTCGCAACGGCAAATCATATATTCAAAGGGTTTATTCTTTGTTACTTCGTTATAATATTTAGCGCAGAACGAATGATTATACAAATCGCCGTAAAGGTCGCCGCCGGCAAATTCGCAATTATCGTTTATAAGTTCGGTAGAACCGCATTTTCCTTCAAACGCCAGAACGCCGGCATAGTTGAATTCCACGGTAACTTCGGGCATGATTTCGTTCGTCGCTTTTCTCACGAAAGAAGTAAAATCGCCCATCCATTCCTGCAATTTTCTTATATATAACTTAAAGTTATCGTCGTTCCAGTCTTCTTTTTCGGGCAAATCTCTGCCCGTTTCTTCTTTATAACGCTTTTTACAACTATCGCAATGGCAAGGCATGGGCCAGAATGGCATATCGTAAAACATTCCCTTAAAGCCCTTAAACTGCTCGGACATTTCTTTAATCTGAGCTTTGACGAATTCACGATAATTTTCGTTATTAGGACAGCACAAACCGTAACGCTGATAAAGTTCGATAAACGTTCTGCCGTCGTAATATCTCATTGCCCAATCGGGATGTTTTAGTTGTTCGCGGGTGTTGTAAATAAGGCTGTAATATCCTATAACGTCCATTCCCGCGTCCACGCATTTTTTAACAAGCGTTTTTATTTTATTATCTTTAATAAACGCCTTATGCGTTTCCGACACTTTCGTATCGAAATTGCAAAGACCCGTATGCGATTGCAAATAAATCATCGGCGACTGTATTTCGGCCTTAACCAGATTATCGAAATAATCGTCGGCGTCGAATTTTGATAAAAATTCGTCGTTCCAGTCTTCAATATGCATATCAACGAGATTTCTTCTCAAAGAATGCTTGTACCATTTTTCCTGTGCCATTAAATTAATTCCTTTTTAAATATTTATTTATCGGCGAAAACGTCGTTCAATCAATGACTTCACGTTGAATGATTTAACTTTGAGGTTATGCCGACATTACTTGCAATATTTTACGGTAAAATAAAATTATTTCGTAAGTTTAAAGTATCTTGCGGAGTACCCCTTGGAGAATTTTACCGTAAGCACGCCTTTTTTGAATTTGAAAGAAACGCCTTCGCTCTTTTTGGGGTATGCCATTTCGCAATTATTTAACGCATATTTGGTCATATCTACTTTTACCGTGCGTTTTTCGTCGGAAAGATTCCATACCGACAAATAAACGGTGTTATATTTATCGTCCGCAAGTCCCAAAGCGTATTCTGTCTTATCGAACATACTGATAGTTCCCATAGGATATACGGGATAAGAACTTCTCACGAACGGAATAAGTTTTTCGGACAATTCGATACCTTCTTTCAAAAGGTTAAAGTTCAATTCGTCCATTTGCTCTATTCTGCCGGAAACGTACATCGCCGCGGAAAGTCCGTTAACAACGTTAAAAATAGTCTGCTCGCCGTCGCTGAAAGATTTCTTTTCTTCTTCGGTAAGCGTAAAATCGTTAAGTCTGTCGAAAATAAGCGGATACGGATAGCACCATACGCCTGCCTTTTCCGGAAGTAAAACGCCGAACTGTCCGCCGATTATGGACGGATTTTTAAGATAATCTTCCTGATCGGTAAGCGATTGGACCGCAAAATGTCTTAACGTTTCGCCGTCGATACGGTTTGCGCCAGACGCACAGTTTTCCAGAATAAGGTCGGGATATTTTGCGCGTATTTCATCGATAAAGGTAATGAACGCTCTTGCGTTTTCGGTAAGACCTTCGCCTGCGCTTTCGCCATAGTTGGTTGCACCCATATATTCCATATTATTATGGTCGTTTTTAATGTATCTGACGCCCATTTCGTATGCATCATCTATCTTTTTCATTAAATATTTTCTAAATTTTTCAGAGCGGAAGTTGCCGAACGTTCTGTGCGGCGCAAGTATCTTTCCGTTTCTGAACAAGAAAGCGTTATCGCCGTCGCCTATTTCGTCTTTAAGTTTATAAGGCACTAATTCAAACTCGAACCATACTCCGGGAATCATTCCCTTGTCTTTGATGTAATCTATAACACCTTTAACGCCAAGCCCTTCAAATTTTTCGTCCGCATTGTCCCAAACGCCCTGTTCAACCTGCCAGCCGTCGTCTATACAGAAAACTTTAACGCCGAGTTTTGCCGCGCTGTCGATAAGCGGTAAAAGTCTTTCGTTATTTTCCATTGCCCAGTTGCAGTTCATATAATCGTTAAAGGTAATCGGAATACCGCATTTTTCTATACTTAAAATACGTCTTATTTTGGTAAGTTCTTTGATTACTTCTTCAAAACCGCCATCAACCAGACCGTAAACGCAATTGCAGGTTTTAAACGCGTCGCCTTTTTTCATATCTTTGGCAAAGCCTAATCTTTCGTCCGCTCCGCCCATTTTCACGGAAAGGAATTTGGAATATTTGCCGCTTACGGAATAGACTTCAAAGAACCAACTGTGCGGCGCGTAAACGTCAAAGAACCAACTTTGATTCTTCTTTTTATCTTCTATGATTGTAACGGGATAGAACGCGCTGCCGTTCCAGGTGGAAACGGAATCCAATCTGAAAACCGCCTTTTCCCAGCCGTGAGAAGTGGTGTCGTAAACGCCCAACTGTTCGGGGGTTGCCGTTCTCCATTGTCCTTCGCCCTGCCACTTGTTGCACGCATAGTGAATAAGTATGCTGCCGTCTTTCAGTCTGTCGGAAATGGGCAAACCGTCGTCATAACAAACGCCGTTCACGTTAGCGCTGGTAGCGCACGCAAGTATATGATTTTCTTCGTCGTTGTTAACGACTTCGGTATTTTGCATCACCGCGTTCGTGCCGTCGATATATTTTACGTTGATTTTAACGCCGACGTTTTTAGGCGTAACGTTGTAACGTAGCGAAAAACCGTTTTTATCTTCTGTCTTTTCGCCCACTTCCATAAACTCGGATGTCAATATATAAGACGCACCCGCAAGTTGCGTTTCGTAATCCGCGTCTAACGAAACGGATGTATTCGTAAAACCGAACAAGTCGGGTTTATACGCCTTTCCGAGCGATAAAACGAATTCGTTCGCTTCGTTAAAGTTAAGGTTGATTTTTTTCATACTTACTCCTTATATAAATAAAAAATATTATATCATTATGCTTTTATTTTAACTGTAAAACATATGCCTGTCAAGACAAAAATCGCAATTTTTTTTAATAGTCAAAAAATAAAATATAAGAGCAAAAAAACGCAAAAAAACCCGCATTGTTTTTTAGTATGCGGGAATTTTTTGCTTTACAAAAATAATCGTTTCATCGATAATTTTTAACTCTACAAATTTCTTTACTTTATCTCTTATTATATTGCTATTTTTCTAATTCTTGTTATTTTCGTTGTGCGAAGTACTTTCTCCGTTAAAGGACGAAACGCAATCTTTATCCGCGTCGCCCAAAAATGTGATTTTGTTTAAAAAATCCGCGTAATTTTGCTGGCGTTTGCCGTCTATATAAATATCCGAAAAACTTATGTTTGACAGGTCGTTTTTAGCGCTGTCTTTTAACTTTTTGTTAACAATCTGCACGCCTTTACCGAAAGTTTTAAATCGCATATTACTAAAAGAAACGTTTTCTATCCTGCCGTGGCATCCGTTTTCTTTATTTATCGTCCAGAAATTATCTGCAAGAACGATGTTTATCGTAAAGGCTTTACAGGTATAAGCGTCGCAATTTTTAAATGCCACGTTTTTAATCGTCGCAGTATCGCCGACTACTACCACAAACGCGCCCATAGACGTGAACGTATCGGTCATTGTAAAGTCCGCGTCGTGATAAATCGCGCTGCAATCTTCGTATAAAATGCCGTCAACGTCGCGCTCGCTTTCCTGAATAAAACCAAAACATCTGGTTTTAACAGCCCACGCCTGACAATTTCTGAAAGTGATATTATGCCCGCCCGTTCCGGAGTTTTCCGCAAGCGAACGATAAGATTTAACCTGAAAAAGGTCGTCGCCCGAACACATAAAAGAGTTTTGTATCAGTGCGTTTTTGCAATTGCAAACAGCAACGCCGTCGGAGTTGATACGGTAAGAAATCCCTATAATATCGTTTACGTTAACGTTAACGCAATCTCTGAACGTGAACGTCCACGAAGCCGCGCCTATCGCCGTAACGCCGTCAATCGT
>JAEYEN010000109.1 GCA_023403375.1 Bacillota bacterium
GCGTTACCCCGTTATAACGGACGAGATTAAAGAGCGGTTTAACTACGAACTCGAAACTATCCATTCTATGGGATACATAGAATATTATCTTATAGTATGGGATTTTATAAACTGGGCGAAAGAGCACGGAATATCCGTCGGCGCGGGGCGCGGAAGCGGCGTTTCGAGTATCATTGCCTATTCCGTCGGCATAACCGACGTCGACCCCTTGAAATACGATTTGGTCTTTGAAAGATTTTTGAACAAAGAGCGCGTAAGCATGCCCGACTTCGATATAGACTTTCAGGACGACCGCAGGGGCGAAGTCGTCGAATACGTAAGAAGAAAATACGGCGCGGACAGAGTGGCGCAGATTGTAACGTTCGGCACGCTTGCAGGCAGAGTCGCGATAAAAGACGTCGGCAGGGTTTTCAGAGTTCCGTATTCCGAAACGGACAAAGTCACCAAACTTATGGACGGGAAAAGCAGTATCTCGGAAAGTTTCGGTTTCAAGACGAATAAAGACGGCGAAGACGTCAGCGTGAAAGAATTAAAGGAACTTTACGCCGAAGACGAAACGATAAGAAAAGTCGTCGATATGGCAATCAGGGTGGAAGATATGCCGCGGCAGACGGGTATGCACGCCGCTGGCGTCGTTATTTGCGCTAAAAAGATAGCGGATAACGTTCCGCTTCAAAGAAACGGCGACGACGTTACCACCCAATTCTATATGAAAGAAGTCGAGCAACTCGGTATGCTTAAAATGGACTTTCTGGGACTTCGCACGCTTACCGATATAGCAAAAGCCAAACAATACGTAAAAGAAGATTTCGGCGCGGAATTAGACTTCCATAAATTGGGTTACGAAGACCCCGAAGTTTATAAACTTATAGGTGACGGAGAAACGGACGCCGTGTTCCAGTTGGAAAGCCCCGGAATGAAACGTTTTATGCGTGATTTGAAACCGTCTACGTTTGAAGACATAATCGCGGGTATTTCGATGTACCGCCCCGGTCCTATGGATTCTATACCTACTTACGTTAAGTATAAACATAATCCTGAACTGATAGAGTATAAACATCCGCTTTTGGAGCCGCTCTTAAAAGCGACTTACGGCGTTTTAATATATCAGGAACAGGTTATGCAGGTCTGCCAGAAACTCGGCGGATTCTCGCTCGGTCAGTCTGACATCGTGCGTAGGGCGATGGGCAAAAAGAACGTAGACGAAATGGCAAGACAGAAAAAGATTTTCATAGACGGTGGCAAAAGCGAAAAGGGAGACCCCATTTGCGGCGCGGTTAAAAACGGCGTTCCGAGAGAAATCGCGGAAAAGATATTCGACGAGATGGCGGGCTTTGCGAAATACGCGTTCAACAAGTCGCACGCGGCGGCTTACGCGGTACTTGCTTATCAGACGGCGTATCTTAAACGCTATTACGAAGTGGAATTTTTCTGTTCTATCCTTAATAACCGTATAGACAAAATAGAAGAATTATCCAAGTATCTGACCTATCTTAAAAACAAAAACATTGCGGTGCTTCCGCCCGATATAAATAAAAGTAAACCTTACTTTTCCTGTGAAAACGGCGGCGTGCGGTTCGGACTTGTCGGTCTTAAAAACGTAGGGCTTTCGGTAATCAACTACATAGTTGAAGAAAGAGAGAAAAACGGCGAGTACAAGTCGTTTGAAGATTTTATAAACCGCGCGGTAAATTCGGGAATGAACAAGCGGCTTGTGGAAAGTCTTATTCTGTCGGGCAGTTTCGACTGCTTTAACGTTAACAGAAGAACGCTTATGGAAGTATACGCCGATTATATGGACAGGGTAGTCGCTGCCGAAAAGAAGAAAAACAGTATGCAACTATCCATATTCGGCACGCTGCTCGACGAAGGCGAAGGGTTAAAACTCGAATACCCGTCTTTGCCCGAATATTCCAGCAAAGAGAAACTGACGCTTGAAAAAACAGTGCTCGGCATTTATCTTTCGGGGCACCCGCTCAGCGATTATAAAGAGCAGTTCAAAAAATTCTCGTTCAATCTTGACGCGCTTAATTTTTACGAAGAAGACGACGAAGGCAATAGAACTTATACCGAAGTGCACGAGGGCGACAGAGTGGTTATGGGCGGAATTATAAGCGAATTCAAACGTATGTCCACAAAAAGCGGCAGCACTATGGGATACGCCACGGTAGAAGACGTTTACGGCGCAATAGAAGTCGTGGTATTCCCCAAAGTTTTCGATAAGAGCAGGACGGTGTTGAATAAGGAAGAAATCGTAGCGGTGTCGGGCAGAATTCAGTTTAAGGACGGCATTCCGCAGATTATTGCCGACGACGTTAAAAAACTTGACGTAACCGAAGAAATAACGGAAGTTAAAGAAAGAGAATATCTTTGCGTTATAATACCAAAAGAAAAAGAAGATAAGATAGAAGAAGTAAGAGATATTTTCGATTGTTACCCCGGCGAAGCGGCGGCGTATATCGCAATGGACGGTAAAAAATTCGACGCAAAAACTTCCGTAAGACGTTGCGACGGGCTTATAGACGAATTAAAAAACATAGTCGGAAAAGAAAGCGTGATATTTTTTAGAAAAAAATCTTAAAAAATAGTTAAAACGCATTAAAATTAGTAGAATTTTATCTGTGGCTATGATAAAATATATCGGAAAAAACCGAAAAGGAGAGCATTATGGAAAGAATAGCGGTTTTAACAAGCGGCGGCGACGCGCCGGGTATGAATGCATGCATTAGAGCGGTTGTTCGTTCTGCACTCGACCGCAATATGGATATTTACGGTGTGGAAAGGGGCTACGCAGGGCTTATCAAAGGCGAAATCACAAGGCTCAGCCACCGTTCCGTTTCAGATATTATTCACAAAGGCGGCACTTTCTTAAAGACGGCAAGATGTCCCGAATTCAAAGACGTTGAAGTTCAGCGTCTGGCGGCGGAAACGCTTTCCGCTTACGGTATCGAAGGGCTTGTCGCAATAGGTGGCGACGGAACTTTTCGCGGCGCGAAAGACTTGTCCGAAAACTTCGGAATAAAGGTAATAGGTATCCCCGGTACGATAGATAACGACCTTGCTTATACCGATTATACCGTAGGTTTCGATACGGCGGTAAACACCGTGCTTTGGGCAATAAACAATTTAAGAGACACTATGCACTCTCACGATAGAGTTTGCCTTCTGGAAGTTATGGGCAGAAACTGCGGCGATATCGCGCTTTACGCAGGTACGGCAGGCGGTGCGGAATACGTTATCGTTCCCGAAATTCCTTATAACTTAGACGAAATCGCTTGCAGCATAAAAAAGAGTTATCTCCGCGGCAAGACTTCCAATATGATAATTCTGGCGGAAGGCGCCGGAAATCGCGACGAAATCGCAAAATACATTCAGGATAAAAGCGGCATAAACGTTAAAGTTACCAACTTCGGATACATACAAAGGGGCGGCTCTCCTAATATGATGGACAGAATTCTGGCGGCAAGATTCGGCTATGCGGCTGTCGAACTTTTAAATAAAGACAGCGAAAGTTGCGCAATCGGCATTAAAGAAAATAAAGTAATTACCGTTCCGTTCGACCAGGTTCAGAAAGCGGAAAAGAAATTCGATAAAGAACTTTACGAAATAGCGCACGTTTTAAGTTTATAACCCGTTTTATGCGGCAGAACCATCGGTATAAATAAAACTATTCCGAAAGGTTTGGATATGTATCTCACGGTTTGATTTGGATATGTATCTTACGGTTTGAATTTAGTTTTCGGGCGAATTAAAAAAGAAAAAATTATTTATCACATAAAGGAGAAAAATATGAAAGGCTTAAAAGGAGCACTCGTATTTGCACAATCGGGCGGACCTACGTCCGTTATCAACGCCTCTGCGGCAGGCGTATTTATCGAAGGGTTAAAATCCAAACAGATAACCGCGGTTTACGGCGCGGCACACGGTATCAGGGGCATACTCGAAGAAGAGTTTTACGATATGTCCAAAGAAGACAAGAAAGAACTTTTGCTTCTTAAAAACACTCCGTCTTCCGCTTTGGGTTCGGTAAGATATAAACTTAAAGACGCAAGCGTAGACGATACCGATTATAAAAGACTTTTGGAAGTATTCAAAAAGTACGACGTACGTTATTTCTTCTATAACGGCGGCAACGACAGTATGGATACCTGCAATAAAATCAGTAAATATATGGCGAAATCGGGCTATGAAATGAACGTTATCGGCGTTCCCAAAACGATAGATAACGACCTTTTCGGAACCGACCATTGCCCCGGCTTTGCTTCCGCGGCGAAATATATCGCAACTTCCGTTATGGAAATCAACTTAGACGCAAAAGTTTACGATACGCCTATGGTTTGCGTTATAGAATGTATGGGAAGAAACGCAGGCTGGCTTACGGCGGCGGCTTCTCTCGCAAACTATAAAGGCTTAGGCGCCGACCTTATTTATCTTCCCGAAACCGATTTCGACGTTGATAAATTCGTTGCCGACGTGAAAGACGTTTGCGCTAAAAACAACAACAAATGTATCGCAGTCGTATCCGAAGGCATACACGATAAAGACGGCAACCTTATCTGCGAAGTTTTGGGAACTGCCGGCTCCAAGGATAGTTTCGGTCATGCTCAACTCGGCGGCGTTGCGGCTCAACTCGCAGGCTTAATCAAAGAGAAAACGGGTTATAAAACGAGAGGTATCGAATTATCTCTTATGCAGAGATGCGGCGCGCACTGCGCTTCTAAAACCGATATAGAAGAAACTTTCAATGCGGGCAGAGAAGCGGTAAAAGCGGCTGTAAACGGCGAAACCGATAAAATGGTTTGCTATGCGAGAAAGGCAGGCGATAAATACGTTTGCGAATATAAACTTCTTCCCTTGGAACTTGCCGCAAATACCGAAAGAACGGTTCCGCAGGAATGGATTATCAACAACGGAACGGGCATATCCGAAGAATTCGTTAAATACGCTTTGCCGCTTATTCAGGGCGAATGCGATATGAAGAAAGAAGACGGACTTCCCAGATTTGCACACCTTAAAAAAGTTCTCGTTGAAAAAAGATAATTTTATATAAAAAGTTATATAATAGTTTTATATAAATAGTTAATTTTTGTAAAAAATAAAATCATTAAAAAACCGCAAAAAACCGCAATTTTTTGCGGTTTTTTGTTTCGGAATTTATTTTCCGCGTTTGCAAATAACTATTTAACAGGTATTTGTGTTTTTTTAATCGGGTATTTGACGGGAAGAAAAAGAGCAAAAAGGTCAAAAAAATAATATTTTCAGTCAAAAATAATATATAATTTATATAGCATAAAAGTTATAATTTATTGTACAATAAAATAAAAGGGGAAATATAGACACTATGAAACGAGTTCTATCGGTCGTTTTAATGCTTTTCGTCATTTTTACGGCCACGGCTTGCGGTTCCGACGGGGCTTCGGTATCCTTACAGGTATCCGATAACATCGTAGAGTTATATAAGGGCGAAGAATTTACGCTGGGCGTTACCGCAAAAAGCGACGACAAAGAAGCGGAAGCGGATAAGATAACTTATTCTTCCGAAAACACTGACGTTGCGATTGTCAGCGGCGGAACCATAACGGCGGTTGCCGTGGGCGAAACCAATGTCAGCGTTAAGTATCTGAACGCCACCGCAAACGTAAACGTTATAGTTAAAAAAGACGTTTATGAAATAAAACTTTCTAAAAGCAACGCATACTTAAAAACAGGCTCTTCTACGGATATTCCGTTAGAATCGTTTACTAAAAACGGTGCGGAAGCGGACAAGTCGCTTTTGACTTGCGCTTCTGAAAACGAGAACGTTGCGATTATAGAAAATTCCAAGGTAAAAGGCGTGGGAACAGGCGTAACAAAAATAAACCTTTCTTACGGCGAAGTAAAAACCTATTTCGTAGTAAACGTTTATGCGGGCGACGTTGCTTTGGAAGGCGAAAATAATATCGCGTTATCCACAGGGTATTCGGTCGGCACTCCCGTTAAAAATTTTATAGTAGACGGCGCTAAAACGGACGCTGATTTTATTCAGATGGTTTCCGAAGACCAGAGCATAGCAAGGGTAAACGGCAACGTTATTACCGGTATGAAAGTCGGTGAAACAAAAGTCGGATATTATTATAAAGACGAAAAAATAGGCGAAGCAAACGTTAAAGTATACGAATCCGCTTCTACCGCGGAAGTGCAGAACCTTAACGGCGCGGTTGACGTTTGGGGAAGAGCCTATCGCGACGATAACGGCGCGCTTACTTTCGATAACGTGAACTCTGGGCTTGATTTCTGGTTTGTCGGAACGGAATGTAAACTTATTTTGGACGTAGAAGAATACGGCGTTAAAAACAACAATTATACTTATCTCGGCGTTTATCTTGACGAAGAGATTAAAGAAGGTTTCGCAAACGGTAAGATAGAAGACGACGCTTTCATTGATAATTACGGCGACTTCTCGCTTAAAGGAAAATTCTTCCCGCTTAACGTTCACGGCGAAAACGTAGAATTCACGCTTTTATCCGATTTAAGTTACGGCGTACATCACGTCAGAATCTTAAAAGCAACCGAACAAGGTTTCAGCGGACAGTCGGCACTCAAAGTTAAATCTATCGCGCAGTCCGCAAACTTTAAAGTAATTAAATCTCAGGCGGCGGCAAAATCGCTCGTTATAGACTGTTACGGCGACTCTATAAGTTGCGGCGGCGGTATCTACGGGGATAAAGATATGTACTACTACGAAACGAGAGTGGAAGACGGAACCAAGTCTTACAGCGCAATCGTTTCGAGAGCGATAAACGCAAAAATGAGTATGGTTTCAAAAAGCGGTATGGCGGGCGGTCTGGATTTGGGCGCAGGCGTTACTTTCTCTAACGTCTGGAATAAATATTCCAAATTCAATAACACCGAATATGCCATAATCCCCGATACCGATATAGTTATAATAAATTTGGGCACTAACGACTCTGTCGCGTTAAACGGCGGCGGAAAATCTGCCGAAGGAACATATAAGCGTTATAACAAAACGACGGGCGCTTACGATACGATAACCACTTATACCGCAGATATGTTCAAAGAAGACGTAAAGAGCGTCCTTACGGAAATGCAGGCGGTATATACAAATCCCGACGTGAAATATATCTGGTGCTACGGCGCGATGGGAGAACTTGACATCGTTAAGAACAACCTTATTGCAGTGCTTGAAGAAATGGGCGGAGAAGCGGCAAACTATTATTACTGTTCGCTTCCGCAAAACACACAGGGTTCTGCCGCACACCCCAACGTAACGGGGCATATGATGTGCGCAAAAGCGCTGCTTAACCTTATGTATGATAAAGGTATAATTTAAGGGGGCGACGGATATGAAAAAATTATTTAAAAATAAATTGTTTATAGTATTTATCGCTTTAACGCTTTTGTTGACTTGCTTTACTTTCTGTTTTTTAAGTAATTCCGAAAACAGGGTAAATGCGGCGGCAAACGATATAGTTATTACGGATAACTTCAAAAAGACCGATGACAATCCCGTTCCCAGAATGCTTACCGACGGAACTATTTACGAATATAGCAACGTTTGTACTTCCCCCGGAAAAGATTCGGGCTTTGGCGTAATAGCGGCGGAAAGTTGGGGTGCGTTCGTAAAAACGGGCAACGGTTACGTTACCTATAAAATAGCGGCAAACGACGGCTACGTTTTAGGTAAAACCTCGCTTACTTTTTCGGCACGGCACGGTCATCAGAGTCAGGGCGCGCTTTACGGCGCCGGTACCAGCAACGTCAGGGTATATATCAGTTACGATAACGTTAAGTGGAGAACGACTTACGACCTTGCTTCTTCAATGATAAACTGGGCAAGTTCAAAAGAATATTTCGATATACCCGTTGATTGCTCTTACCTGTTTGAAGGGCAGTCGGTAGTATACGTTAAATTCTGCTTGTTAAATCCTACTCCCGAGAATTATCCCGCAGTATACGATAGCAGAAAACAGGACGGTAAAATAGACATAAATCTTGTTACGGCAACGCTTATAGACGTTAATTTAACGGCAAAACAAGCGGAAAAAACGACGGGCGACAATTATGCCAGAATAAACGTCGTTTACGGCGGAATAACGCAGACCTACCTTGTTAAAAAGGGTACGAGCATTTACGGAATAAGCGAAAATATTCCGCAGGGCTTTGTAAGAGAAAACGCTAAATTTTATCTGGACGAAGCCTGCACGACCGAATGTTCCGTTTCTTCTCTCGTAGAAGGCAACGCTATATATTACGTTAAAGGAAGCGTGGCGGCATACGGCGTGAGTTACGTGTTAGACGGCGGAACGAATAACGGCTATAATAAAGACGTTTATTATCAGGCGGAAGGGCTTAAACTTTACGCTCCCGAAAAATCCGGATACACCTTTATCGGTTGGTATAGCGACGCTGCATTTACCGATAGAATAGAAGAAATAGCGCAGGGTTCTATGGGCGATAAAACCGTTTACGCAAAATGGCAGAAAAACTATGCGGAAGCGCATGGTGCGACGGAAAACGGCGGTTGCAGCGGCAACGTTGACGTTTCGCTTATTTCTGCGGGTACGCTTTTCGTTCTTGCAGCGTTTGTCGTAACGAAACGTCTTTTAAGAAAGAAAAAATAATTGATTTGCGAGCGTCGCGAAATAACAGGCGATTTGCATAACGGATTATAAAATAAAACGAAAAAACAACAAACAAAAAAGACGGAGCAATATCCGTCTTTTTTCGTTAAATAAATTCAACTATAAAAAGGTAGGCGGCGAAGAATCAAAGGAACTTTTTAAGGTTTTCTTCGTAACTTTCTTCTAAACTTAAAAGCGAAAGAATCTGGTTTTTAACTTCTTCGTCAAGGTTTTCGCTTTCGTTTTTCATTGCGGTAAGTTCGGTTATGCCCATAACGGTGCCTTTAATCATCATATCTGCAATCTGGTTTTTGCTGTTGTTTATCATCGTTTTCATCTTTATGCTGCCCCACATCATTGCTTTTTTGAACTTGCCCACGTCTTTGGGTTTAATTCTTTTTTCCGCCATAAAAGTGGAAATCTCGCCTATGGCTTTTTCATAACCTTCGTATTCTTCGCCAAGTTCGGTTTTAAGTTCGGTATCTTCAACAGAAGGCAAAATATCCGAAATGCTTTGAAGCGCCAGATGCGCGTTTTTATAAACGTCGTTTATTGCTTTTTCGTTGTAATCTTTGTTGCTCATTTTTTTCTCCTTAAAAGGTTAAAAATAGTTTGCGCAACTGTAATTTAAATATGTAAAAACATTTGACAAAATATAACAAATAATATAAAATGTCAAGGTAGCCGCTCGATAGGGGTTATTTTAAGCGCGTAAAAGCCACCCAAAATTTATTCGGCGAGACTGGTTAGCAGGAGGTATAAAATGTACGCAATCGTTGAAAACGGTAACAAGCAGTACAAGGCGGAAGTCGGTCAGACC
>JAEYEN010000028.1 GCA_023403375.1 Bacillota bacterium
GTTTATTCTTATCCGTCGCAATATAAAGACAGCGGCGTGATAGAAATCTATGCCGGCGTAAACGCAAAACTTCGCGATACGGCGGCAAACGCGGTTATAGACGAATTGAGAAGAATAAATAAAAGCGGCGTTACGAAAGAAGAGTTCCTGCGCGGCAAAGAACAGGTTAAGTCTTCGTTGATAATGGGGCAGGAAAGCACCGCTTCCCAGATGTTGCTGTTCGGAAAATATCTTTTGTTTTTCGATAAGGAGTTCGACTTCGATAAGCGTATCCGCGGAATAGACGATATAACGCTTGAACAAGTGAACACTCTTACAAGCGAATACTTTTGCACCGACAAATTATCCGCCGCGGCGGTCGGGGCAGAACGTTCCGCGCTTAAACTTAAATTATAATTAAGTTAACGGCGAACGATTTTTGACCGAAAAAACGAAATAAATCGCATAAAAATAAAAGGATTAAAAATATAAAAACAAAAAGACTTTTCAGGCGTACGAAAAGTCTTTTTTCGTTATATTAGTGGGCTTAAACCGAATATAATAAAAGTATGAAAATCGTTAAGATAATTTTAAGTTGCCTGCTTGTTTTTTCTCTGTTTTTTACGATATTTTACGGGGCGGACAAAATAAAAACCGACGCGGATTTCGGCGCGCCCGAAGAGTATAAGGGCATACTTTCGCTCTGGCATATAGACACCTTTGAAGGCGGAACGGGGTCCAGAAAACAATTTTTGCTTTCGGCGGCGGCTTCTTTTGAAAAAACGCAAAGCGGCGCGCTTGTTATGGTTACTTCCGAAACAAAGCAAAGCGCGGAAGAGAAGATGAAAAACGGCGTTTATCCCGATATGATAAGTTACGGAAACGGCGTTAACGTGTCTTGTGTTAAACAGTTAAAGACCTTTAATTGTAAAAGCGGCGCGATAGACGGAAAAAGTTACGGCGCCGCGTGGTGCAGGGGCGGGTATTGCCTTATAATAAACCCCCAACTCGTTTCCGTTGCGGAAACAGAAGAAAAGTTCAACGACAAAAATCTTGTCTTAAACGACGCTCTGGTTTCCGCTTCCGACTATACTTTGCCGCTTATCGCCGCAAAATGTTCGGGTGTAACCGTTCAAAACGCCCAAATAATGAAACCGCTTGACGCGTACGTAAAGTTTACAGGCGGCAAAACGCCCTTTTTTATCGGCACGCAAAGAGATATTATAAGGCTGGAAAACAGGGGGCTTAATTTCAGCGCGCTGCCGCTTAACGGTTTTTGCGACCTGTATCAGTATATCTCGGTAGTATCCGAAAACGCCGAGAAAAAGGAGATTTCGCAACGGTTTATCGACTTTTTGTGCGGAGAAAAAATACAAAAAAAACTTAATACAATCGGTATGTTTTCCGCTGGTTACAGTCTTGACTATCAGGGCGAAATGCAAAAGTTGGAAACGGCGCCGCCGCAAGCCGCAATATCGGCGTTCACTTCCGAAAATACTCTTATAAATCTTAAAGACTGTTCCGTAAAGGCGGCGGCAGGGGATACGGACGCATTAAATATTATAAAAAAAATATTGATATAACTTGAAAAAAAATTTGCGATATAGTAAAATGATATAAGGAGATATATGGAATTTATCGCTGGGCTCGATAGTATTGCCACGGGGCAATATAAACTGTTTTCTTCCACTAAAAACTACTGCACTTATAAAGTCGGCGGAATAGCGAAATATATAATAAGTCCGCAATCTCTCAAATGCTTGTCGGACGTAACGGAGTTGCTTAAAGAGTATAAGATAAATTACATCGTCATCGGCAACGGCTCCGACCTTCTTTTTTCGGATAAAATATACGACGGCGCGATAATATGTACAAAAAATCTGCGCGGCGTTTTTTGCGGGGCGAACGGAACGCACGTTATGTGCGGAACTAAACTTCCGGAACTTTACGACTATTGTCTGGCGCATTCTTTCGGCGGGACCGAAACGTTGTGCGATATTCCGGCAACGGTCGGCGGCGCGGTCGCGATGAATGCGGGCGCATTCGGTTATTCCGTTTCGGATTACGTAAACACGGTTACCGTTTTAGAAAACGGTAAACAAGTTAAATATTATAAAGACGAGTGTAAATTTTGCTATCGTAAAAGCAGGTTTCTGCGCGACGGGTCCACGATAATCTCGGTTGATTTCGATTTTCCTTATTCCGCTAAAACGGAGATAGAGAAACTTAGAAACAAATGCCTTAAAGCAAGGCTGAAAACCCAACCGAAAGGTTGTTGTTGCGGAAGCGTTTTCAAAAACCCCGAAGGCGAATACGCCGCAAGACTTATCGAAAATTGCGGACTGAAAGGGGTAAAACACGGCGGCGCGGTTATATCTTCCAAACACGCTAATTTTATAATCAACAAAAAGGACGCTTCGTCCGACGATATATATTTTTTGATAAAACTTATAAAACACTCCGTTTTCGATAAGTTCGGCATAGAACTTAAAGAAGAAGTGAAATACGTTGGAGAATTCGATGATACTTAACGCAGATTACCATACCCATACCGTGTTCAGCCACGGGAAAGGGACCATAGAAGAAAACGCGGCGGCGGCAAAAGAAAAGGGGCTTAAAGAGATAGGAATAAGCGACCACGGTTTTGCGCACCCCGCTTTCGGGCTGAATAATAAAAAAGTTCCTAAAATGAAAGAACTTTGCGCCGCGGCAACCGAAAAGACGGGCGTTAAAGTGCTTTTGGGAATAGAAAGCAACATCACGGGTAACGACGGCAGCGTGGACCTGAAAGAAAAAATGTACGACTACTTCGATATATTTCTTGCGGGGCTTCATAAGTTTGTATTCTTCAAACCGATGACGTTTTTTTCGACTTCCGTTCCCGATATGTTTTATACCTATGTAAACAAAAAAAACATTCCCGCTTCGCTTGTTAAAAGAAACACCAAAATGTTTATAAACGTGATAAAGCGTAACCCCGTGGATATGATAACCCACCTTAACTATTTTTGTTTTGCGGACGCTGCGGAAGTGGCGAAAGCCGCGGCGGATTACGGCACGTATATAGAACTTAACGCAAAAAAAGTGCATTTGAGCGACGAGGAACTTTCCGATATATTAAAAACCGACGTAAGATTTTTAATCAGTTCGGACGCGCACACGACCGACAGGGTGGGCGAGGTTTCGCTTGTCGAAAAAATGCTTGAAAGGACGGGCTTTCCGCTTGACAGAATAGACAATATAGACGGCAGATTGCCGCATTTTCGGTTTGCGGAGTTCAAGGAAGGGAAAAGATGAATTTTTCGCACGAAGTAAAAAGCGAAATTCTTGCTAAACCTATAAAAGAAAGGTGCTGCAAAAAGGCGTTTCTTGCAGGATTGATAAGGGGAACGGGCGAGATTTATTACGATAAATTCGGCGATTTGGGGCTCGATTTTAAGGTAACGGGCGAAGAAACGGCGAATATCGTTTCCGATTACTTTTTCTATATTTACAGTTATGAAATAAGAGAAGTATCGGTCGTTTCGGATAAATTAAATAAAAAGGACAAGTTTGTATTAAGCGTTTGCGGCGAAAAGGCGGCGGACATATTAAAAGACCTTGATATTCTTATAGAAAAGGACGGCGAACTTGCGGTAAACTTAAAATTTTACGGTCGGCTTACAGAAAAGGAATGTTGTTTAAGAGCGTTTTTCAAAGGGTTATATCTTTCGGTCGGAAGTTGCACCGTTCCGCAAAAGGACGAAAGCGCAAACACCAGATACCATCTGGAATTATGTTTTTCGCATTCCGCCCCTGCGACCGACACGGCTGAAATTCTTTCGCGCTTTCTTATAACGGCAAAGGTTATGCGGCGTAAAAGCGGATATATAGTTTACGTTAAAAGCGTGGAAGAAATTAAAAACTTTTTTGCCTTTCTCGGCGCGCCCGTATCCGTATTGAAACTTACCGACCTTATAATAAACGCAGAACTTAACAATATAAGCAACCGAAGAAGAAATTGCGATATAAGTAACGTCAATAAACAGGTTGCCGCGGCGGAAAAGCAGATAGCCGCGATAGAAAAAATCGAAAAAACCGTAGGACTGTCTTCTCTTAAAAAGGAAGATTTGATACTGACTGCAAAAGCGCGGACGGAAAACCCCGAAGAAACGCTTGGCGAGTTGGCAGAGCGGCTTAACGTAACCAAAAGTTGCTTAAATCACAGATTGAGAAAGATAGTCGCTTTATCCGAAAACATCGCCGATTAAAAAGTCAATATAACGACTGACGAGACAGAAAAGAAAGAAAAAGATACAAGCAAGAAAAACAGGATTAAACTTAAAAAACAGGATTAGACTTAGAAAATTCTGCCAAAAAGCAGATTGACAAAGGAAAAGATATGCCCGAATTCGTACATTTACATCTTCATACCGAATATAGTTTGTTAGACGGCGCGGCGCGCATAGACAAGGTTTTTAAGGCATGCCGCAAAAAAGGTATGCACGCTTTGGC
>JAEYEN010000032.1 GCA_023403375.1 Bacillota bacterium
AGTCTGAAACCGTATGGCGTCAGGCGGACAAATATAAAGTCCCCAGAATCGCTTACGTTAACAAAATGGATATCAACGGCGCGAACTTCTTTAATGCTATCGATATGATGCACGAAAGACTTAAAACCAACGCGGTTCCGATTCTTCTTCCTATCGGAAAAGAAGATACGTTCAAGGGCGTTGTCGATATCATAACCAGAAAAGCGGATATTTATCTCGACGATTTGGGTAAAGAAATTCAGGTTACCGACGTTCCCGACGATATGAAAGAACTCGTCGAAAAGTACAGAAGCCAGATAGTTGAAATCGCGGCGGAATCCGACGACGCGCTTATGGAAAAATACTTCGAAAACGGCGACCTTGATTTAGACGAAATCAAGAAAGGGTTAAGAAAGGCTACTCTTAATATGAAAGTAACTCCCGTTCTTTGCGGTTCGTCTTATAAAAACAAAGGCGTTCAGAACCTTTTGGACGCGATAGTCGATTATCTCCCCAGTCCTACGGACGTCGGTCATATCACCGGCACTAATCTCGACGGACAGGAAGAAGACAGAAAACCGTCTGTGGACGAACCTTTCTGCGGCTTAGCATTCAAGATTATGACCGACCCCTTCGTTGGTAAACTCGCATTCTTCCGCGCATATTCGGGCGTTCTCAAAACCGGTTCTTACGTTTATAACAGCGTTAAAGGTAAGAAAGAAAGGGTTGCCAGAATACTCCGTATGCACGCTAACCACAGAGAAGAAGTGGATGAAGTTGCGGCAGGCGAAATATGCGCGCTCGTAGGTCTTAAAGATACTACGACGGGCGACACGCTTTGCGACGAAAATCATCCCATCATTCTTGAAAAAATGGAATTCCCCGACCCCGTTATTCAGGTCGCTATCGAACCTAAAACCAAAGCGGGACAGGAAAAAATGGGCTTCGCGCTTGCTAAACTTGCCGAAGAAGACCCCTCGTTCAAAACTTATACCGACCCCGAAACGTCGCAGACGATTATCGCAGGTATGGGCGAACTTCACCTTGAAATCATCGTAGACAGATTGCTCCGCGAATTCAGAGTAGAAGCGAACGTCGGGAAACCTCAGGTTGCTTATAAAGAAACCATTCGTCAGGCAGTTGACGCAGAAGGCTTGTTCAAACGTCAGACGGGCGGTCATGGTCAATACGGTCATTGTAAAATTCACCTTATTCCGCAAGAACCAGGCAAAGGATACGAATTCGTTGACGAAACGGTCGGCGGTTCTATTCCCAAAGAATTTATTCAGCCTATCAATAAAGGTATTCAGGAAGCGGCTAAAAACGGTATACTCGCAGGATACGAAGTCGTTGACTTCAAAGTCGTTGTTTACGACGGAAGTTATCACGACGTCGACTCTTCGGAAATGGCGTTTAAGGTTGCCGGCAGCATGGCTCTTAAAGACGGTTTGTCGAGAGCAAAATGCGTGCTGTTAGAACCGATAATGAAAGTTGAAATTCTTACTCCCGACGCATACTTCGGCGACGTTATGGGTAACGTAACTTCCCGTCGCGGTATCATTCAGGGCACGGAAGACAGAAACGGCATCAAGGTTATAGACGCACATATCCCGCTTGCGGAAATGTTCGGATACGCTACCGACCTTCGTTCCAGAACGCAGGGCCGCGGCAACTATACCATGCAGTTCGACCATTATGCAGACGTACCGAAATCGGTTGCGGAAAAGATAATGGGCAAAAAAGCGTAATTTACGTTGACAATTAAATTAAAGTATTGTAAAATAAATATACGTTTTTAATAAAAAACAATATAAAAACAAATAAAAAATAAAAATAATTCAAAATCCTTGGAGGAAAAAAACTTATGGCAAAGGCAAAATTTGACAGAAGTAAACCGCACATTAACATCGGTACTATCGGTCACGTAGACCATGGTAAAACTACTCTTACCGCTGCTATCACGATGACTTTGGCTGCTTTCGGCGAAGCTCAGAAAATGAGATACGACGAAATAGACAAAGCACCCGAAGAAAAGGCAAGAGGTATAACAATTAACACCGCTCACGTAGAATATCAGACGGCTAACCGCCACTACGCTCACGTTGACTGCCCCGGACACGCAGACTATGTTAAAAACATGATTACCGGTGCTGCTCAGATGGACGGCGCAATCTTGGTTGTTGCTGCTACCGACGGACCCATGCCCCAGACCAGAGAACACATTCTTCTCGCTCGTCAGGTTGGCGTTCCTTATATCATCGTTTTCCTTAACAAGTGCGACCAGTTGGATGACCCCGAACTTCTCGAACTCGTTGAAATGGAAATCAGAGACCTTCTTACCGAATATGGCTTCCCCGGAGACACCACCCCCATCATCAAGGGTTCTGCTCTTAAAGCGTTGGAATACGCTTCCGGCGACCATACTCCCGAAGAAATCAAAAATTCCGCAGAATGCAAATGCATTTTCGAATTGATGGATGCTGTTGACAGCTACATCCCCACTCCCGAAAGAGACGACGCGAAGCCCTTCTTGCTTCCTGTTGAAGACGTATTCACGATTTCCGGTCGTGGTACCGTTGCTACCGGCAGAGTAGAACGTGGTGTTGCAAAAGTTAACGACCCCGCTGAAATCGTTGGTCTTTCCGAAGAATCCAAGAACACCGTTATTACCGGTCTTGAAATGTTCAGAAAACTTCTTGACGAAGCGCAGGCAGGCGACAACGTAGGCGCGCTCTTACGTGGTATCGACAAAAAGGACATCGAACGTGGTCAGGTAATCGCTAAACCCGGTTCCGTTAAACCCCACACCGAATTCGAAGGTCAGGTTTATATCCTTACCAAAGACGAAGGCGGCAGACATACTCCGTTCTTCAACAACTATCGTCCTCAGTTCTATTTCAGAACGACCGACGTTACCGGTTCTATCCAACTCCCCGAAGGCGTTGAAATGGTTATGCCCGGCGACAACATCAAAATGGATGTTAAACTCATAACCCCCATCGCTATGGAAGAAGGTTTACGTTTCGCTATCCGTGAAGGTGGCAGAACGGTTGGTTCCGGCGTTGTTTCCAAAATCGTTAAATAATTAGCGATATAAACAAACAATATAAAGGATAACGAGAATATCGTTATCCTTTTTTGTTTATAAAAACTCACAGATTATATAGAAAGAGCAGTAAAAAAACGGCTTGACGATTTGTCAAGCCGTTTAATTTTTAAGTTATTATTTGAATGAATCTTTGTATGCTTTCCCGAACTTAAATACGGGAGTTTTGGATGCGGCGATTTTAATTTTTTCGCCCGTTTTCGGATTGATGCCTTCTCTTGCGGCCTTGCTCTTTAACTCAAACGTACCGAAACCTGAAATCTGAACCTTTTCCCCTTGGTTAAGACCTTCCGTAATTGCACCGAACACTGCGTCGAACGCAATATCGGCATCTTTTAGAGTGATGCCTGCTTTATTGGCGATTACTCTAATTAAATCACTTTTGTTCATTTTTGAAAACCTCCGTAATTTCATAATTCAATTATAACATATATTGCCGACTTTTCAAGGGGATTTTTAAATTTTTTTGTTTGTTTTTACGGTTTTTAGGCTTTTTTTGCCGTTTTTTTTCAAAATTTTAATATATCTTGACTTTTTCATTTTTTTAAGATAATCTATTAAGTAAGGTTTTATATGGAAATTATAGAAGAAATAGAAAAAATAAATTCGCTCTTTAACGGCATTTTTGTACGATATTCCGAAAAAGACGTTTTTTCCGATTTAGAAAACGAAATCAAGCGTGTGGCTCCGTTTTCTCATTGCGCGTTTTTAAGTTTTGCAAAAACGCACGACCTTTACGGCGCGCAGGTTTTATCTTCGGTTAAAAGAATAGGCGGCAAACTTATAACTTTAATCATGCCCGAAAACAAAGAGAACAGTCTGGACTTTTTTTCTTATGCTTTTAATCTTCCCGAAGAAATCAGGTGCGTGTTCACGTTTGACGCCGCGCTTTGCGACGTTTGCAGATATTACGCAGACGTGAAAGGCATACCTTTTATATTTATTCCGAAGAGTGCGGAAATCGGCAACTTTGCCGAAAACTATATAATATTCAAAAACGGCGAAAAATTAGAAAAATATTCCGACGACGCGGATAAAACCATAATAATAAACAAAAATTTTATGTCTGATACCGCAAACGCCGATAGTTACGCTTATGTGATTTGCCAACTGCTATCGCTTATAGATTACAGATTATGTTTGAGTTTAGACGGCGAAATGAACGCTAAAACTTACAGGGCGGCAAAAGAAGCGGTTGTTTCTGCATTTTCGATTTTTTCCGTGCCTACGGATATGCGTGCGGTATATCTGGCGGTTTGCTGCGTTAAATATCAGACGGCGGATTATATGACGGAAGGTAAATTTGCTTTATCCACTCCGCAAAAGTGCGCAACCTATTTTTATAACGGCAAAATTATTAACGATTACGGCAGATTTTTAAGTTTTTCGCTTAAAATATTAAGACTGTATGCCGCCTGTTTTTCGTGCAAATCGGAAATTCGGACTATGCCAAACTACCTTAAAAGGGCGGAAATCGTTTCAAATACGCTAAATATCGATGAAACGGACACTGCGGAATGCTTGCTTAAAGAAACCCGACTGATTCGTTCTAAATTAAATAAGTGTATCAAGACTGTAAATCTTTTAAGTAAAGAAGTGAAAGGGCTTGCCGGTAACGAAAAGGCGATTATCGGTACCTATCGCGCGCTTAAAGGCAGAGCGCCGAATTCGGACGAGAAGAAAACGCTTGCCGCAATCAGGCACGCAGGCGACCTGCCGATAAGTTTTAACGGCGTTTCGGTTTTAAGAGAAACGGGTATGACCGACGTGGCTCTTTTTAATGCGGATAATGCGAGCGTGGCGGATTAAACTAAATATTTCTGAACTTAATCATAAATAATATCGATATGATAAATTCCAAACGAAAAAAGTATCAAACGTTAGCGGTACTAAACGTTTTTCTTTATTTTATATTGAGTTAAACATTATAAATATAAAGATTAAGAAAGGTATAAAAAATAAATAAAAGGGTAATAATCTCTCCGAAAACAAGGAGAGATTTTTTTATGTACAAAAAAATAGTGGTGCTGTTTGCAATTGTTGTGATAACAGGCATAACCTTTTTTTCTGCGGCGCAACCGATATTTAAGGGGTATTCGGAAGAATTTACATACTACTATAATTCGTATTCATCTAAATCGCAGTCTGAAAAAGTGCGCGGATTAACGTTAAAGCGCGGAAAGTGCGGAGAAAGTTTTGTTGCGGATAAAGGCTTTGACGTAGAAAAACTTGTAAGAGATTTCCGTGCGGAAGCGGTGCGTGTGGAAAAAGCGGGCGAAGTTACCTGCCTTTATTACTATACCGATAAAATTCCTTATTTTAAGACGATTGGCGGAAAGAAGATAAACCTGCACGTTGCGATAGATAACGATACCGTAACTGTGGGAACCCCGATAATTTTCGGAAGTTTTTAGTTCAGGAATCGGTTAAAAAAATTTATTAAGTTAAAATTTCAAGTATATAAAAAATTTTTAAGGCAATAATGAAAGCAATAAAGTTTTGGAGGAACAAAAATGAAAAAAGAAAACAGTAAGATTTTAGACTTTTTCAGGCGTAACGCCGCTTATCTGGTGCTTGCATTCTGCGTTTTGGCGGTAGGACTTACCGTGGCTTTCGTTTTAATAGGCGAAAGTAAAAACAACGACAATATAAAAATAGAAGCGCCTATAACCGATAACGGCGATAACGACGTGAAAAACCCTGACAGCGACCCCGTTATTAAGCCCGACGATGAACCCGTAATTAAAGTTATACGATTCATTATGCCCGTAAACGATACGACAGCAATAGAAAAGTATAGCGAAAGTATGGTGTTTAACGCAACGCTTAACAGATTCTCGGCGCATACGGCAACCGATTTTTATGCGGCGGAAGGCTCGCCCGTTATGGCTGTTTACGACGGCACGGTCGAAAAGGTTGAAAACGACGTCCTTAAAGGCGTAACCGTTACGATAGACCACGGCGACGGACTTAAAACCGTTTATAATTCGCTTGCAGACGCCGACGAAATAGTTGCGGGCGCAACCGTAAAACAAGGCGACGTGATAGGACACGTTTCTTCCACTAATCGTCAGGAATCCAAAAACGGCGCGCACCTTCATTTTGAAGTGTACGAAAACGGCAAAAACATCGACCCCGTTAAATATCTTGCAATAGACGAAAAATAAAAAAATAAGTTGCGGAAACGTTATTCCGTAAAACGCCGTAAAAGCGACGGATAACGGAAAACAGAGGCGGTTATAATTAAAAAACGCTGAAAAATTGCAACAAAAGTATTAGCAAAACCGATAAAAAAGCCGGGCGGCAAGAACCCTGAAAAAGAGAGTAACAGGCGATAAAGACGGCGGCAGCAAGCGGCGGCGACAAAGCGCCCCGCAGCGCCGCACGGCGGAATAATAACCGAAAGCCCCGAATAAGATAATTATGAAAAATTATCTTTCGGGGTTTTATTATGAAAAAAATTTTATGCGTGGTGTGCGCGGCGCTTTTCGTTTTATTTGCGGCTTCGTTTTCAGCCTGCAAAAAGGAAGAAACAAAGCGCACGACTTACGATATAGAGTGTGCTTTTTCCGACAATAAATTGGTTGGAAAAGAAAAGGTGAAATTTTTTAACAATACGGAAAACTCTTTTTCCGTACTTAAATTCAACTTGTTTGCAAATGCTTACAGGCGCGACGCAAAGTATAAACCGATAGCGGACGCATATGCCTATAAAGCCTATCCTAACGGAGAAAGTTTCGGAGAAATCGACATAAAAAAAGTTAGTTCCTGCGATGAAGATATGGAGTTTGAGATTTGCGGCGAGGACAAAAATATTCTGGCAATTCCGCTTAGAGAAGAAGTTTTTCCCGAAGAGTGCGCGGAAGTTACGATTGAATACGAGATAACGCTTGCAAACGTCGTTGCGAGAACGGGGTATAATAGAAACACCGTAAATCTCGCAAACTTTTATCCCATACTTTGCGCGATAGACGAAAACGGATTTTTTGAATGCGTTTACTATTCCTGCGGCGACCCTTATTTTTCGGACTGCGCCGACTATAAAGTAACGTTTTCCGCCCCGACTGAGTTTACGGTTGCCGCGTCCGGCAAAGCGATTTCCGAAAAAGCGGAAAACGGAGTTACGGAATATACCTATGAACTTTCTTCCGCACGGTCGTTTTGTATAGTTTTATCCGACAAGTACGAAAGCATTTCCTGCGAAACGGACGGCGTTACCGTAAATTACTATTATTACGATGACGAAACCCCCGCGATTTCTATGGAATACGTAGTCAACTCGCTTAAACTGTTTTCTTCGCTTTTCGGAAAGTACCCGTACGGCACTTTTTCGGTAACGCAAACGGAGTTTATTCAGGGCGGAATGGAGTTTCCCTGTCTTGTAATGATTTCCGACGAACTTACCGATAATTCGTACAGAGAAGTCATCGTACACGAAACGGCGCACCAGTGGTGGCAGACGACGGTCGGTAACAACGAGATAAACTACGGTTTTTTGGATGAAGGGCTTGCGGAATATTCTACCGTTCTGTTTTATGAAAATTATCCCGAATACGGACTTTCGAGAGAAGATATGATAAAATCTTCGGAACAGACTTATAAAACCTATTGCACCGTTTACGATAAACTTTTCGGCGGAGCGGATACGACGATGACGAGAAGTCTGGGCGAGTTTACAAGCGAATACGAATACGTAAACATTGCCTACGTTAAAAGTTGCATAATGTACGACACGCTGAGAAAAACGATTGGCGAAGAAAAGTTTTTCGGCGGACTTAAAAAATATTACGCCGACTAATCTAACCTTAACGCTAAACCCTGCGATTTGGTGGGGAGTTTCGTTAAGTGCGGCGCGGACGCGGAAGGTTTTTTCGACGGGTTCTTTGACGGCAAAGTTATTATATAAGAATTGTGAAATTATCCTAAAAATTAACCTGATTGTTAAACGCAAAGTTACCGTTTAAGAAAAAAACGTAAAGAAAAATCTTGCGTTTTAAAAAAACCGAGCGGCGAGATATGTTTTAAAAAGGCTATAACCGAATATAGCCTTTTTTTGCGCCGAAAAGTGTTTAAAAAGCAAAGGACAAGGCGCAAAATCTTTATTATTTATTGACAAATATCCTATTAGATGATAAACTAATATAGTAAATTTATAACTATCCTTATAAAAGGGAGCGTATATGAAAAAAGTATTAAAAATATTATTGCTCGCGGTAGTCGTTGCGGTTTGCGCCTTGGGGCTTGTCGCTTGCGGCGATAACGGGGGAGAAACCAAAACGGGTATTTTATATAAAATGTACGAAGGGGACGACTTTTACACCGTTTACGGATACGTGGACGAAGGGAAGGGCGTTACTTCTATCGATATAGGCGAACTGAATACGGAAAACGTTACAATCGGCAGAATCAAAACGGGCGCTTTCAAAGATAACGACACGCTTACGGAAATCATCGTGCCCGATACCGTTACCACAATAGACGGCGGCGCGTTCAAAAATATGAAAGCGTTAGAAAGCATCACGCTTCCGTTCGTAGGCGCTTCCGCCACGGGCGACGCAACGTTTAACCAGACTAATCCCGAAGAAAACAAAGCGGTAAACATCGAAAGAACTTTCGCTTATATATTCGGCGAAAACAAGTATGAAGGCGGAACGGCAATAAACGTAACCTATAAGCCTGCCGCTTCGTCCGAAGAATCTTCTTCCGACGTGAGATATATGCCGCTTACTCTTAAAAACGTTACCGTTAAGAATTCGGCGGATTATAAAATCCCGATGTATGCGTTCGCAGGTAATATTCTTATCAATTCCGTAACGTTATCCGGCGGCGTTGACGAGATAGGCGAATATGCGTTCAGCGGCGCAAAAGCGCTGCAAAGCGTTAAAATTCCCGCAACGGTTAAAACGATAAATAAATATGCGTTCAGCGGTTGCGTAAACTTAAAAGACGGTCTTGTTTTTGAAAATTCCGCTTCTTCGGTTCTGACTTCCGTTAAAGAACACGCATTCGACGGCGCGGGACTTAAAAGCATAGAGTTGCCCGCAAGCGTAATAGAAATAGGCGAAAATTGTTTCGCTAACAACTCGCTTTTAACTAATGCGGTCATCTCCGCAGAAACAGTTAAAGACGCAGTATTCTATAATTGCGACAGACTTAAAACTGTAACCTTTAAGGCTTCCGTTAAAAGTATCGGCGCGCTTGCTTTCAGCGGTTGCGACTCGCTTACATCGGCAACTTTTGAATACACTTCGTTTAACGCGATAGGCGAAAATAATTCTTCTACCGCATTAAGTCTGACAGACGCGGCGACAAACGCAACGTATTTAACCGATAACTACTGCGCGGCAAGATTTGTTAAAGCGTAAAATCTTAAAACAAATATAAATAAAACAGTCTTAAAATTCTTTAAGACTGTTTTTAATTTTAAATACTTTATTTGATTTGTTTTGGTTTGCTTATAACTGTGTTTTTTAGGTTTGTGTTTCGCTACGTCCGTTTTTTTATAACTATGCGGTCGCCCCGAATTATTTAATATTTGCTTTTTCGGTTTATATTGGTTTGTTTTTGCTTGGTGCGGTTATGTTTTACGGCGTTATTTTTGCCGTTTCACGTGCCGCTTTTTATTATATATTTTTATTATATATTTATAATTTATGCGCCGCATTAACCGTTAAAGTTTGCGGATTTTAACGTGTATTCCATACAACCTATTTTGTTATAAGCGGAGTATTCCGCAATGGGCGAAACGTAGGAGAGTATAAGCGAGCGGTTTTTACCCGTTGCGTCGGTCGCGCCGTTTTGTATATATAACAGTTGTGCGGAACCTGCCTGGTCGGAAGAGTTTATCAAAAAGGAAACTACTTTGGAAAGGAAAGTAACTTCGCCTTTGTTCTCGTTATTTACGGCAAGGTTTACTGTCTTATTAACGTCGTCGAGATATGTGGCTTTTATCTTTTGCGCTTTGCCGTAAGAGGGCGAAACGGTGGGGATATTAGCGGCGGATTTTTTCTTATACGACACGTTTCTTAAAGCGAACAATAAAGAAGTGTTGTCTATAACGGAGCGGGGGGTATATTCGTAATTCTGTTCGTCAACCGTTTCTGCGCCGTCGCTTGCAATCGCTTTTTTGACGATAGTATAATTTTTGTCGCCGTAAAAGTTCTCATAAGAACCTTTTACGTTTGAAAGAGTTAAACCGTTTTTGTAGTATAAAACGTTATAATCGTATTCGCCTTTCGCGTAAATGGGCGCGAAAGAATAGTCCGCATTGCAAAAGTATGATTCGCTTGTTATCGTTTCGGTGTAAGCGTGGGTTTCGTCGCCTTCCGCAGAACATTCGGTGGAAAGTGTTAAAACGGTTGTAACGCTTATAACCGACGTGGGCGCACTGCTAAATACCGCGCTGTTTTTAACCGCGTCCGGCAACATATCGTTTGATTTGGAAATTACTTTGGTGTTTACCGCGTATTCCCCGACGGACGAATAGGTTAACCCTTTTAAATCGGCGTGTTTTGTAAAATTGTATCCGTCTTTATTAAAATCGTCTTTATAATTAACGTCGTAAACAAGCGTTTCTTCGTAACCTATGCCGTAAGAACCCCATACGTCTGCAAATTCCAGCGTAGCGTCCTGCGAGCAACCGCCGAACGCAAACAAAAACGAAAGGCAAAGTATTATCGGTAAAAATAGTTTTTTCATTATGTTCTCCGAAAAAATCAGCAATAATATATATAATGATAGCATAAATATAAATTTTTGTAAACGCGTGTGAAAAAAAACTTTAAAAGTGAGCGAATTATTAGTATAATATATCTGTAATGAAAAAATCTTATCTCTACGTAACGGATTCCATGTTCGGCGTTTTCGATTTGCTTTGCAATCTGCTTAAAGAGAAAAACCGTGTGGGGAATAATCCGTTCACAACCCAAAATCTTATATTTTGCGAAGAAAAAGTTTCGCTTTTAACCGAGCGGAAACTTGCCGCCGCCGCGTTGGGGGCGTTCGATACCGAAGTTTATTCTTTCGGTAATTATTTGCGTACCAAAAAGTCGTTCGACGAGATTTTAAGTAAAGAAGGTTCCGCAATGGTCGTTAAAAGACTGTTGTCGGAAGCAGACCTTAAATGTTTTAACAAAAGCAAAACCTTTCTTGCGCCCACGCTTTACGAACTTATTATTCAGTTAAAAAGCGCGTCCGTTACGCCCGACGACCTTTTGAATTCGCTTGACGGACTGAGCGGCGTTTTGAAAAACAAACTGACCGATATTGCGGCCGTCTATAAAAATTACGAAAAATTTATTGCGGAAAACAACCTGACAGACCAGGGCGCGGCGCTGGAATTTTTACCCGAAGTGCTGCTTAAAGACGAGTCTATAAAAGAAAAAGACGTTTACCTGATAGGTTATTCTTCTTTTACGGGGCAGGTTAAAAAGGCGATAAAGATTTTGTTGGAGCGTGCGAAAAGCGTTACCGCCATACTGTGCGGCGGAGATAACGAGTATCTGTTCTTAAACGAAACGTCGCAGGTTTTCAAAAAATTGTGCGCGCAGTGCAACGTCGGTATAGCGGAACAAAACGTTAAAAGCGACCTTTCGGAAGAAGGGCGGATAATAACGGAGAGCATTTTTAATCCGGAAAGTTTTTCGCGCGGCGCTTTTCCCACGGAAAAGGTCTTTTTGTGTAAGCCCGACACCCCGTCGGAAGAAGCGGAAACGGTTGCTTGTGCAATAAAGGCAAAAGTTATGTCCGGCGCGGCGAGATATAAAGATTTCACGGTTGCGCTTTCCGATACGGCGGCATATAAAGACGTGCTTGAAAAGGCTTTTCTCGAAGCGGAAGTGCCGTATTTTTTCGACGAGAAAAAGAAAACCGAAAATCATCCGCTTATTAAACTTATCGTCGGTTACGGCGACGCGTTTTATAAAAACTATAAGCGAGAGTATCTATCCGCTTTCTATAAAAACCCCGTGTTTTGCGAAGATAAAAGTTTTTCGGACAAGTTTTACGATTACACGGTTAAATACAACATAAATTACGGCAGAATTAAAAAACCTTTCGAGATAGGGCTTTCTGACGACGACAAAGTCGAGTTCGAGCGGTTCAGAAACAAAATCTGCTCGTTTTTCGAGCGGTTTGACGTGAGAAATATGCTTTCTATGTTGAACGCGGAAGAGAAGTTAAAAACTTACTCGGAATTTTTAAGGGCGGAAGGGCAACCGGAAGAAGCGCAGATAAACGACCAGATTTACGGTGCGGTTATAAAAATTTTAGACGATATGGACGCGCTTTTAGGCGGAGAAGAATTAAGCGGCGCAGAGCGGAAAAAGATTTTTTTAAGCGGCGTTTCCGCTTTGGAACTATCCGTTATCCCGCAATACGGCGACGCTGTGTTTATAGGCGGGTTCAAAGAAACGGCGGCGGCAAAAGCGGATTATCTTTTCTTTATCGGGCTTAACGATAACGTTCCGTTCGTTAAAGACGACGTTGCGCTTATTTCCGACGCGGATATCGACCGGCTTAAAGACTTTAAGGTTCTGATAGAGCCTAAAATAAAAATAGTAAACAGAAGAAACAGAGAAAGCGCGGGGCTGGCTCTCGCCGCCTTTGACAAGGTGCTTATTTTGTGCGAACCCGTAACCCGTCTTGACGGAAATACCAACGGCGGTTCGGAAATAACCGAATACGTTAAGTCGGTGTTTAACGTTAAACCGTTTAAGTATCGCAACGATTACCTTACCAAAAGACAGGGCGTTAAGCGGTTTGCGGAAAATTGCGGAAAGTTTACCGAATGCAGAACGGACGACATAACCGAAGCGGCGAGTTTTTATCGCGCCTTAAACGATAAAAAGTTTCTGGACAACTTACTCGACCTATCCAACAAAGAAATAAAATTAAGGCTGGACGACAAAACTCCGTTAAGCGGAGTGGTTTCACCGACGACGATAGAGGACTTTTATTCCTGCCCGTACAAGGCGTTTGCCGCCAGAACGCTTAAACTTAAAGAAAAGGACAAGGGCGACGTAAACGCGCTTTCCGTCGGGATATTTATGCACGAACTCTTTAAGCGCTTTCTTATGCGGCTTAAAAAGGGCGAGATAAAAAGCGAAGCGGACTGCGAGAAAGTTTTTACGGACGAAGTAAACGAGTTATGCGCCGCGGCGGAATATAAGCGGTTTTCAGAAGACAACGCGCATAAATTTTCGCTTGACCGCGCCGTTAAAGAAGCCAAAAAGTATTGCCTTAAAATGTATGCGGCGTTCTGTAATTCCCGTTTTGTTCCCGCGGAATTCGAAAAGACGGTAGGGCGCAAAATTTGCGGCGGGAAAGCATATCTTACGGGCAATATCGACAGGGTTGACACATATAAAAACTATTTCAGAATAGTGGATTATAAAACGGGTTCGGTTTCCGCCGCCGACTCTAAACTTTATGCGGGACTTAAACTTCAATTATATCTGTATGCCGATTGCTTTGCAAATTCAAGCGGATTATCGCCCGCGGGCATTTATTATCTGCCCGTTTCGGACGGATACGACGAAAAATCGGATTTGGGCGGAGTGGGAAAAACGCTTAACGATAAAGACGTTTTGTTTGCGCAGGATACAAAACTTAAAGACGACGGGAAAAGCGAATTTATCTCCGCATACATTACCAAAAAGGGAGAAGTGAAAAACGCCGTGTCGGCAAAAACGCTGGATAACTACGTAAAATACGCTGTTGTTATGTGCGAAAACGCGGCGTATAATATGGCGGACGGACTTATTGCGCCTTCGCCTTATCAGGGCGCGTGCGCGAGATGTCCTTATTTTGCTATGTGCGGAATAAAAGGCGCGGAAAGAAAGGTGTTAAAAGTAGACGAGGAAGTGATTTCAACCGCTATTGAGAACAGAAATACCGTGCGGAAAGCGGACGGAGAGAGTGATTTTTCCGAAAACGAAGAGTGTACCGCGAAAGGGGGAGCGCAAAGTGATTGACAGAAAAACGCTTAAAGCGGAACAAATACGCGCGATAGACCATAATACGGGGAGTATCATCGTTTCGGCTTCTGCGGGGAGCGGAAAAACCATGGTTATGATAGAGCGTCTTATAAGGCTGATTGCCGAAAACAAAGCGAAAGTAACCGACGTGCTTGCCGTAACCTTTACCGAAAAAGCCGCTTCGGAAATGAAAGAAAAACTCCGCAAAGCGCTTACCGAAAAAATAAATAAAGACAAGGACTATCGGCTTTCCGCACAGTTATCGGACATTTCTTCTGCGGATATCTGCACGATAGACAGTTTTTGCGCGCGGCTTGTAAGGACGTATTTTTACAAGGCGGGCGTTTCGGGCGATTTCTCGGTTGCAGACGCTAATTTTGCCGACAAGCTGAAAAACGAAGCGATTGATAAAACGTTCAGGGAGTTTTACGATTGTTCCGACAACGGCTTTTACACGGCGGTAGAGCGGTATTTATCCGCAAGAAACGATTCGGAATTAAAGAGAATTATTAAAGACGTTTACGAGTTCAACTGTTCGGAAGCGAGCTTTGACAGGCTTTTTGAAAGCGCAAAACGTTGTTACAGTTCAGATGGATTCGAACTTTTAAAAAAGGAATTGCTTTCGGATATTAAAGAAAAAGTCGAAAGGCTTTCGCTGAAAGCGGACAAGGCGTATAATCTCTACCGTATGAAAAAGTGCGATAAGTGTTGCGAATATGTGTTGACGCTTAAAGACGAAATGCGCGCGGTATCTGGCGCACGGAACATATACGAATTAAAAAGGGCGGAAGATATGGTTTTGCCGCGCCGCCCGTCGGAGCAAAAGGACGATGAAGAAGTAGGTAAAATCAACCGACTCGTTACCGATATAAAAACCGATTTTATAAAAATCATAAAAGAAAAAGACGGCGCCGTTACAGACGAAGAAACCGATTTATTAAAGAACGCCGCGCTTAAAAAGGACGTTGAAGTTTTAGAGCGTATAGTTAAAAAGTTCGACGAAAATTATTCGCAACTAAAAAGAGAAGAGAACGTTTTGGACTTTGCCGATTTAGAGCGGTTTGCGCTTAAAATATTAAACGACGCAGAAGCGCTGAGCGGTATAAAGGAAAAATACAAATACGTTTTTGTGGACGAGTATCAGGACGTAAACGACGTTCAGGAAGAAATTTTGACAAAAATTTCCGACGACAATATGTTTATGGTCGGCGACGAAAAGCAAAGCATATACGGGTTCAGGGGGTGCCGCTCTGAGTTCTTTACGCAAAAATTCAAAAAGATGTCTTTGGGCGGAGAAGCGGCTATAAAACTCAATTACAACTTCCGTTCCGCAAACGCGGTTATAGAAGCGGTCAACAAAGTGTTCTCGTTTTGTATGACGGAAAAAGCGTACGGCGAAGATTATAAAGGCAACTCGGAACTTTTAAGCGGCGGGTTATATCCCGATAGCGCTGCGGGAAGAGCGGTTCTATATTTTTACGACAAAGAAAAAACTGCCGAAAAGGCGCAGAAACAACCTGCCGAGATTTACGATATTTTAGCGGAGATAAACAAAAAGGCAAAGCGCGAGTTGGCGCCGTCGTCTTTGCTTGTGGCAAAAATAATCGCAGAAGAATTAGGAAAAACCTATTTCGACGGCAAAGAAGAAAAACGGGTAAGAATGGGCGACATCGCCGTTTTATCGAGAGATAAACAGACCGAATACGTAAAACGGCTTGTAGACGACCTTGCCGCGCTCAATATCCCCGTTGCGACGGAAGTTAAGCAGGACGTTTCCGCTTTTCCGGAAGTAGAAACGCTTATCTGTCTTTTGAAAATATTAAACGGCGGCGGCGACGATATTCCGCTCGCCACGGTTATGAAAAGTCCCATAGGCGGCTTTACCGACGAAGAACTTTACAGGATTGTTCGCTGTTATGCCGATTTCTTGCCCAAAGAAAAACGGCGGGAAGCAACTTTCTTTCAAGCGGTAAATTACTGCGTGGAAAACGGGTTGACGGAAGACGGCGCGGCGGATAAAACGTCGGGTTCGACATCGGTCGTGGCTACTGACGGAACGACGGCGGGTGTTTTCGCCGAAGCGTTAAACGAAGCGGCGGACGGCGTGAAAAAGGGCGTATCAAACTTTTGTGCAGACGGAACGGAGGATAAAACAACGGGTGTGGCTTCGGAAGAGACGGCGGGTGTTTCGGACAGGGCGTTAAAAGAAAAACTGAAAGAGTTTTGCGATTATATTGCGCTTTTGCGCGCGCTTTCCGACTTTCTGCCCGCTTACGATATACTCTATAAAGTGGTAAGCGACAAAAATTTAGAAGCGTTCTGCCTTTCAGGAGAGAGCGGCGAGAAAAAGTTAAAACGACTTAATTTCTTTGTTTCGTCAACCGTTTCGGGAGAAAAAAGATACGCTGTTTCGGAATATTTGGAGCTCATCGAAAAAACACCCAAATATTTGTTGATGACGCCCGAAGAGAAAGACGATTCGGTTAAGGTTATGACCATACACGCTTCAAAAGGGTTGGAATTCCCCGTCGTGATTGTGTGCGGACTTGAAAATAAACTCAGCGCCCGTTCCGAACAGGATAAAATATTAAAAGACCGTTCTATGGGTTATATTACGAGATATTTCGACGACGAAAACAAAACGACTTCGGACACAGTTCAGACGGCGGTCATTAAAAACAGACTGAGAAAAGAGCGTGTTAAAGAAGAGTTGCGGCTTTTGTACGTTGCGCTGACGAGAGCAAAGTATTCTCTCGCGCTCGCTTTGTGCCGCGACGAAGAAGAGTATGAAGAAGAGTTCGATTATGCCGGCAGATTTTTTGAATATTTACCGCAAGGCTTAACCACGGTTCTGTTTACCGACGAAGATATGGCGCTTCTTACGGAAGAGAGAAACACGAGAAAGGTTATTCTGGGGAAAGCGGACGAACGGCTGACTTCGAATATTATAAAAAATCTCGGGTTCGAGTATCCCTATCAAAAGGACGTAACGCTTCCGCTTAAAAGCACGGTTACGGCAACGCTTTCGGTAAAAGCCGATGACGAAATGAAAAAAATTAAAGCCGAAACGCTGTTTACAGACGAAGAAACGACTGCGGAAAAAGGAACGCTGGCGCACAGATTTTTAGAGTTTTACGACTTTTCGCTTGGTATAGAACAAAACGTCGATAAAATTATTGCCGACAAAACGATGACAAAGGAGCAATTGTCAGAAATCAATCTGGACAAAATTTCAGCGGCGATAAACGGCGGCGCGTTCGACGGGATAAAAGGTAAGAAACTTTATCGCGAAAAAAACTTTCTCACTACTTTTCCCGCGCGGCTTTTAGGATTGTCGGATACCGATACCGAAGTGCTGGTTCAGGGTAAAATAGATCTTTTGGCGGACGGCGACGACGGGGTTACGGTTTACGACTATAAATACACTTCGTTGTCAAGAGAAAGAATAATAGAAAGGTATTCAAAGCAACTCGATTTGTATGCGATTGCGGTGGAAAAATGCACGGGCAAAAAGGTCGTGGGAAAATACGTTATAGATTTGCTGACGGGCGAAAGCATAAAAATTGAACAGCCGATTTTATAAGGTCGCTTTTATAAGTCGGAAACGGCGCGGCGGCTAAAAATATAATTCGACAAAATAATACCAAATAAACGCAATAAACCGCAAATTCGATATAGTTTGCGGTTTATTATTTGTATATATGGACAGCGTAATTATATGGATTGACAAATTTTCGGAAGAAACGGGCACAATCGTAATTTTTTCTATTTTTGCGGGGGCTACCTTTCTCTTTTTCGTTACGACTTCGCTTATAAGGCTTTTTACCGCAGATAAGAACAGGAAAAAGGCTTACTTTTTCTATGCCTGTACGGCGGGGGCGTGTTTTCTGACTTTTGCGGCGTTTTGCGTTGCGGCGGATTCTAATCAGGAAATGCTTTTTTGCTATTTACTGATACTTACGGCATTGTCTATTATGTTCTTTTCCGCGCTTTTATTTATACCGTCTGTTAAAAAAAGGAAAAAACGCGGACGAACGTTGTCGGCATAAAATCTGCGCAAAAACAAACGGCTTGCAGACTGTCGCGCAAAATAACGTACAAAACGTCGTTAAACATAATGCGCAAAACTTCGCCCATAACGAAGTTCTGAATAATTTGCCGAACGACTTATCAAAAACGGCGCCGAACGTCAGGCTTTCAAAGGACGGCAATAGTGATGGCTATAATAACGGCAACAGTTACGGCAATAATGAAGGCAGTAGTTACGATAATTCTGGAAACGACAGAGTAAAAGAAACGGAAAGAGAAAGGATTAAAAGAGAAAAAGAAAGAGAAAAAGCGGCGGAATATATTAAGTCGGTAGAACTTTTAAACAAACTGTCGCGCGGGGGAATAGAAAAACTTAAAACGAAAAGTCTTGAAAACGATTGCGATATACGCCGCGCGGAAAAACCCGAAATAGATTTTTCGCACGTTAAAAGCGTTCTGGAAAGATTATCTTATTACGACTTATCGCCCGAAGACGAAAAACAGATTTCCGCACTTAAACAGGCGCTTTACAAAGCGGAAAACTATGGTTACGGAAAAAATGAGCGGCGAGAAATAAACGACGGGTTAAGCGGACTTCTGAAAATAATGTCAAGGTACGGCGTGTAACGTTTTAACGATTTTAGCGTTTAATATTTAATCGTTGACAAGGGCGGATAAATGTTTTATAATTTTTAATATGAAATTAAAAAACATTATGAGTTTAATATTCGTATTTATGTTCTCACTGCTGTTCTGCGTTTTTGCAGGGTGTGGGGACGATACGGAAAAATATAAAGTAAGATTCGACGCGGACGGCGGCACGCTTTCCTTTACCGAAAGAACGCTTGCGATAGGCGATAAAATCGAACTGCCGAAAGCGAGTAAAAAAGGGTTCAGGCTGGCTTGCTTTATCATTACGATAGGCGAAGAAGAAAGGGTGATTTTCGACGGCGACGAGTTTTATTATCGTTCGGACGTAACGTTTAAGGCGATATGGGCGCCCGAAAACGCGTATATTCTGAGTTACAGATTGAACGGCGGCACGCTTAACGCAAAAAATCCTTATTGGTATTTGACGGATGACGATGATATTACCATAATTAACCCCGCAAAGTTGGGCTATAAATTTGCGGGCTGGACGGGGGATTGCGCCGACAACACCGTTAATCTGGTTATTGAAAAGGGTTCTTCCGGCGATAAAACTTTTTATGCGGAGTGGGAAAAATTTGTTTACGACGTAAGCCTTGTTTTAACCGCGCAGAGCACGGACGATTTGGGCGGACCCGTAACGGTTAAGTGCTTATATAACGATTTAAGCGAAAAATCTTTCTCGGTAGACTACAATGCCACGCTATTTCTGGACGCCGCGACCTGCGAAGCGGACGAGTATGAATTCGATTACTGGTATATAGTGGTGGACGGAGTGAAAGTGAAGTTTACCCCTGCTGGCGAAGAGAACGCAACTTTGTTTTGCGAAACTACGTTTAAAACTTCCGCGGAACACGTAGATATTTACGTTTCGGTATTGCCCACTCACGGCAGGTTCTTTTAACGCCGTCTGTCGGAATTTTATAGACGACTATAAGCAAGCGTTTTGTATAGGACGCTTGCTTTTTTAACAAAAAATTTCTCTTTTACATAACAATATTAAAAGAAAATGGAAAAGTAAAGGAGATTTTAATGAAACCGATTGCAGTAGATATGCCGTATCCGTCTATAAAGGACTTAAAAAAAGACGCTAAATCCGCTTACATAATCGCGCCTTCTTACACGGGGCTTAAAAGCGAGATAACCGCCATTTTACAATACGTTTACCACGCGCACTTTTTTGCGGCGTGCGGCGACAGAAAAACCGCGGACACTCTGGAACAGATAGCCATGGCGGAGATGAAGCATCTGGACATTCTCGGCGAAACAATTTTAACGCTCGGCGTAAAACCCGTTTATGCGATAAACGACGGTTTTAATTATAATTATTACAACACGTCTATGGTAAAATGCGGAACGTCGCCCAAAATTATGCTTTTAGAAGACATAGAAGGCGAACTTAACGCCATTGCAACTTATGAAGAGCAGATAAAAAAATTATGCAACGACGACGTTAAAGCGATAATAGCGAGAATAAAACTCGACGAAGAATTGCACGTTTTGGTATTAAAAGGCATACTTTCCGATTATTCTTAACGCCGTCCGGCAAAAAAATTAAATAAAGCATTGCAATTAAAGGATAATTATTGTATAATAACTATAATTGAAAAACGTTCCGTTTTCGGGAGGACAAGATGTTGTTTGGTAAAAAGAAAAAGACGATACTTCGCAGCGAGAGTATTTTCGTAAACGAGAAAACCGTTTCGGGAAAAATCGAAGGCTACAACAGATTGAGAGATAATATTTTATATCTCAATGCGGACGGGAAAACCAAAGTTCTGCAAATAGAGTCTTCCGTTATGCACGAAGGAAAGACCACTGTTGCGGGCAACCTTGCCGTAAGTTTAGGTCTTACCGATAAAAAGGTCTGCGTGGTGGATTTGGATTTCAGAAAAGCAAACGTTCACAGAATTTTCAAGGTTCAGAACGATTCGGGGCTTGCGGAATATATGCTCGGCACCATTGACGAAGAGCAACTTATCAAACACACCGAATACAAAAACGTCGACATTATAACGCGCGGCGGAGAAGTTTATAATTCTTCCATAATTTTAGTTTCCGAAAAACTTAAAGAACTTATAAATTCTTTAAGGGAAAAATACGATTACGTTATTTTGGACTGTGCGCCCGTGTTGCAGGTTTCGGACTATATCAACATTCTTCGTTTGTCCGACGGAATATTGTTCCTTGTGGCGTACGGCGAAACGACCAGAAATCAGGTTGCGGACGCAGTGAAAGAATTAAGAAAGAATAACGCAAACATTCTCGGCACGGTATTTACCATGTACGACAGAAAGAAAGACAAAGATTACGGTTACGGGAAAGGTTATTACAGTTATTATAAAAACTATCTCGACGAAAACGAAGAGACGGCGGAAGAGAGCAAAAATCAATAATCCGTAACCGCCTATAAAAATATGATAGACATACACACTCACGTTATTCCGTTTATAGACGACGGCAGCAAAAGCGTGGAAAATTCTCTCGACGTTTTACGGCGATTAAAACTCGAAGGGGTAACGGACGTTATCTGTACGCCGCATTACCGCGCGCCGTATCTGAAAGAAGCGGAAGAAGTCAAGGCGGAGTTTACGGAATTCAAAAACGTTGTAAAGGCGGCGGGAATAGACGTAAACCTTTATTGCGGCGAAGAAATTTATATTAGAAATAAGCCGCTCGCCCTTATAAAATCGGGTGTTACGCTTGGATTGAACGGCGAAAAATATTTGCTTTGCGAATTTAATTTTTCGGAATATTCCGACATTGTGGAAAGCGCTTATTCGCTATCTACCGCAGGGCATATCCCCGTTGTGGCGCATATAGAAAGATATTCTTACGTGAATGCGGAAACGGCGGAAGAGATAAAAAGTTACGGCGGACTTATTCAGATAAACGCAGTATCGGTTGTTAAACCTGCAAGCAGGCGTGAGAAAAAATTGGTAAAATTTTTGCTGGACGCGGGGCTTGTCGATTTCGTCGCAAGCGACGTTCATTACGGCAGAGAGATTTTTCTCAAAAAGGCGTACGAAAAGATAAAGAAAAATTACGGCGAAGAATACGCCGAAAAAATATTCAGACTGAATGCTGAAAAAATTATCAAAGGTCAGACTAACGTCTGACCTTTTCTGAAAGTTCGGGCATTTCGGATTTTTCGGAACGACAAAATCTTTTGTTGAGTTTATATACTTCTTATCGATAAGGACTGATAATATGGATACGATACGCAAAAAGATAATAGCGATAGGCGGCGGCGAGATAAGGTACAAAACCACACTTAAAATAGACGAATATGTGGCTAATCTCGGCAAGGCGCGAGCGGGCGAAAAG
>JAEYEN010000055.1 GCA_023403375.1 Bacillota bacterium
TAAAGACGTTACCAAAACCTTAATAAGCGACGGCGACAAAAAACTCAACGCCAGAAGAAAAATTATGTCTATGGTAAACGATATTCAGGAAGTCAAAGGCTTCAAAGAAAGCAAACCCGAATTCAAAAAGAGAACCAAAGACATCAAGCATCCGCTTATCGAAAAGATTTTCGACGAATACGCACCCAAATATGCGGCTCGTAAAGAAGAAAAAGGTCAGGGCGGCGGCTACACCAGAATTTATAAAATGGGTCCCCGTAAGGGCGACGCAGCCGAAGTTGCTATTCTGCAACTCGTTGACTAATTTTTCAGTTAATTCGTCAATTTTGGTAATATAAGATTGTTTTAAGATCGATTATTCTAAGATTGTTCGTAGAACAAAAATAATATTTGAAGAAATTTTTTCCAAAAACTCTTAAAATAATATTTATTATCAATCAAGTAATTATCGAATAAATAATTATAAAATAAAAAACCACTCGTTTTTGCGAGTGTTTTTTTATTTAAAAACGTTAAATCTTTAATAATTGGCATCGTAAAAGGCCTTAAATAAGGTGTTTACAACGTGTTTATCTAAAAATCAAGGTAAACTATTCATTATTGACGTAATCGGGACGGAATAGAATTTTTCTGCCCGCTAAAGCGTAAATATCCTATTGCCGCTTAAATATTTGACTTTTTCTGTAAATGTGGTAAACTATATAATATGAATTTAGTTATTCTCGGGGTAGGCAAGGTCGGCGGAACGCTGGTTGAAAACCTTGTCAAAGAAAATCATAATATCGTTGTTATAGACAACAACCCCAAAACGCTTGAAAACATTGTAAGTAAATACGACGTAAAAGGTATAATCGGTAGCGGAATCAGTCGCTCGGTGCTTTCCGACGCGGGCGTTTCCAAGGCGGATTTTTTTATTGCCTCCACGTCAAGGGACGAAGTTAATATCGTTTGTTCCGTTCTTGCGAAAAAAATGGGCGCAAGATATACGGTTGCAAGGGTAAGAGACCCCGAATACTTTAAGGAAATCAGCGACATGAAAGCCGAATTATCGCTTGATATGGCGTTCAATCCCGAATATAAAACCGCACTGGAAATTGCAAACGTCTTAAAGTTTCCGTCTGCGGTTAACGTGGAAAACTTTACGGATAGCAGCGTTTCCGTAGTTGACTTTCTGGTGGCGGAAAACAATCCCGTTATCGGAAAACGCATTATGGATATTGTTAAAGAATATAGTTCTAACCTTATATTCGCAATGGTTTCGAGAAACGGGAAAGAACATATTCCGCTTGGTAGTTTTGAAATAGAAGAGGGCGACAAAATATCGGTAATCGGTAAAGATAAGGAAATAGCCGCTTTTTGTAAAAAACTGCACATTTATAAAATGCCCGCAAAATCGGCGTTCATTATCGGCGGCGGTAAAATAGGCTTCTATCTCGCAAGAGAACTTTGCAAAAACGGTATCGACGTTAAAGTGGTCGAAAAAGACGAAAAACGTTGCGAAACGCTTTCTTCCGCCCTTCCAAACGCAAACGTTATTTTAGGCGACGGCAGCAGTCAGGAACTGCTTGAAGAAGAAGGACTTAAAGATTACGACGCATGCGTAACGCTTACCGGTATGGACGAAGAGAACGCAATGCTCTCATTGTTTGCAAAACAGTTAAAAGTAAATAAAGTAGTTACAAAAATAGACCGCCCGTCTTTGCTGAAAATGGTGAAAAGTATGGGGCTTGACTCGGCTTGCTCGCCAAGGGAAATAATCGCAAACAGTATTTTAAGGTTTGTGCGTTCCCGTCAGGGTGATTTTGACGGCAGGGTAATGCGCCTTTACAGACTTGGCGAAACGGTCGAAGCGCTGGAATTTATAGTAGGCGAAAGTTTTCCGTGCGGAGTTCCCATAAAAGAAATTAAATTTCAGAAAGATATATTGATTTGCGGTATCGTGCGGAACGGCGAATACGTTTTGCCTGTCGGCGACAGTACGTTCACGGCAGGTGATAAAATTATAGTTGCCGCCCCTGCCAGAAAAATTTCCGAAATATCCGAAATTTTAAGATAATTATGAATTTTAAGTTAGTAATAAACGTTCTCGCAAAAACCTTTTTAATAGAAGCGGTGCTTATGTTTGCGCCGCTTATTGTGGGTTTTGTATACGGCGAAAACACATATCTCGGTTTTTTAGTGCCTATCGCGGGGCTTACCGCGGCAGGGGTAGGGTTATCTTTTATAAAACCCGAAAGTAAGGTTATCCGCCCCAAAGAAGGGTTTGCGATTGTCGCGCTCGCGTGGATTTTAATATCGGTTATCGGTACGCTTCCTTTCATAATAAACGGCGAAATCCCTTCGTTTATAGACGCGTTGTTTGAAACGGTTTCGGGCTTTACGACAACGGGTTCCACCGTTTTGTCGGACGTGGAATCGCTTTCAAAAAGCGCAGGTTTCTGGCGTATTTTCACGCACTTTATCGGCGGAATGGGCGTGCTTGTGTTTATCCTTGCAGTACTTCCCGATAACAGCGCAGGCACTATACACATTTTCCGTGCGGAATCCCCCGGGCCTACCGCCCAGAAATTCGTAAGTAAAATGCGTTTTACCGCAGGTATTCTGTATCTTATTTACCTCGGGTTAACGCTTATAGAATTTATTATGCTTCTTTGCGGCGGAATGAACGGGTACGACGCTATTTTGCACGCTTTTTCTACTGCCGGTACAGGCGGTCTTTCCACAAAAAACGCCGGTATCGCCGCTTTTAACAGCACGTATATAGAAATGGTTATTGCCGTTTTTATGTTTCTTTTCGGTATAAACTTTAACGTGTTTTACCTTATTATAATAGGTAACTTTGCAAAAGCGTTTTGCAGCGAAGAATTAAGAACCTATTTTTGCATAGTGGTTGTGGCGACGATAGCGGTGGCAATAAGCCTTTTAGGTACGGCACAAAATTTTGCCGACGCAATAAGACTTTCGTTCTTCCAGATAACTTCGATTGGTTCCACAACCGGATTTTCCACGGCAGACTTTAATCTGTGGCCCGATTTTGCAAAAGTTGTTATCGTGATTCTTTCTATGATAGGCGCGTGCGGCGGTTCAACCTGCGGCGGCATAAAAATAGCAAGACTGATAATTCTCACAAAATCTTCCGCAACCGACCTGAAAAAAGTTTTAAGCCCCAGAACGGTGGCTACCGCTAAATTTGAAGGCGAACAGTTAGACGCATTTACAGTAAACTCTGTAAGATCTTATTTTATCTTATGGTTTGCGATTGTCGCTTTATCCACGTTGATATTATCTTTGGACCCGTTTGGCGACCTGCTTTCGGATTTTACGGGGACGATTGCCTGTATCGGAAACGTAGGGCCCGGGCTCGGCGCAGTGGGACCGATGTCTAACTTCGGCGCTTATGCATGGTATTCTAAACTCACGCTTTCAGTTGTTATGATAGCAGGCAGACTTGAAATTTTCCCGCTTATAATG
>JAEYEN010000115.1 GCA_023403375.1 Bacillota bacterium
GACCTATATACCGGCGGTTGGCGGACTGAACGTTAAACTTACGATAGATTACGGCATACAGCAACTGTGCGAAGCCGCAATGACCGAAGCAATGGAGATTCATAAAGCAAAGTCGGCAAAGATTATAGTGTTGGACCCGAACGACGGCTCTATCCTTGCGTTGGCGGCAAAACCGTCCTGCAATCTTAACGAATTGCCGAGAAACGATACCGATACTTTGAATTCTCTGGTAAGAAACTCGTTTTTTTGCGACAGTTACGAACCCGGTTCCACATTCAAAATTCTGACTGCGGCGGCAAATATAGAAGAATACCTGCAAGGCAACAAAAAAGCCTTTTCAAATTCGCATATATTCAATTCTTCCAGATACAGATATATAGACGGTACGAGAGTAAAATGTTGGAGTAATCATCAGAACGGCAAACACTCCGCCCTTAATCTTTCGGGCGCGCTCAATAACAGTTGTAACCCGATTTTTGTTGACATCGCTATGTCTTTGGGTAAAGAAACAATGTACAAATACATAGAGAATTTCGGTTACGGTAAAGTAAGCGGCGTGGATTTTAACGGAGAAGCGCAGGGAATGGTTTTACCTGTATCCGCAGTGGCTAACGTTGACCTTTCGAGAATCGCTTTCGGTCAGACGATTGCCGTTACGGGTATACAACTTGCTTCCGCAACGGCCGCGGCAATTAACGGCGGAAGGCTTTTTACGCCGCACCTTGTAGACGAAATATATGCAGAAAACGGTATCACGGCGCAAAAAATAACGCCTGTCGTAAAGTCGAGAGCGATAAGCGAAAAAGCGTCGTCGGAACTAAGAGAAATGCTTGAATCGGTTGTAAAAGACGGTTCGGGTAAGCAAGCCTATATAGAAGGTTACAGAGTGGGCGGAAAGACGGGGACTTCTCAAAAATATGAGAACGGCGTTATTGCGCAAGGGAAATACGTCGCTTCGTTTGTCGGGTTTTTTCCCGCAAACGCGCCGAAATATCTGGCGCTTGTGATTGTAGACGAACCCGAAGGCAGTTATTACGGTTCTACGGTTGCCGCACCGTACGCCAAACAGGTGTTTGAAGGCATAATAGCGCTAAAAAACATAAAACCGTTTGAAAACTGAACCGTAAAAGCGTTAAAAGTGGTAAAAATAGGAATAAACAGGTAATTTTAATAAAGTTTTTTGTAAAATTTAAGTTAAATTATTGTTTTTTGATAGATTTTACGCTTTTATTATTGTATAATATATATGCTTTGGCAGGGGTAACCGAGCGGAGATACATTATGAGAAAATTCGATACAAAAGTACAACACCTTAAATATAAAGTATTGCGTGAAGTAGCGTCGCTTGCGTGGAAAGATAAACTTTACGAAAGCCTGTTGGATATTCCCACGAAAATCGTTCCGGGAAATACGCCTACCATGCGTTGCTGCGTTTATAAAGAACGCGCGATTTTAAGCGAAAGGGTAAAGATAGCGATGGGCGGTGATAAGACTAATCCCAACGTTATAGAAGTTATCGAAATCGCCTGCGACGAATGTCCTGTCGGTGGATACGAAGTTACCAACGCTTGCAGGGGCTGTCTTGCCCACAGATGTGAAGACGTGTGTAAATTCGGCGCTTTGTCGTTCGACTTAAACCACGTAGCGCATATAGATAAAACCAAATGTAAAGAATGCGGCGCGTGCGCAAAGGTTTGCCCGTTTACCGCGATAGTCAATCATAAAAGACCTTGTCAGAACGCTTGCAAAGTAAAAGCGATTTCGATGAACGAGAACAAGTCGGCAAAAATAGATAACAACAAGTGTATCGCTTGCGGCGCGTGCGTTTATCAGTGTCCGTTCGGCGCAATTACCGACAAGTCTTATATATTAGACGTTATAAATCTTATAAAAAGAAGCAATAACAACACCGAATATAAGGTATATGCCGTTGTGGCGCCTTCCGTTTCCAGCCAGTTTACTTACGCTAAACTCGGTCAGGTTATAACGGGGCTTAAAGAATTAGGTTTCTATTCGGTTGTGGAAGCGGCGCTCGGCGCGGATATGGTGGCTTTTGCGGAATCGAAAGAACTTGCAGAGAAAAAGTTTTTAACAAGTTCGTGCTGCCCCGCGTTCGTGAGTTTTATAGAAAAAAATTATCCCGAACTTTTGCCTTACGTTTCTAAAAACTTATCGCCTATGGCGGCAATATCAAAGCACATAAAAGAACTCGATAAAAACGCAAAAATCGTCTTTATCGGTCCGTGCACCGCTAAAAAATTGGAAATTCAGAAAGACGAAGTTAAACCCTACGTCGATTCTGCGCTTACGTTTGAAGAATTGCAGGCGCTTTTCGATAGTAAGGCGATAGATATAACTATGCTTCCCGAAGGAACGCTTGACAACGCTTCTTACTTCGGCAGGATATTCGCTCGTTGCGGCGGTCTTGCAGACGCGGTAAAAGAAGGTCTGAAAGAACAGGAGATAACCGATTTCGAGTTGAAACCATTATCTTGCGATGGTATCGAAATGTGCAAAATCGCGCTACTGAAAAAGAAAAAAGATATGCTTGACGCTAACTTTATCGAAGGTATGGCGTGCGTGGGCGGTTGTATCGGCGGCGCGGGCTGTCTTACCCACGGCGAAAAGAATAAGTTAGAAGTAGATAAATACGGAATGCAGGCGCAGGAAAAAACCATTAAAGAAGCGGTTACCACGCTTAAATTCGATAAATAAATTGTTTAATTGAATAAATTATCAAATAAAAATCTTCGCTGATATTTTATCGGTATTTAACAAATTATATTTTTAAAATAAAACTTATTATATAAAATAAAGTTGTACGTTTGATTTGATAAATTATATATATTAATATGTATTAAAAAATTCGGCATCGCTATATTGCGTTGCCGAAAAATTTTTTTAAAAACTTATATCAACCTATTGACAAGGTAGGTAAATAGTGATATTCTTTATACATAAAAAAGAAATACGGAGGGCGTAAAAATGTCTGAAATTTATCAAAGTGCTGACCGGTTAATAGGAAAAACTCCGCTTTTGGAATTAAGCCATATTGAAAAGCAGTTTAATTTAAAAGCGAAAATTTTTGCTAAGTTAGAATATTTTAATCCCGCGGGGTCTGTTAAAGACAGAATTGCCAAAGCGATGATAGAAGAGGCGGAAGCAAGCGGCAGGCTTAAAGCGGGGTCCGTTATAATAGAACCTACGTCGGGCAATACGGGTATAGGTATCGCCGCAGTGGGAACGGCAAAAG
>JAEYEN010000118.1 GCA_023403375.1 Bacillota bacterium
ATAAAACCTGAATTTTTGCAAAAGAAAAACCTAATCCGAACACTTTCGTATTCGATTTAGGTTTCACTTGGCGGAGGAAGAGGGATTCGAACCCCCGTGGGCTTGCACCCAAACGGTTTTCAAGACCGCCTCGTTATGACCGCTTCGATAAGCCTCCGTTTGTATAATTTTAATTATATTCGATTTATTCATTAAACCGTGCCGTATGATTCGGCACGGTTTAATATACAGTATTTAACAAATAAAATCAAGCGTTTTAATTATCTTTTTCCAAATCAGAATATTTAATTATTTTAACGTCCGATTCAGCGAAAAGTTGCAATGCAAAGTCATCGGGGTATCCGTTTTTATAAACAACGGTTTTTATTCCGGAGTTTATTATCATTCTCGTACAAATAACGCACGGCTGATGAGTAACGTACATAACGGCGCCTTCCAAACTTATACCGAGTTTTGCCGCTTGTATAATGGCGTTTTGTTCCGCATGAACGGCGTAACACACTTCCTGCATCGTTCCGCTTGCAATATTTCTTGCTCTTCTAAGGCATTCTCCTCTGTCCTTGCAACTGACAATTCCGCTCGGCGCACCGTTATACCCTGTCGCAACAATTCTTTTATCTTTAACGATTACGGCGCCAACGTGTCTGTTTTCCTGATAGCAACTAGACCAGTCTGCAACCGTTTCTGCCATTTGCATAAATCTTACGTCCCACTTATTCATAAATAAACCCTTAAACTAATCCTTTGAATAATATAAGTTTCAAATTAAATAACAAAAATCAAGCGATAATTCTTATAAAAAACTATTTGTTTTTAACGATATTTTGAAGTTCTTCCATAAAAGAAGAAATATCTGTAAAAGAACGATAGACGGAAGCGAATCTGACGTATGCCACTTCATCTATTTCTTTAAGCCCGTCCATAACCATTTCGCCTATTTCCTTAGACGTGATTTCCTGCGCCATAGAATTATAGATCTTCTTTTGAATTTCATCTACAAGTTTATCTATTTTACTTACGGGAACCGGTCTTTTCTCGCACGCTTTAACTATACCGTTTTTAATCTTAGACGCGTCGAACGCCTGCCTTGCCCCGCTGGATTTCACCACCAGAATGGGCGTATTTTCCACGGTTTCATACGTCGTAAATCTTTTGCCGCAGTTAAGACACTCTCTTCTTCTCCTGATAATCGTGCCGTCGTCGGTAGAGCGAGAATCCACAACCTTGCTTTCAAGACAGCCGCAATACATACATTTCATTTACTTCACCCGAATTTTTATTATATTTTTATATATATTTTAACATATTTTGTAAAGATTTTCAACAAATTTATAAAAAAAATGATATTACGCATACTAATTTTACAAAAGTATTATTTATGCGTTATTCCACGTTTTTTATAGACATTATTTATGAAAAATTGTAAAATGCATAATTAAACTTTTATTATCGAGTTCTATTATGCCTGTAATTGTTTACATTATAACGATAACATATCTCGTTGCGATAAATCTTTACGGAATACTTATGTTGCACTTTCAGAAGAAAGCCAGAGAAGAAGGCGACGAAGAGAACATCTCCGTAAGCGACGGAAAATTGCTTTTAACGGGTATACTCGGCGGCGCGACGGGAATTTTCGTTTTTATGTTTATTTTTAAATACAGATTAAGAAGTTTTGTTCTTATGGTGTTTATGCCGGTTTTTATCGCGATAAACGTCTATCTCGTTTACTTGCTGTTTACCAACGGTCTGACGCCGTATTTCCCGCAGGCTATAAGATAATTTTTATATAAAAAAACACAAATTCATTTTCTTTTCAATATAATTTTTTAATATAATCTTTTAATAAAACCTATTACGCGATTTACCATGAATTTACCGCACGTCACACTATTGTCTGTTCGATTTGACTATAATATAAAATTAAAAATCCAATTATTATATCACCAAAATTTTTAATATAAATCGATAGAATTTATAACGAATTTATCGCAGCGGAAAGACTTCCTATAACGTCCGACGCGGTTACGGTATATTCGTTTTGTTCTTCTACCGCTTTTTCCGCTGCCCTGCCAAACACGTAACACGCTGCGGCGCAAACTTTCGTCAAATCGTCTTTGTTTGCCGCCATACCGCATAACACGCCGTCTAGAACATCACCGCTTCCTGCTTTTGCCAAAGCACTGTTGCCGGTAGTGTTCAAATAAACCGCTTTGCCGTCTGTAATTATACTCACGGCATTTTTTAATACAAGCGTAACTCCGTATTCTTTTGCAAAACCGATAGCGGCACCGACAGGGTCGCCCAGCACAGTCGATTTATCAAGTCCCGTAAGTCTACAAAATTCGCCTATATGCGGTGTTAAAATTATTTCGCATTCGGCGTTTTTCAGTACGGAAAGTCCAAAGGATTTAATTGAATTTATGCCGTCGGCGTCTATTATCAGCGTTCCTTTATAATTGTGCGCAAGATACTCGATTATTTTATAAATTTCTAATGACGGCGTTGTCCCCATTCCTAAGCACAAAACGTCAAAATTCATCAGATTTTCAGTTGCTTTTTCGTCGAACTTCAAAACTCCGTTCTCATCCGGATAAGTTTTTACTATTACCTCTGGGTTTTTCCCTGCATATATATCGAAAAGGCTTTGCGGAACGTATAAAAAAGAATATCCCGTACCGCATTTAAGCGCAGTAAGCGCACACGCCGAAAGCAACGGACTTCCTACAAAACTTTTGCTGCCGCCGAGTATCGCCACTTTCCCGAAAGTACCTTTATTAACGTTTCTGGGTCTTTTTGGAAAAAAACTTTTTACGTCTTCATCGCTTAATTTTATCGTACAATTTTCTTCCCATACGCTTATGCCTATATCTTTTACAACGACTTCGCCCGTATAATCGGGTCCGTCGTTTAAAAACAGACCTATTTTATATTCCTGAATAGCAACCGTAAGGTTTGCCCTTACCGCGTCGCCCATAACAACACCGTTATCGCCGTTTAATCCGCTGGGAATATTGCAAGCCACCTTATATGCTTGCGCCAGATTGATTTTTTCAATGGCGTTTTTATATTTTCCGTCAACAACCCTGTTAAGCCCCGTGCCGAAAATACAGTCTACGATTATATCGAATTTTTTATCGAAAAGTTTATCTACGCCGTTAAGAACGTTATAAGTTGCAACTGTAAATCCATGTGTTTTTGATAATATATCCGCTATAACCCTGCCGTCTTTGCCGTTGTTTCCACCGCCGATACACACCAGAACTCTGCCGCCGGCAAATCTTTTGACTATTTCATCCACAACGGCACGCCCCGCTCTTTCAACAAGCGTTTGTTCCGAAATACCTAATTTTTCTATTGTGTTTTTATCTGCGGCACGCATTTGTTCTACGGTCAATACTCTTTCCATTACTTTAATTGCTCCTTAAATTCCCTGAGCGCATACTCTGCGTCTTCATAAGAAAATCCTTTTCCGACAAGGTATCTGTAAGTTTTCGCTATGATTTCTTTTGTTATTTCTTTATTTTTTAACCTTTTTTCAGCAATATACACGGCGTTTTCTTTATCATTGTCAGAATAATCTTCTCTCGCCGCCGCTATATCGTCTTTCTTTATGCCTTTCATCATAAGTTTATAATCCAAAAGCCGTTTGCCGTTTGTGGAAGAATACGTTTCCATATATCTTTTCGCATATTCTTCATCGTTTATATACCCGTATTCTTTAAGTTTATCCACAGCGTAATATACAGATTTCGGCGAAAGTTGTTTGGAAAACAAGTAGTCCACTACTTGCTTTTTTGTCTTTAAACTTTTAGATAAATATTTGTTTGCAAGAAGCAGAGCGTATCTCTGTTCGTCTTCGGTCTTAATTTTTTCTATCTCGTCAGAAAAAATCTCTCTGTCCTTTTTCAAACCGTATTTCATTGCGATTTCTATAAACAGACCGAAAGAAAACTCGCCGTCAATGTAAACATTGCAGCGAGATTTATCCTTATTTTGCATTTCAAGTTTTGTTATGACAGACATAATACTCCCTAAAATTCGCAATAAATATCTATATTTTCTTGCTCCACACCAGCCCCACAGGTGGCTTCCGTAATCGCATCGATTACTGCGTTCTGATTTTCCTTTTTTACAGCAAATTTTACCGTTACCCCGTCCGCATAGTCTACGCTCTGTATTTTTGCGTTATTCGCTTCTAAAATCCTTTTGATTTTAGGATAAACGGCAAAATCGGTTTTAACGCTTAAAACCGCCGCTTCGCACATAGTTACAATCGACGCATTGTCTATACAGTTTTTAACGCCGGTATAGTACGCCCTTTTAAGGCCGCCCGTGCCAAGTTTAATTCCACCAAAATATCTGGTAACAACCGCAACGGTTTTTTTGAGCCCTGCGTTTTTAAGCGCTTCCGCAATAGGCAGACCAGCCGTTCCGCTCGGCTCACCGTCGTCCGAAAATTTTTGAACCGCGCCAAGTTCGTCCGCAACGTAAGCGTAACAATTGTGCGTTGCGTCAAAATAACGTTTTTTTATGCTTAATATATAATTTTTAATTTGCTCTTCGTCTTCAAAACTCGCAAGATTGCATATAAATTTTGACTTTTCTATGGTATAAACGTATTCGTCAGACGATTTTACTTTATTAAAAGATTTCATTGAGTAAAAAGTCGCCGTAAAAAATGCGGCGACTATAAATTTAAGCGTTAATTTCTTTTATTTCAAAAGAATTTTTGATAAGTTCTTTGCCGTCGGCAAGGCTTGCAACGTCGCCCGAAGAAATCATCTGAGCAAGAATATTACCGGTAGCCGTGGCCTCTATCGGACCTGTAACGACTTTTTTGCCCGTCCATTCAGCGGTAAGTTCGTTAAGCAGAATGTTCTGACAGCCACCGCCCACTATATTTATAGAGTTAAACGTGTGGTTCGTAAGTTTTTCCACTTGAACAACTGCGTCTTGATAACTTTTAGCAAGACTTTTATATACGCATAAAACAATTTCGCCCACAGTTTCGGGAACTTGCTGATTGGTTTTCTTACAATAGTCTTTAACTGCCGAAATCATAGATTTGGGTGCAAAGAAAGACAAATCGTTAACGTCTACAATACTGTCGAACTTTTCAACTTTTCTCGCTTCATCTACAAAATCGCCAAAACTATAAACGTCGTTATATTCCTTTTTGATATTCTGAATCATCCATAAACCCATAATATTTTTAAGGAAACGAACGCTTTTGTTAAATCCGCCCTCGTTAGTATATCCGAAATCCGCCGCTTCTTTACTTGTGTTGCCGTCGGGCGTTTCGATACCCATAAGCGACCACGTGCCGCTCGATATGTATAAAGGCATATCTACCGACGGAACAGCCATTACCGCGCTTGCGGTGTCGTGCGTTGCAGGCGTGCAAACGTATGCGTTAAAGCCTACTTCTTTATGAATTTCGGGCGATAACTCGCCTATAACCGTAGACGGAAGCGTAAGCGGTAAGAACAAATTTTTATCAAAACCCAACTTTTCAATCAGTTCGTAATCCCAATCTCTTGTATGAACGTTTAAAAGCCCCGTCGTGGAAGCGTTTGTATATTCGTTACGTTTTTCACCGGTTAAAAGATACTGTAAATAATCGGGAACCATCATAAAACTTTTTGCTTTTGCAAGTTTTCCGCTTAATTTATCGCTATACAACTGATAAATGGTATTGAAAACGTTTTTCTGAATCCCCGTTCTTTCGTAAGTTTCTTCAAAAGAAACGATATTATGAACTTTTTCCACCATATCGGCAGTTCTCCCGTCGCGGTAAGAAAACACGTCGCCCAAAAGATTATCGTTTTCATCTAAAAGCGCATAATCGACGCCCCAAGTGTCTATACCGATACTGTAAGGAATTTTCCCTATTTCCTTACATTTCTTTATTCCCTCTTTAATACTCTTAAATAAACCGTTTATATCCCAAACGAGAGAACCGTTTTTCTCGGTCGCACCGTTCTTAAAACGATAAATTTCTTCTAAAACCATTTTGCCGTTTTCTATACTGCCCAAAATATGCCTTCCGCTGGAAGCCCCTATATCAATTGCCAAAAAATACTTTTTTTCCATAAAAATCACCTTATGTTTTTATTTAATAAAATTATACAATTTTTACAGAATAAAGTCAATAAAAGAAAAAAATTATTAGCAACAAATATTACAAATATATTAAAAAAAATGAGTTAAACGGAAAATTAAAATATTGTTAAAAATCAATAAAAATAAAAAGAAGCAAGCTTTTTTCAAAAAGACTTACTCCGCACGCTTTACAACAAAGAATAAAGCCAATACTAATACTTTGATTTGATATTAAAACTTATTCTTCAAAAAGCCCTACTTACTACAAAAAAATTAAAATCAAACGCTTTTGTTTATAGCCCGCTATTTTCTGTTTATATATAAAAGCGAAAAAGTAATTAAACCAATATTAACCCCGATAAAAATACCGATTGCGATTCCGATAGCCATAATTTTACCCTCCGAAAGAATATGTATATAAATTATGTCTGACAAAATAGCGGTTAATATTATTAGTATTTCACTAACATTTTACATTTGCTCCTGTGGAAGTATTCCGTAGTTTTTCACGCACGAAGCGGAAAACTCTATCTGAACTTTTATAGCAGACTTTTCTCTTGTAATTTCCACTTCGGGAGAAAAAACGAGTTCAAAATATTGATTTATTACCCTTTCCAAATCAACGATAAACAGTTCTTTAAAATTTGCAGTTGAACACAGTCTGCTGTTTTCCAACATATTTTTTATTCTTGCGACTTCTGCTTTTTTAGAATTCATACGCTCTTTTTAAGCCCCCTTCTTATACTACCAATTATGCCCGAATATTTAGTCGTTACGTCAAAAATTTTTCTTTTCCCGTTCAGAACGTTATCTGCAAGAATTTTGTACGCCTTATACGAATCGCTGTTTTTAGGCAATTCTCCGCCGCTGCTTAAAAAAACCTGGTCTTCTTCGGGTAGTATACCCAAAATTTCGGTTTTTAATAACGCGGCTACGTCTTTCGGCATCATCATCTTTTTATTCAGAATCAAATCTCCCCTTACGCGGTTAACTATAACCCCTTCATAATCAAGTTTGTAACTTTTCAGTATGGTAAGAACCTTATCGGCGTCTCTTAAACTTGCCGAGTTAGGATTTGTAACAACAAAAGCAGAAGCGGCGCACGATACCGCACGATGAAAACCGCTGTCTATACCCGCGGGACAATCGAGAATAATATAATCGAAATAAGGAGCAATGCTTTCTAAAATGATTTTTATATTTTGTCCGCTTATTCCCGTATAAGACGTAAGCCCATCGGACGGCAAGATATAAAGATTATTATAGATTTTATGCCTTACCAACGCTTGTTTTGGTCTGCACCTTCCCGATATCACGTCAAACATATCAAAAACAACGTTGCTTTCAAGCCCCAAAACCACGTCTAAATTATTCAATCCAAAGTCTATATCGATAAGGGCAACCCTTTTGCCCCTTTTTGCAAGAAAAATACCGAGATTTGCAGTAACGGTAGTTTTTCCCACTCCCCCTTTACCGGAAGTAACAACAATCTTTTCCGCCATATATGCACCTTCTGATAAAAATAATAACAAAATAAAAGCCGTACGCTATGACGATTTTTGTCATAAACGCACGGCTAACGACGATTTTATAAATAATCAATTGATTTTTAACGAAATTTTATTGAGAAGTTCCGCGTCGCCCAACGCCATTCCGCCACCGAGTGCAACCGAATATTCGGGATTTTCGGAAACGTGAACGGGCATATCGAATTTTTTGAGATAATAATTTTCTAAACCGTAAACCTTAGACGCCCTTCCCGACACGTAAATTCCCGAACGCCTTATCTCGGCAGAAACTTCCGGCGGAAGTTTTACAATAACCGTCATTGCTATTTCGGTAATTCTGTCGTAATATCTTTTTATCGGAAGATTTACGTCAATCGCCCTTACTTTTATAGATTTGGGCGCGCCGCTTTCTATATCTCTGCCGTTAATAATTGTCGAAAGCCCGTCGCTGTCGTCAAGGCTGCCTATTTCGTTTTTCAATCTTTCGGCTGTAAGTATACCTATCTGCAAGCCGTACACTTCCGCAATGTAATCTATTATGTCCGTGATTATTTTATTATTGCCGAAATTTACCGAAACGCCGGCAATAACCCCGTCCGTCGTTACAGCCGCAACGTTAGTTGTTCCGCCTGCCATATCGACTACAAAACACGGAATAGAATCGGATAACGGCGCGTGCTGACCGAGCGCCGAAAGCAAAGGCGCTTCTACGTAAATTATCTTGGAAACGCCTGAGTTTTTTAAAACCCTGTCGTATTTCTCTATTGAAGCGGAAGACATTCCGCACGGCAGAGAAACCACTGCGCAAATGTTAGACAAAAGTCCCCTTACGCCTATTTTACCGAAAAAGGATTGAAGCAGTCCGCCCGCAACTTTTTCGTTCACTATCTCGCCTTCAAAAACGGGAAAAACTATTTTAGAGTTTTCTGCGGTTTTTCCTATCATTTTAGACGCTTCTACGCCGTACGCTTTTATTTCGTGTTTGGAAGACGTTGAAATAGCAGCAACCGTGGGTTCGCTAAGCACCACGCCGCTACCTAATTTATAAATATTTGTATATGCGCTGTCAAAATCGACGGCAATTTTCTCCATAACGTTACACCTTATTAAAATTTATTATTAAAATTTTATCTGTTTCGTTTCTTGCATGCAGTACGTTCGGTTTCGCCTGAAATGCGAATATTTTAGACGTTACCGTTTAACGCTTTTTAACAATAGTTAAAGCGCCGTGATATTTCACGGCGCGTTTTATTAAAGTATTTCCAGATTTTTCTTAAAGATTTTTCTGAAATCTCCGCCGATTTTCATTGCGGCGTTTATTTCCAGCGAAGCGTCGCCGTTCACTTCGGTTTTCATTATAACTGAATCGCCCAAAATATCGCAGTTTATACCTTTTACGACGGAAGAAAGTCCTCTGTCGAGCGCATAAGCGATTCTGAGCATAATACCCATTTTTCTGACCGAATCTACGTCTTCGTCACATACAAGGTCTTTATACTTAAACCAGTCGAATGCGTTTATGTCCTCTATCGAAGTATTTGCAGACACAAAAGACGCTAAAACCAAATCTCTGTGGCTTATTCCGTAAATATTCGAATTGAGAATTATATATCCGTTATGCTTTTCAAAGTTATAGAAACCAACCGTTTTACCCGTTTCATACATAAAAGCGGCAACTTTCAGTATTTTCAGATATTGTCTGGGGAATTTGTGTAAAACTCTTAACTGTTTGAAAAGTTGTATCGAAAGATTAACCACGTGTTCGGTGTGCGGTCCGTCGCACCCGTAAAAGTCGGTAACTGAATTAAGACTATAAGTCAGAACGTCCGACACAGGCTTATCTATCGTGGACGGAAGCGCATAGTTAAAAAGCACTCCTGTTCTGAGTCCGCTGCCGCTGATAACGATATTGTCAAGACTCATAAATCTCTTGAATGCAGACATTGCCGCAAACGCCGCAGGCAAAATATCCGCCCTTCCGCTGGATATTCCTTTGATTTTTTTCTTTCTGTCTATATCAAGCCCCTTCATTAAATCATAGACGTGATTAAAGTCCGCGTCTGAAATAACGTAGTTATGAATAGCCCTTAACGGGTATTTTTTCATAATTTTCGTCATTCTGCAAAGATTTCTGAAAGAACCGCCAACGCCGATTAACTGCGTTTCGGGGTCTACTTCTTTAAGCCACTCTATCTGATTTAACTGTTCGGTAAAGAACTCTTCTATTTTTTTCGACTGTTCTTCCTGCGAAACGTTTTCGCCGGCAAACATTTCGGTAAGAGTTATGGCGCCGAAAGGCAACGTTACGTAGTTTAGAAGATTACGCCTGTTGTAATATACGATTTTTGTGCTTCCGCCACCGATTTCGAGAATAATTCCCTTGGGAATATCCATTGTGTTTATAACGCCGCGATAAACGTAAAGGGCTTCTTCTTCCGCACTCAGAACACGAAGTTTTATTCCGCAGGTCGCAGAAACTTCATCAAGAAAACTTCTCTGGTTTTTTGCACGCCTTACGGCAGCCGTGGCAACCGCGATAATTTTTTCTATATTCTTCGCGTCGCACAATTTTTTGAACATCTTTAACGTTCTTATTGTTTCCTGAATTCTGGCAGGTTTTAAAAACCCGTCTTTCTCCATCCCCTCGCCCAGTCTTGGCGATTCTTTTAGTTGGTCTACTATCTGAAAATGCCCGTTATCTTTCACATTGACTATAAGCAGTCTCGCCGTGTTGGAACCTAAGTCTATAATCGCAATGTTCTCCATATAAAATCACCTAAAAATTATTCTGTATTGATTTTACCATAAAAAATAGATTTTGTATAGACTATTTTGAAATTTTGTGCAACTTTTTTTCAAAAATAATGTTTTTTTGTTTTATAATAAAAAAATTTGTAAATTTTTAACTTTTATTTAGAAAAAATTATCAAAACAAGCATTGTTTACGTTATTATTTTGTTTTATTTTTTCGGCATTTTGCACAAAGCCTTTTATTTTTTCCTTATCAAATTGATAATCTGAAATACAGAAAGCACAATCAAAAAGCCGCCGAATATTCTTCCGAGCAAATCCCCCGTTATGTGTTTTGCCACGTAACACCCTACGAAACAGAAAGCAAGTCCGGGGAGAATTATCCACAAAACGTTTTTAAACTTTATCGACTTTTTCTTAAAATGTATTATCAGCGCTATTGCGGACATAGGTATAAACGCGATAAGATTTATCGCCTGTGCCTGATGTTGCCCTAAGCCCTGAAAAATAGTAAGCAGCGGTATCAGAAGCGTTCCGCCGCCCATTCCCATACCGCCGAGCACCCCGCCCGCAATTCCGGTTAAAACATAGAAAAAATATTCCATAATCCTTAACAAATCCTAAATAAATATATAATTTTACGTTAATAATAAACAACAATAAACAGCCGTTCTTACAAACAAAATTTCAATCATATTTTCAATTATAATTTCAAACAAAACTTCGCCTGTAATAAACAAATAAAAACAGAGCCGCAATCAAGCGTTAAAAGAATAGCATTTTAACGCCTGCCGCCGCCATAACCACCGAAAATATGATTATAAGCACGTTGGACGAAAATTTTGAAAGCAAAAGCGCACCTATAATTCCACCGCCTATAACTCCCCCGCCGACCGCCCATAACACGTCCGGGCGAACGTTTCCGAAAGAAGCGTAAATTATCCCGCTTAAAATCGACATAGGGAGTATTATCAGAATTGCCGTAGCGTGTGCGTTTTTCGGCGGATATTTTAACAAATAAATCAGTAACGGCACTACAAGCATACCGCCACCGCCGCCGAAAAGTCCGTTTACAATTCCCGTGCAGATACCCGTTATAACGCAATAAATTTTATTTTTCTTATCCTTTTCGCTCACGGAACTGTCCGAAGCCACCCCGTTTTTACGACTTTTTTTACGTTTTGTCATAAAATATAGTTTCGGCAATTTTTGAAATTTTAAATAAATTTTTCAAAAAAGATTTTTATTATTGATTTATTGTTGATTTATAAAAAAAAGTAATGTATAATATTAAATATATTTTTAATAAATACGGGCAAAACAGGTGAATTTATGACAAGTTCTAACAACAAACACAAACTCAAAGCGTTCTGGCTTCTTTTTATAGTCGGAATTTTGTGCTTTACTTTGTTTTTCATCGGCGCTTGCGGCTCCGACACAACGAAAGACGATGACGATACGACCTATACCAAAGTGGAAACGGATTCTTCGGATATTGTGAACGGGACGTTTGAATTTGGTTCTGCCGACATTAAACTTACCGAATATCCCCAGACTTCCATGAACGGTTGGAGCCGTGCTTCCACCGATTCTTCGGTTACGTCTTCCATCGTCAATTCCGGCATTGTGGATACCAAAACCGAAAATTGGAAGAGCATCATGCTCAATCTCTACGATAACGAAAATTTTATTAAAGTTATAGAGAAAAAGTTTTCCGTATCGATTGCCGATATAACTACCGCAAAAAAATCGGAATTCCCCGATAAAACTGATGACGAAATTAAAGAAGTCGTTAAAGAATACGTTTTCGACACTTACCTTAAAAACCTTAACCCTTCCACTCACGACGGCGCGAAAGGTTCTAAGGTTTTAATGCTTAACAACTACACCACCAACGATTTTTATACTTCGCAGAAGATTACGTCCGGTTCCTCCGTTTCCCTTAAAAAAGGGTCTTACGCCAAAATTTCTTTCTGGATTTACACACAGGGCGTAAGCGGATACGGCGATTATCTTGCGAACGTCAGAATTGCAGACACATTTAATTCATCTTCTCAGTCCGATTATATTCTTAAAAACATTTCCGCGGCAAACGAATGGAAGCAGTACACCGTTTATCTTAAAGCGGACGACTTTTTCAGTTCTTCCGTTACCGTCAGCCTTGCTCTCGGTTATTCCGCAACGAAAGAAAACTACTCCGAATGTTGTCAAGGGACAGTTTATTTCGACGACGTTATGTATGAAGAAGTAACCAAGGAAGAATACGACGGCAACGTCGCCTCCAAAATTTCTTCGGTAAATACAAAAGTTTTCTCTTATAACAATAAAACGGTTATCACTCAGGACGCCGCTTTAAGTACAGACAACGTTTACCTATACGTTACGGACGTTGCCGCAACCGCGGAATACGCTTCATATCTTTCCCAATACGACGTTTCAGCCGTATCCGGCAAAACTTACGACTACACCAAATCCAATAACGGCAACGTAACGAGTTCTACAAAATTCGGTGCGGACAGCGATAAAGGTTCCGTAACTTACGAAAACGATAAATTTACGGTAAGAAACTTAAAATATGCTTCCGTTGCGCTTACCCTTTCGGACGCCACCTGGGTTATAAGTCCTTCCGAATATTTGCTTTTGAACTTTAAAATTAAAAACGAACTTAACGCTTTGGGTTCTACCGCAATTACCGTTTACGTTAAAGACGAAGACAACAATTATAAAACCGTAGGCACTTATACAAAAGGCGACGAAGACGAACGCGTCAGTATTAAAATTGTAAACAATTATCCCGATAAGCCCGCAGGCAATCCCGATAAGAGTTTCTCTCTCCTTTTCGTTATCGGACCTACCGACGTTAAGAATTCCGAAAATATGTATGATTACGCTTCCGGCAACGTTACCGTTTACGACGTTACCGCAGGAACGGGCTTAACCTATCAATACGAAAAAGAAAGCGACGGAAACAAAAAACTTCCCGAAGAAGAAACGGCAAACTACAAACTTTTCAGTTTATACAACTCCGTTGCCACAAGCATAAGCATTGACGACTACACGCAGGATACCACCGACACTTATGCTCTTTCCGCAGCGAAAAGCGAAATCGGAAACATCGTTAACTTCCCCGTTGCAATCGACGGTTATTACGGAGTAGGTTACGACAGTATCCACTTGAATAAAGAAAGCGAAAACAAGAGCATTAACGAAAGAACAAACCAAGGAAAAGACGGCAATTTTGCAGGACTTGTAAACAGTAATTACGTAAACGGCGGAAATTACGACGTTATTTTATCGGGTCTTAAAACCGCTCTTTCTTACGATAGCGAAAAATCCATTCAACCGATAATGATTTACAACAACGTTGCGGACGCTTATGGGTTTATAGGCGAATCGTTTACCATATCCGCAAGTTCTTACGCTAAAATTTCCGTTAAAGTAAAAGCGACGGACGACGCAAAAGCAAACGTTTACCTTGTAGACGCTTCCGACGTTGATAAAAACGTAGCGACTTTCGGATTTGAAAAAGGCAACGTCGCAGGAAACACTAACTATTATAATGAAAAATTCTCCGCTCCCCTTTCGTTTGAAGGCATTACTTCCGAATTGTGCGAAAACGCAGGCGGCTGGCTTACGGTTACGTTCTACGTCGCAACGGGCGACGCGTCCAAGACTTTAAGGCTTGAATTATGGAACGGCAGCAGAAACGGACAGACCAAATCGCAAGGATACGTATTCTTCTCTTTTGACGCATTTACGTCGCAAGAAACGTTTACTTCGTCCGTATTAGCCGAAGCGTTTACAGAACCCACTTCTTATTCTACGGCATTCACCACCGAAGGCAACCCGTTATATACTTGCGCGTTCGACCTTTCCTGCGTGGAAATCAAAGACAGCGCGGTGCTTTATAAGAGAGAACTTGACAGCACGGAAATAAAATTCAACGGCGAATATCCCGACGAAAAAATTTCTTACACGGAAAATTACGTCTGGGCAAAAGCATTTACTTCCGAATGCTCCGCTATTTACGCAGTATATAATACCGTGGACCCCGTTGCGGTTGACCCATACAAAAATCATAGCGAAGAAAAAACGGGCGGTTGCGCTACCCAGTCCGACCCCGCAACTTTCTGGCTCTCTTTTTCATCTATCCTGCTCGGCGTTGTTTTAGTACTTGCAATTATCGCATTGATAGTTAAACATTATCATAATAAACGTAAAGCGAATAAAAACGACGCAAAAACGCATTACGACGTTTCCAGCAGATATAAAGCAACTAAAACCGCCAAAAAGAAGAAAACTGATAAAGTTGTGAAGAACGACGTTGACGATTACGAAGAAAACGAAAATTCCGTTCCCGAGAACAAGGCCGACAACAACAGCACGGAAACTGAAACGGATACTACCGAAAACATCCAGGAAAACAACGACGAATACGTTTACGGCGAAGTTCAGGATTTCGGTTCCGACGTCGAAACTCCCGAAAATAACGATAAAGAATAATAATTAAAAGATTTTATATAATTGTTCAAACTTTATAAAACTAAAAAAGGCAGATTAAAAAATCTGCCTTTTTTTGCCATTCTTTTTTTCTCCCCGTCTTTTTACCTTAATAATTATTCGCTTATCGGTTATTCGTTTTTTGTATATCCTATTTTTACAAGCGCCGAATATACGTATTCCTTATCGGTTTATTGGTTTTTTACGGTAAACATAGCCGCTTTTTTGTATACACGTTAAAAAATTACACATATAAATAGTATATGGCAACAATAGTTTTAACGGGCGGCGGAAGCGCGGGACATTGTATTCCGCACCTTGCCGTTCTGCCCTATCTTAAAAACACTTTTAACAATATATATTATATAGGAAGCAAAGACGGTATAGAAAAGAACATTATAGAAACCGCCAAAATTCCTTATTACGAAATTCCTTGTGCAAAATTAGAACGCAGAATTTGCGCAAAAAATATAAAAATGCCGTTTACCGTTTTAAGCGGCATAAAAGAAGCGGGCAAAATTTTAGATAAATTAAAGCCTGACGTTATTTTTTCAAAAGGCGGTTACGTGTCGCTGCCGACAGTTATTGCGGCAAAAAAGCGAAATATTCCGGTAATTACGCACGAAAGTGACTACACCGTCGGACTTGCGAATAAGATAATATCCAGATATTGCCAGAAAGTTCTGACTTCTTTCCCCGAAACCGCTTCTCAGATAAAAAACGGGGAATACGTTGGTTCTCCTATCAGAAACAGTGTTTTTTCCGCAACGAGAAACGACGGGCTCGCTTTCTTCGGATTTAGCGGTAAAAAACCGATTATATTGTTTGTCGGCGGAAGTCTTGGCGCGCGCACCGTTAACGAGGCAGTTTTTAAAGCCGTTCCGCAACTGATTAAAAAATACGATATTATTCACATTTGCGGCAAAGGCAACGTAAATACGGAATTAAAGAAAAAAGGCTATTATCAGGCGGAATATATAAATAAAATGGAAAACGCTTTTGCGTGCGCAGACGTCTGCGTTTCACGCGCGGGTTCAAACGCATTGTTTGAACTGATGGCTTTGAAAAAGCCCACTCTTTTAATTCCTTTACCCAAAGGCGTTTCAAGGGGCGACCAGGTTCTTAACGCCGCATATTTTGAAAAAAACGGAATGGCAGAAGTCTTGCAGCAAAGTTCGCTTACCGAAAAATCGCTTATTTGCGCAGTAAATTCGGTATACAATAACCGCCAGACTTTAATAAGCAACATGTCCGCCGCACCCGTTACCGATAAAAGTCGCCAGATTTCAAGAATTCTCGCCGACTGCGTAAAGAACGTTTGAAGCCCGCGTCCGACGCACCCCTATTCATTAACCCTTTCAGGTCTTTGAAATATTCCTTTACGTCTATTTCCTTTGTACTTCTTAAAAAAACGTCGGAATATTTATATTCCCTTTTTTCTCCGAGATAAGTTTTAACCTTATCTCTTTTTTTTCGCCCCATAATAACGCTTAAAATGTTTTTCATCATATTTGCTCCTTTGTACGCTTTTAGTTTATCAATCAAAAGCGTCAAATTCTGTCATATTTGAAAAATTTTTTTATTTGCTTGACAATGTTAACGTAATTTTTTACACTATAAGAAAGACGATGATATTAAAAAATATGTATTACGCAAAGGGTATATAATATGAAATTTGAGATAATGCTATCGATTTTGTTTGAACTTTTGTCGAAAAAAAGCGTTACCGCCGCATATCTTTCGGAAAAATACGAAATTTCAAAAAGAACGGTTTACAGATACATAAACAGTTTAGAGTTGGCAGGCGTTCCGCTTTATTCCACGCGCGGCACGGGCGGCGGATTTTCCGTTATAGACACGTACAGACTGTCTTCTACGTTTATGACAGTTAAAGAGTTTAACGAAGCGATTAACGCCCTGTCCACAATAACCGCAAACGTGCCTAATAAAGAATTAGAAAACGTTATAACCAAACTTAAAGCGACGATTAAAAACGAATACAGCGGATTTGACGTGCGTTGCGGCAACCTTGTAATAGACGCAGGTCCATGGGGAGATACCGTTGGCTATAAAAGTAAACTTCACGTCATAGAAAAAGCCATTCAGGATTGCAACTTATTAAGTATCACCTATCACGACAGAAACGGAACGGTAACAGAACGACTTATCGAACCGCATATAATAGTTTTTAAGCAAGGATTGTGGTATGTGTACGCTTATTGCAGACTAAGAAACGATTTTCGCTTTTTCAAAATCGGAAGAATCGAAAAGGCAAATATTTCGGGCGAAAAATTTACTCGGCGAGATATAAAACAAAACGAATTACCGCTTGATTTTTGGCACAATATCGTAGAAAGTACGTTAATTACAATGGAAATAGACAAAAAAGTTTTATCCGACGTGGAAGAATGGATTGGCACGGAAAACGTACAAAAAGAAAACGAAAAATATATTGCGAGAGCGTCGCTCCCGTTCGACAACGGACTTGTTTCTAAAATAATCAGTTTCGGAAACGGCATTAAAGTCCTATCCCCCGCCGTGCTTATTGCGGAAATTAAAAAGTCGGTAAACGACATAAAAAATATATACGATTAAAATATATTGTTAAACAGTTTTTGCGTGAAAATTTATGAGAAAACTTTATAAATATACAGGCTTTGCCCTTATATTATGCTTTATATTATCTGCTTGTCTTTTCGCCACGTCCTGTGGCGAAGATAATTCCGTTTACACTTTTGATTATAACGGCGAAACCGCATACGTAAAAGGCGAAGAATTTAAAAACGGAACGTTAACCGTCTATAAAAACGGAGACTTATACAAAACGACTGCGGTCGATAAATCTGTTATAGATAATTTTTCCACGGAAAACACCGTTAAATCGGAATTTACGATAAAGTTTGAAAAAAAGACATTTTCAGTGCCCTACTACGTGTGCGAAAAGATAAGCGTTAAAAGTCAGCCTGACAGAACGACGGCAGACGGAATAAGGGTTTACGAAAATATTTATTATGGCGACAGAACGGAAACTCCGTTAGATATTGACGATTCGCAAAAATTTGATTTATATTTGCCTGCCGAAGTAAACGAAAATACGCCCGTTTTATTGTTTTTGCACGGCGGCTCCTGGATACACGGCACAAAAAATAATCGCGGCGAGGCGGAATTTTGCGAAAAAACAACAAAAGAGTGCGGCTACGCCTGTTTTTCAATGAACTATATTCTTCAATCTGCCACAAATCCGAGAACGGCGGCAACTATGGAAGCGATGACTTCGGACATTGCGATAATGACGGCGTATCTCAAACACTTTTTGCCCGAAATCGGCATTAACGCCACAAAAATTGCAATCGGCGGCTATTCTGCCGGCGGACATCTTTCTTCGCTCTACGCTTATAAATACGGCTCTTCTTCGCCTGTTGAAATCGGTTTTAATCTTTCATTAGCAGGTCCCGTGCAATTATCGGACGGTGCCTATCGCGACGTTATAGAGCATATTTTACATAAGGAACCATTGACCGAAATACCGGAAAATTATTTATTTTCACTTAACTCTCTTATTCCCCCTATCGTGTCCGCGTTTTTAGGGACCAAAGTATCTGATTTTAATTTTCGTTCAGACGACCTATCCGAACTTTTTAACGAAATCGGTAAGTACTCGCCGATAGAGTTTGTAAGCGATATCTCATGCCCGACTATTCTTGCCTATGGCGACACGCCGAAAGAATATGAAAATTTGCCGTTTAAGATTTTCCCCGACAAATATATTAACGACACAATAATTCCGACCGAAAACTTTTATAATCTGCGCCAAAAACTAAACGAAAACGCTATAATAAACAGTTCTCGTCTGTTTAACGGTCTTACGCACGAGTACGTTATAAG
>JAEYEN010000127.1 GCA_023403375.1 Bacillota bacterium
TAGTATACGCACCCCTTCGTTATCGCGCCGTTTATTTCGGATAGCGGGGCAGGTAACGAAACCGAACGCGACGCGGTCGTAACAACCTGAATACCTAAAAGTTCAAACAGCGTTCCGATAAAAATATAAGCGGCGGCAGTGAATATATACGCGCCCAGAAACTTGTTTCTAGACGGGCTTGCTTTTTCCGCCATATCGGAGAAGGTTCCCACCGCGGTTTCCAGCACCAACTGGAATTTTCCGGGGACGTACTTGAATTTAGGTATAACGAATATTCTCACTATAACCGCAAAAATCAGTATTACGGCGGTTACCGAGAACGCGGAAATCAGCCCGGGGTTTACTTCTAACCCGAATAAACCTATCTTGTTGCTTTCGTGAAGAACCTGGTCGCGCATCGCTTCGTTTATGCTCTCTCCGCTTCCGCTCTCGGGCAATAAAAATATTCCGACAAGCAATAACGCTATTATAATAAGTCCCACGATTAAAACAATCGCTTTTTTCTTTTTCATACTCACCTTTCCGCTCAACCGCTTCGTCGGTTGCGCATATGTTAGTTTTAAGTTAATCTATTTTAAGTATTTCCAATACTATTTTCCAAACAATACCGCTTGACATATCTAATGCCAATTATTATAATATGGTTACAACTATTTGTAAAATATATATTTCTAATGGTTGTTATATCTTTTTGATATGGTTAAGGGTGTAAAATGAACACTAATTTCGAAAACTATAAAACCTTTTATTTCGTTGCCAAATACGGCAATATAACCGCCGCGGCGGAAGCGCTTTTTTCGGAACAACCCAACGTAACAAGGTCGATAAAGAATTTAGAGCGCGATTTAGGGTGCACGCTGTTTACGCGTTCCAATAAAGGCGTTACGCTCACGCCGGAGGGCGAAAAACTTTACAGAAGGGTTTCTATTGCCTATGCGCAAATTTCCGCGGCAGAACAGGAACTTGCGCTATATAACGGGTTGGACGAAGGGATTATCCGCGTCGGCGTTTCGGAAACCGCATTGCACGAGGTTTTGGTTAACGCGCTCGTAAAATATCACGCGCTTTACCCTAAAATCAAGTTTAACCTTGTCAACCTTCCAAATATTCAGGCGATAAGCGCGGTTAAAAATCAGGCGGTCGATTTTGCGTTAATAGCCACCCCGTTCACGTTGGAAAAATCTATCATGTCGGTACCCGTCAAAAAATTTCAGGACATTCTGATTTGCGCGGACAGATATAAATATCTGACTAACGATAAAGTAAGTTTTAGTGAAATTTGTAAGCACTGCCTGATAAGTCTTAACAAATCCACAAAAACGTACGAATTTTATAGCGGAATTTTCAGAAAATACGGGTTAGATTTTGCGCCCGATATAGAAGTTTCCACGTCTAATCAGATTTTACCTATCGTGCAAAATAATCTGGGCATAGGTTTTATTCCCGAATCCTTTGCCGAAAAGGAACTGAGAAACGGCGAAGTGTACAGGCTTTATACGGAGCAGGACCTTCCCCCGCGTGAAGTTTGCATTATAAAACGTACGGACGTTTCGCTTTCCGTTGCGGCAAAAGAACTCGAAAAAATATTGAAAGAACTTTAATTATATTGCTTTAACTAAATACGACAGATTGTGTGTTTTCGTCGTTTTAATTGAGTTTTTTTGTCGTTTCACTGAGTTTTTACTCGGAGAAAAGTAAAATACGCTAAACAAAAATAATTTCTCCCCCATTCGCTTGAAAAAACTAAAAAATTGTATTATAATCTAAATTGAGTTCGGGGGTATGGCGCAGTTGGTAGCGCGTTTGAATGGCATTCAAAAGGCCACGAGTTCGAATCTCGTTATCTCCACCAAAACAAAAAAGACGGTTTTTGCCGTCTTTTTTTGTTTTATAATCCATCTATTTGCTTTTAATATAAAAACCAAACCGACGGTTTTTACAACGTTTTATAGTAAAGGCAAATGTCTTCATAATTACCGTTAATCAAGCGGAAACCGCCTTTAACCGTGCCTATTTTAACAAAGTCAAGACGTTCATAAAGTTTTTTTGCGCTTTCGTTAGTCGTAACTACTTCGTTAAACTGCAAATTCTTAAACCCATGTAATTTTCCTTGTATCAGGCAGTCCGAAACGAGTTTTTTGCCTATATGCTTTCCGCGCAATTCTTTTTTACAGCGTAACTCGCGTTGCAGATATGCCCGCATCGACCGACGTTGTTCGGATGAAGCATGTATAATCCGCAAACCGTCTGCGTATTTTCGTCAACCGCCACGGCGGTGTACGTCTGTCCCGCAAAAAATTCTTCGCCGGACCGCTCCGTAAGTTCCGTTTCCTGCGGAAAAGCCACGCCGTCGGCAACTACTTCATTCCATATTTTTACCATTTGCGGCAAATCTTTTTCTCGAATTTTCTTACCGTTATATCCATAACTGTCACCTGTTAATTTTCAATTTTTTCAAAAATTTTTAATTGCGCAAATTACTTTTTCTTTCAGTTCCGCCATCGCTCCGTCGTTATCGATAACGGTATATGGCGACAAGTCGAATTCCTGGTAATTTATCTGCGCGGACATTCTCTTCCTTATCTCTTCTTCGCTTAAATCGGAACGCTTTTTCACGCCCGCAATTCGTAAATCAAGTCCGCGCGTTACGACGATAACTCCGTCGAACGTTTTTTGATAATTCCCTTCAAAAAGAAGCGGCACTTCCACAAACGATAACTCTTTACCCCCGCGCCGCGCCTTGTTAATCGCAGTTTTAAGCACTAACGGGTGCATAATATTTTCAAGTTTTTTCCTTTCGAAGGCGTCCGAAAAAACTCTTTCCGCCAATTTTTTCTTGTCCGCTTTAAGCACGATTCTGCCGCTCACGCAATCGGGAAAAACGCGCTTTAACCGCCGTTTAACCTTGCCGTTACGATAAAGTTTATCAATAATCTCGTCGCAACTAACGACGGTATATCCCAGCGACTTTATTATTTCCAGCACGGTAGACTTACCGCTTCCTATCCCGCCCGTTACGGCTATTACTTTTCTTTTTTTCATAATTCTACTTCGCGTCGTACCACGTTTTGCCGTTTCCGACGTCTACCGTAAGCGGCACCGATAACGCCGCCGCATTTTCCATTTCTTCTTTTAATAGTTTTTCTACTTGTTCTTTTTCGTCCGCCACCGCGTCGATTATAAGTTCGTCGTGGACTTGAAGTATAAGTTTAGACTGTAATTTTTCCTTTTTAAGCCTGTCGGAAACGTTTATCATAGCCACTTTGATAATGTCCGCCGCGCTTCCTTGAAGCGGCATATTCATCGCGACCCGCTCCCCGAACTGCCGCATCGCAAAGTTGGAAGAGCTTAGTTCTCTGATATATCTGCGCCTGCCCATAAAGGTTTCGGCATAGCCTTTCTCCTTTGCCTGAGCAACGTTTTTGTCCATATATTCCTTTACTTCGGGGAATTGCTTAAAATAAGAATCGATATATTCTTTTGCCTTAAACGGCGAAATCCCGAGATTTTTTGCAAGGCCGTATTCGCTTATGCCGTAAATAATGCCAAAGTTCACGGCTTTTGCTTCTCTTCTCATTTTCGGCGTTACCTTTTCTATCGCCACGCCGAAAACTTTTGCCGCAGTGGAACTATGCACGTCTTCGCCACGTCTGAACGCTTCCATAAGCCCTTTACACCCAGAAAACGCCGCCAGAAGCCGTAATTCAATCTGCGAATAATCTGCGTCTAGAAGCACTCCGTCCGCACTCCGTGAAGCGAAAAACTTTCTCAACTCCCGCCCTTCGTCATCTCTTACGGGAATGTTTTGCAGGTTTGGTTCTTTTGACGATAATCTCCCCGTTGCTGTAACGGTCTGATTGAACGACGTGTGTATCAGGCCCGTCTGTTTGTCTATAAGCGGCTTAAACCCTTCCACATAGGTCGAATACAGTTTCTGTATTTTTCTGTATCTCAGAATAAGCGGAATAACGGGCGAAGCGTCCGCAAGGCTTTCCAGCACGTCTGCATTCGTTGAATAGCCCGTTTTGGTCTTTTTCCCTTTGCCGAGTTTAAGTTTTACAAACAGCACTTCTCCTAACTGTTTGGGCGAATTAACGTTGAGTTCTGGTTCGCCGCAAAACTCGCGTATTTCCTTTTCCAGTCCGTCCAGAATTTCCCTGTACTTTTCTCCCGTCTTTTTAAGCGCTTCGCCGTCTACCTTAAAGCCCGTTTCTTCCATATCGAACAAAATCGAAGACAACGGTAACTCTACGTTTTTATAAAGGTCGATGTTTTTTTCTTCGTCAAGCCGCGCGTAAAGTTCGTTAAACAACGCAAAAAGCGAATATGCAGGCGTTTCTTTATTTAATGAATACTCTTCAAAAACTTCCGTCAGACTTTCGCCGCCGCCCGTAAAATCTACAAGATATTTGATAAGCGACACGTCGTCGCAATAAGCGTCAAGCGATAATCCGTATAACTCTTTCAACGTATGCGCACACGTTTTTTTATCGAACAGGATAAGACTTTTATCGCTACCGAAAAGCGGCTTTGCGGCGGATAAAACGCTTCTTTCCGAAAGTCCGCCCAACAAATCGCGCGAGAACTTTACTGCATACTCTTTCTCTCCGTCGGAAAAATTAAGTCCATCTGCCGTTAAAACCACGGCGTAACGCTTTCCGCCGATATATTCCACTATTTTATCTGTATTATCTATATTAACGATTTCACGTTCTTCGGGTTCGCTTTTTTCTTCCGCAACAACGCTAAACAAGTCTTCTCTTTTATAAAGCGACTTAAACTCTAACTTTATAAATTCCTTTTTTACTTCTTCGCCGAATTTTTTCGGAACGCGCATCAAAGAAACGTCTGTACTTACCCCGCATGAAGTATCGATAGTGGCAAGTTTATGCGACAAATAAGCGGTATCCTTGTTTTCAATAAGTTTTTCGGCAAGTTTGCCTTTTATTTCCGCAATATTTTCATACACGCCGTCTAACGAACCGTATTTCTGAATAAGCGAAAGCGCGGTCTTTTCTCCAACTCCGGCCACCCCGGGGATATTGTCGGAAGCGTCGCCCATAAGCGATTTTAAGTCTATAATCTGTTTGGGATAAAGCCCCGTTTTCTGCGTAAAATTCTCTGCGGAATAAACGTCTATGTCGGTTATACCGCGTCGGGTAAAATAAACCGACGTTTCTTCGTCTACAAGTTGAAAAGAGTCTTTATCGCCGGTGTAAATAAAGGTTTGAGTTTTGGTGTTTTTCGCAATCGTGCCTATAATGTCGTCCGCTTCCGAACCTTCTTTCTCTACTATATACACGCCCATAAGCGTAAGTACCTTTTTAAGTAGCGGTATTTGCGGGCGCAACTCTTCGGGCATAGGCTTTCTCGTCCCTTTGTATTCGGTAAACATTTTGTGCCTGAAAGTGGGCGCATGCACGTCAAACGCCACGGCAACGTAGTCGGGGTTCACTTCGCTTTGCATTTTGAAAAACATATTCATAAACCCGTAAACGGCGTTGGTATAAGTTCCGTCTTTTGTGGTTAAAAGCGGCATGGCGTAAAAGGCACGGTTTATTAAACTGTTTCCGTCTATAAGAACTAATTTTTCCATAAAAATACCTTTAAGCGCTTGCTTTATCGCTGAAAATATGCTATTATCATAAAGCAAGTTCGGTGGGAATAGATATATATAGTATATTCTTTATAAATTTTAACAAATCTAAACGGATTTTGCAACAAATAATAAAAACAATTTGCCGCTGTGGTGAAACTGGCAGACGCGCTGGACTCAAAATCCAGTGGTAGCGATACCGTGTCGGTTCGAGTCCGACCAGCGGCACCAAGCAATAACGGTCTGTAAAAAGAATTTACAGACCGTTATTATTTTAACCATTATTTGTTTTGTGCGCAATTTTGATACGGGGATTTTTTTGTTTACAATTAAATAATGTAAACCTATGGTCGACAAAAAGGCAAAAAATAAAGCCGAGAAGAATTTTCCTTCTCGGCTTTTAATATTTTTTCTTTGCCGTAGTAACAGATTTTACGTCGGTTACCCTACGGCTTTTAATTTGCCGTTTCGATTAACTTAACAAATTATTGTTTTTATCCAACGTTCCGTCTGAACAAACTACGGTATATTCACCTGCATTCAGGTCCCATTTACTGTTTCTGGAAGTATAGAAATCAATCTTTTTCCACTGTTCAACTGTGCCGGTATAATGAATTGTAGTTAAACTTGTACAGTTCATAAACGCTCTGGAACCGATGGTCGTTACGCTTACGGGGATAGTTACGTCAGTAAGTGCGGTGCAACCGTTAAACGCGCTGGATTTTATTGTCGTCAGCGCACCGGAAAGAACAACGTTAGTTAAAGAAGTACAATCCATAAACGCGCTGCTGCCGATTGCGGTTACGGTATCGGGAACGACTATGCTTTCAAGAGAGTAACAGCCGCTGAATACGCTGTTGCCGATAGTCGTTATACTATCGGGAATTGTAATCTGCGTTAAAGCGGTACAACCAACGAAAAGACCGTCCAATAACGCCGTTACGTTTTGCGACAGAGTTATATCCGTAAGCGAAGCGCAGTTTTTGAATGCGCCGTAACCTATGCTCTTAACGGTGTCGGGCACGACTACGTTGTTAAGGAGCGAGCAGCCCATAAACGCGTATTCCGGTATCTTTACCAAGCCTGCGCCGATAACGACGCTTGCGAGCGAAGTACAGTTCTCGAATACATTTGCGCCCATACTTGTTACGCTGTCGGGTATAATTATGTTTTCAAGAGAAGTGCAACCGCTGAATGCGTTTTGCCCTATGGTTTTCACCTTTGACGGGATAGTAATGCTTGTAAGCGATATACAGTTTTTGAATGCGTCATATTCTATCTTTGACACCGTATCGGGAATTATTACCGTCGTTAAAGAAGTGCAGCCCTCGAATAAAGAAGAATTTATCGTCTGCGTGCTGCGGGGAATTTCCACTTCCGTAAGCAATTTGCAGTTTTTGAACACTGCGGAGCCGAATTCGTAAACGGTTTTGGCAAAAGTTACTTTTGTTATCGCCGAACCGCAGAACGCTCTTCCGTTTATGTGATAAACGCCTTCGGGAATGACGAGTTCCTGCTGACATTCGCCGTTGACGTAAAGATTGCCGCCGTTAGAGAGCGGATTGCAACTTCCGCTTTCGCCGTTGAACCCTATATCGACCCACGCCGCAACGGAAGGTATGTTGACCTTTTTAAGCGCAATACAGTTTAAGAACGCTTCGTCCCAAAGCATGCTTATCTGCGTGCTTAATATCGTAAGTTCTTCAAGCGAAGTACAACCTTTGAACGCGCCGATTCCCACCGACGTAACGCTTGCGGGAAGGGTAACTTTGGTTATTCCCGTTAAGTATGCGAAAGATAGGTTATTTATCGTTCTCACGCCGTCGGGGATAACTACTTCTCCGCTCAACGCCGTGCCGTTTATATATAAGGTGTAATTTTCCTGAACGATATAATTTTCTTTTCCTACAATGTTGCACCAATCCGCAACGGTACCGTAAAAATACACGGCGGATACAGGGCAATCGCTGAAAGCGTTGCTCTTTATTTCGGTAAGCCCCGAATAGAGCGTTACCGTCGCCAAATCCGTGCACTCGGAGAATGCGCCGTTGCCGATATTTTCTATGCTGCTTCCTATAACTATCTGCGTCAGTCCAACAAGGCGCGTAAACGCATCGTCGGCAATAGAAGTAACCGTTCCGTCGTTAGGGATAACGCTGTTTATCGAACCCGCGATAAGTACTTTATTTTCGGTATCTATCAGACAGTTGCCCGCGCTGTGGTATGCCGCGTTGCCGCTTATTACCGTTATGGCTTCCAGCACGTTCGTACTGTAAAACGCGCGGTTTTCTATTAAAGTTACGTTTCTGCCGATAGTAAGAGTTTGTAAGTTTCCAAGGTCGGTGAACGTACCGTAAGTAATTTCACCCGATAAAACGGTCATGCTTGTAAGCGTGTTCTGATATAACGCTTTAAATAATGCGACGGGGCCCGTCGCGTCGATAAGACTGCCCGACGGCATTTTAAATGCGCTATCGCCGATTTTTGTAACGGTTTCGGGAAGAACGACTCTGACAAGATTACAATTAAGAAAAGCGTTTTCCCCTATGCTTTCGAGAGTATCGGGGAAAATTACCGCCGTCAACTTTTCACAATCGTTGAACGCACTGTTGCCAATAGCGATAAGCGCGCTTGACAGCGTTACTTCCGCAAGTTCCACACAACCGTCAAACGCCTGATTGCCGATACTCGTAACGCCGTTCGGAATATCGATTTCCCTAAGCGCGGTACAACCGTAAAACGCCATACTTGCGATTTCGGTAACGCCTGCGGGAAGAGTTATATTCCTTAAACTTGTGCATCCGCTGAATATAGCGGAAGAAACGATATTTGAAAATAAACTTACGTCGGTAAGCGAAACGCAGTCCTTAAACACCGAATTCTGCATTTCGGTAACGCTTGAAGGAATAACCACGGCGGTTAAATTACGGCAACCTTCAAACGCGCTGTAACCTATATTAACAACGCTTTCGGGAATTATCACGCTGACTATTTTAAGGTTATTCTTAAACGCCTGCGGATTTATTGCGATTACGGGCAGACCGTTATGCGTGGACGGAATAATAAAGTTAGTCGCGGTTTCGCTGCCTATTCCCCTTACGGAATACGACTGTTCGTCGCCGTTAAGCGCAAAGGATAATTTTGTTGCCACGGTCAATCCGCAACGTGTACAGGTTCCGTCTACGATATTATGCCCTGCCGGCAAAACCGTCTGACTTACTAATACCGCATTACATCTCGAACAATGCTTGCCTTCCGTTAAGCCGGACTTGGTGCAAGTGGGTTCTACCGCCCTATCGATAACTTCTACGTGAGTTATGGGCAATTCCACGTACGTAGTATAAGAACAACGACTGCACGTATCGTATGCGTTATGTCCCGTTTCCGTACAGTTTGGCTCTTTTGCGGGATGATTTATAAGGTCGTGCCCTTTCGCGGAAACTACCGTTTGCGCGACAAGCACTTTGTTACATACAGAGCAGTGCGTTCCTTCTGTTAAGCCTGTCTGGGTACATGTGGGCGCCACCGCGTCGTCCGTAACGGGCGAATGTCCCGTCGCAGAAATCTCTTCCGTTTCAAGCGTAGCGTGGCATACCGTACATTCTTTATGTCTGCCGCCCTTGTTTTCGCAAGTCGCATTAGTATCGGTTATCCACTCGCTCGACGTATGTCCCGTAGCAGAAACTACCGTCTGTGCGACAAGCACTTCGCTACATACAGAGCAGTGCTTCCCTTCGGTCAAACCTGTCTGGGTACAAGTGGGGGCTACCGCACTGTCTACCGCTTCGGTATGCGGCACCAAAGCCGTTTCTTCGGTAACCTTTTCGCCGCAGGAACAAACTTTTTCCCTTTCGCCTTTTTCGGTACAGGTAGCAACCTTTGTTATCGTCCATTCGCCGAAAGAATGTTCGTGCGCGCCGCCATTGCCGCTATCGCCGTCGCCGTTATCGCCGCAAGCCGCAAACAGAATTCCGACCGAAATGCACAAGACCGAAAAAATTATTGCTGCAATTTTCTTCATAAAACCTCCGATATTTTTTCCGCATTATTTAAAATATTAAATTGCGGTTAAAAATTATTCTATGCTTAAATACTCCGATAAGTATAAATTTTAGCCCGAAAATTCCCGCAAAAACTTTTAAAAAACCTTTTTTGCCCGAATTTTCAGTATAAATCGCAAAAAAAAGTGCGAAGCCACAGAGCCACGCACCGAAAAACGCGAACTCCGATAGTTGTCGCACAAAAACTAACAATGGCAAGAACTTATCTGCTTTCTGTCAAGGCGAATTTTGCGTTTTTACCAAGTTTTTAAGACAAAAAAAGGAAATAAGCATAGTTACACTATGCTCTGAACTTCTTGCTGTTATATTTGATTTATGCGACAGGTTGATTATACCACTTTAAAACAGACATTGCAAGCAGCAAAATCTAAAAGCAAAAAAAGGCGGTAAAATTTTACCGCCCTTTTAACCTTTATTTTATATGTTGTGAAAAAATTGTATATTCAGGTCTTTTATTTTATACTCAGGTCTTTTGTTTATTAAACGCGTACAACGTAATTTGCTTTTCTTTCAGCGGCTTTACCGACGGATTGCGGATAGCCGAGCGCGATACTTCCAACGCCTATAAGGTCTTCGGAAAGTCCCCATTCTTTAAGCAATTTTTTGCCTTCTTCCCCATCAAAAATCTCTTTTTCTCTATGAACCCACACAGAACCGAGATTCAGCGAAGCGGCGGCGAGCATCATATTTTCAAGCACGCAACTGCCGTCTTCCACACAGGTGTTGACATTTTTATTCGCCAGCACCAGAATTATTACGGGCGCGCCGTAATATGGGTCGCAATCTTTCCCTAAAACGTTGGCGTTAAGTTCGGATATTATTTTACGATATTTTTCGGAAGTAACCGCAACGATAGTCGGCGATTGCAAACCCCTGCCCGTCGGGGCATAGGTTCCCGCTTCCACTACTGCGTTTATCAGTTCTTCGCTAACCGCGTCCTTTTTATACGCGCGGACGCTTCTTCTCGATTTGATTACGTCAAGCACTTCGTTCGTCATAATTCTTTCTCCTTTTTTTGCTTTTAAAAGCAACGTTTTCGGTCGATTGAAATATTTTTATAAATAGAGTTTATAAATACCGCTAATTTATTTACTGTTTTTATTTGCTATTTCTTATTTTCTGTTTTCTATTTGTCTTTATTTTCTCTGTCCGCTTCTCTTTTAGAAAGGGGTGCGCTGTTGCTTTCGTATTTTTTCCACACGTTAAGCCTGTCGTCTTCGTCTATTTTTCTAATAACCTTTGCGGGAACGCCGCCCACAAGCGAAAAGGGCGGAACGTCGCGCGTGACGACGGCGCCCGCCGCCACAACGCTGTTTTTGCCTATCGTAACGCCGCCGCAAATGGTCGCGCCAGAACATATCCACGCACCGTCTTCTATAACGATAGGTTTTGCGAATTCAAGGTCGTGTCTGCCGTCGGGATAGTCGGCGTCTAACCGTTCTTCCGCCAAAAGCGGATGATTAGGCGTTGCTAATATAACGCCCGCGCCTATAAGCACGCCGTTGCCGAGTTTTATGGGCGCAACGTCTAAAAAAGTGCAGTTATAGTTGACGAAACACTCTTTGCCCAAAGTTATGTTCACTCCGTATTCGCAATAAAAGGGCGCAAAAATCTCTACGTTTTTGCCTATTGCGGACGGAATCAGTTTTTCTAACGCGCGCGTTCTCGCTTTGCCGTTTTTAACGGACGTTTTATTATATTTTTCGCATAGATACATTCCGTTTATGTGTTGTTTTTGTATATCCCTGCTCGCGGAGTTATAAAGTTTTCCCGCAATCATTCTTTCGTAATCGTCTGTTCTTTTTTCGTTACCGTTCATAATGTCGCCTTTTTAATTCGGTTTTTTATAAGTTTTCTTATTTACGACTTTTATGCGCATAGGTTTTTTTTGCGCATAGGTTTTATATGCGCATTCGTCGGAATTATAAGACTAAAAAACGGATTATTACGCTTATTTCACCTGATTTTTATTTTGCGCTTTCAACGCTTTTAACTTCTTCTCTTTTTCTTTTACGGAACGCCACATCGCAAGACTTTCTTCGGGCGTCGTCGGTCTTATCGCGTCGCCAAAAACGTGCGGGTGCCTTCTTATAAGTTTTTCCGCAAGCCCGTTTACCACGTCGTTAAACGTAAAAAGCCCTTCTTCTTCGGCAATTTGAGCGTTTAATAAAACCTGCAACAACACGTCGCCCAATTCTTCGCACAAATTATCGTAATCGCCGTTGTTTATTGCGGAAATCACTTCTCCGCATTCGTTTTTTAAGCATTCTTTCATAGAAGAAAAGGTCTGCGCCCTATCCCACTCGCAACCGACGGGGCTTCTTAAAACTTTAATTATCTCTAAAAGTTCGTTAAAATCGTGCGATACGCCTTCTGTATATGTTTTTCCGTTTATCTCTTTCATAGTTATTATTATAATCGCTTAAATTTGTTTTTTCAACAATTTTATATTACAAAATATAAAATTATCAACCTAAAAACCAGACGAAAACCCATTCAATAACCAACCCGAAACCACCCAGCCATAGTCAGACGAAAAGTACCCCCCCATAATCCGCAGCCAAATAAGAAACCAGCAGCCACCAAAAAAACCGATAAAAAACCAACTCTAAGCCAGACGAAAACCAACCAATAAAAAAGCCGACGAAAATTCATTCGTCGACTTTTTTAATATATGTTAACTTTTCCTTTTTGCCTTTTTAGTCTATCCGACTTTTTTTGATTTTTTCTATCTCCGTGCGGACTTCTTCCTTGCTTTCCGCCTTTAAGTATATATGATAATCGTCCGCCGCGGAATTACATTCTTCCACACGACTTTTCATAAGATTTTTGATTTTATCGGCAAGGTCTGCCTGCCGTTCTTTAAGCGGAAGGCTCATATCGGGGTAAACCGGCCCGTCGAAATAAATAACGGGGTGCGT
>JAEYEN010000008.1 GCA_023403375.1 Bacillota bacterium
CCTTTATTTACGGCGTAAACACTCCGTCGAGATGGGGTACTCAGGCGCCCTTTACCAACATCACGCTTGACTGGGTTGTTCCTAACGACCTTGCCGAGATGAACGCGCTTGTCGGCGGTAAAGAAATGGACTTCAAGTATAAAGACTGCGTTGAAGAAATGGCTATGGTAAACAAAGCCTTTATCGAAATAATGATAGAAGGCGACGCGAACGGCAGGGGCTTCCAGTATCCTATTCCTACCTATTCGATTACGCGCGATTTCGACTGGTCCGAAACCGAAAACAACAAACTTTTATTTGAAATGACCGCAAAATACGGCACTCCGTATTTCTCTAACTATATAAACAGCGATATGGAACCGTCGGACGTTCGTTCGATGTGTTGCAGATTAAGGCTCGACCTCAGAGAATTGCGTAAAAAATCGGGCGGATTCTTCGGCAGCGGCGAAAGCACCGGTTCTATCGGCGTCGTTACCATAAATATGCCGAGAATCGCTTATCTTTCCGCAACGGAAGAAGAGTTCTACGAAAGACTTAAACATATGATGGATATTTCCGCGCGTTCGTTAAAAGTAAAACGCGACACCATAAGCAAACTTCTGGAAGCGGGACTTTATCCGTACACCAAGAGATATCTGGGAACTTTCAACAACCACTTCTCCACGATAGGTTTGGTCGGTATGAACGAAGCCTGCCTTAACGCGAGATGGATAAAGAAAGATATGACGAGTAAAGAAGCGCAATCCTTTACCAAAGACGTGCTTAACTTTATGAGAAACAAACTCTCCGATTATCAGGAACTTTACGGTGACCTTTATAATCTGGAAGCGACCCCTGCGGAATCCACTTCCTTCCGTCTTGCAAAACACGACAAGAAGAGATACCCCGATATAATCACGGCGTCCGACAACGACAAAACGCCTTATTATACCAACAGTTCGCATCTTCCCGTAGGATATACCGACGATATATTCTCCGCACTCGACATTCAGGACGATTTACAGACGCTTTACACGTCGGGTACCGTATTCCACGCGTTCTTAGGTCAGAAACTTCCCGACTGGAAGGCGGCGGCAAACTTAGTCAGAAAGATTGCGGAAAACTATAAACTTCCGTACTACACGATGTCGCCTACCTATTCCGTTTGCGCGGACCACGGTTACATCGCGGGCGAAGTGTATAAATGCCCCGTATGCGGCAGAACTACCGAAGTGTACAGCCGTATAACAGGCTATTATCGCCCCGTTCAGAACTGGAACGACGGTAAGAGAGAAGAGTTTGCTATGCGTAAAGTTTACGATATCGAACACTCCAAATTCCACAAAAAAGACGAGAATTGCGAGTGTGAGAAAAAGCAGACCGAAGCGCCCGAACTCGACGGACCTACGTTGTTCACGAGAAACGGTTGTCCCAACTGCAAAACCAGCAAAATGATGCTCGACAAAGCAGGTATTAAATATACAACCGTAAACGCGGAAGAAAATAAAGAGATGACCGTAAAATACGGCGTTAAAAAAGCGCCCACTCTTCTGGTTCCCGAAGGAAGCGGATTTAAAGCGTTCGATAACGCAAGCGAAATCAGAAAATACATCGAGAGTTTGAACTAATGTACGATATTATTGTAATAGGCGCCGGCGCGGCGGGTATGACCGCCGCGCTTTACGCTTTAAGAAACGGAAAAACAGTTTTGGTTTTGGAAGGAGAAAGCCTTGGCGGGCAGATTGCCACTTCGCCAAGACTTGAAAACTATCCGTCTATAAAAGAAATCAGCGGCGAGCAGTTTGCGGATAATCTTTTCGAGCAGATAACGTCTTTGGGCGCGGAAGTCGAGATAGACAAGGTAATCGGAATAGAGAAAAAAGACGGCGTTTTTACCGTTAAAACCGAATACCGCGACTATCAGGGCAAAAGCGTGATTATCGCCGCAGGCGTTAAACATAAACATTTAAGAACCAAGTCCGAAAGAGACGATTTGGTGGGCAAGGGCGTGTACTACTGCGCTATTTGCGACGGAGCCTTTTATAAAGGCAAAGAAGTTATGGTTATTGGCGACGCGAACACCGCCCTTCAATATGCGCTCCTTTTGTCAGGATACTGTAAAAAGGTATACGTTTACACCCTTTTCGATAAATTCTTCGGCGACGCAAGACTGGTTAAAGCGTTACGGGCGAAAGACAACATAGAAGTCCGCCCCAACACCAGCGTTACGGACTTTTTGGGCGATACCGAACTTAAAGCGGTAGAATATAAGGATAAAGACGGAAATATCTTAACGCACGAAATCCCTGCGGTTTTCGTTGCGATAGGGCAGGTTCCCGATAATAAAGCGTTTTCCGATTTGGTGGACCTTGATAAAGACGGGTATATCGTATCCGACGAAAACTGTAAGACTAAAACGGAAGGGCTTTTCGTTGCGGGCGATTGCAGAACAAAAGCTGTAAGACAGGTTGCCACCGCAGTTGCGGACGGCGCCGTTGCGGCAACAAACGCTTCCGTCTATCTGGAAAGTCTGGAAAACTAAAATAAATTTTATAAATAATAAATAAATTTTATTAGTTGAATTTCATAAAAAATAAAACTCTCCGCTTTTATAAAGCGGAGAGTTTTTTTCTAAAAAAAATTTGATTGTAAAACAGAAATAAGCCGGAAAGACAAAAGCCAAAATGAAAAATTGCGCTTTAAGCCGACTATCTGACAATGCTCAGAAGTTGCGTAGCGCATACGGGACACATAGTATATCGAAAAAATCGGTGCATACGGCGAAAACAGTATAACAAAAAACGGCGCACGCAGAAAGTATAGGATAACTAAAATGTTTGAGGAAATCTTATGAAACAAAAAATTAGAGTTTTGTTCCGTTTTCGTCTTCTAATCCTATAAGATAATCGGCAGACACGTCGAAATAAATGCAAAGTTCGTATAAATACGTTATTTTAGGCACGTTAACTCCGTCGCACCAGAAGGCGACCGTCTGTTTATTGACGGAAAGGTCTTTCGCAAGTCTGTATCTGCTGATTTTATGCTCTTTTATAAGTTTGTTCAGTCTGGAAGAAAAAACTTCCGTAACGTCATCTCTTACCATATTTATCTAGATTATACTAGAAATCTAGTCTATCCGCTTGATAGGGCTAGTTTTCTAGTCTATAATATTTATGAGTAGAAAAGGTAAAATTTATGAAAAAAAAACAATATTTGCGATAAAGAAAAGTGTGTTTTGTGCGGTAAAAACTTAGAGATAAACAAGGCGAGCGGGATAGACGGAAGGAGTTTTTACGTTGACGGTGGCGGTCAGTTGTGCGAAGAGTGTTTTAATAAGACTTATCCGCAAGAAAAAAGAGTTGTCGTTAAGCGGAATTGTTAAAAGTCGCGAAAGAAGTTCCGAAAGTAAAAAGCATACGTTAAAAATTACGGGAAAATTTATCGGGCGGGATAAAAATATTCGGAATAAAAACTAAAACAAATAGAGTAAAAACAAATAGAAAAAAACTAAAAAGCGCGGCGAAAAGCCTCGCTTTTAATTTTTTTGTTAAGAATAACTCAGTAACCCCTTAATTTGCTGTTTTTAACGTATTTTTTGGCAATTTCCAAAAATTTTTCGGCGGTAGATTGGTCCACTTCGTTAAGAGAACGGGTTATGCAGGTATCTGAGTCTTTGAATTTTTGCAAAACGTATTTTTTTGCGCCGCAAATCCACTCGCCGATTTTTTCTATGTTTTCGGCGTGGTGATATTCCTTTATAAGGGTGGTTCTGAGTTCGTAATCGACGTCGTAACTCTTAAAATATTCCAGCGTTTTGTCTATTTTAGACACGTCGTACTTTTTAAAACCTATAATTTCGGCGTAATGCTCTTTATCGTTTTTGATATCCGTCGCAAAATAATCGGCAAGGTTGTTTTCGATAATGCTTTTTATCATTGCGGGGTTTGTTCCGTTGGTATCGAGTTTGACCGAAAGCCCCGTTTTTTTGAGTTTTTCCAAAAAATCGGGCAAGTCTTTTTGTAGCGTAGGTTCGCCGCCCGTAACACAAACGCCGTCCAAAATATTTTTGCGGCTCGAAACGTAGTCCAAAACTTCTTTTTCCGAAAGTTCCGCAAGCGTTTCGGTTTCGGTAACCAACGGTCCGTTGTGGCAGAAACCGCACTTAAAATTACAGCCGCCTGCAAACACCGTGCAAGCCACTTTTCCGTCGTAATCGACAAGCGATAATTTTTCTAATCCGTAAAATTTCATTTTAACACCGCAAAATTGTAAATTGTTTTTTGTATTGATTTTTTCAGTCTTCCGAAATTTCGTCTTCTATACTGCCGTCAACTTCTTCGATAAGTTCGTCTATATCCACGGGGTTAACGTGAATCATACAATGCTTTATATTCTCGTCGGACGCTTCCAATTGTTCGTGAGCGGCTTCCGCAATTTTATGCGCCGCTTCCAGCGTGAGATTTTTATACGCGCCGATTTCCGCGTCTACGTATATTTTATTGCCGAACATACGGGTTTTAAGTTTATCTATGCTTAAAACTCCTTCGACGGATAACAAAACGTTTTTAATTTCTCTTATTTTCTCTTCGGAACAAGATTTATCTACCATTTTGTTTACCGCTTCTATAAACACGTCTATCGAAACTTTAATGATAAATACGCATATAATAAGCGAAGCGACCACGTCCAGAACGGGAAGATTGAAAATCATTGCGCCGCCGATACCGATAAGCGAACCTATAGAAGAAAGCGCGTCCGAACGGTGGTGCCACGCATCCGCTTTTAATGACAGCGAAGATATTTTCTTTGCGTTTACATAAGTGTACCAGAACATCGCTTCTTTTACGACGATAGATAAAATCGCCGCGATAAGCGCGATTAGTTGCGGTTTGGGAATGGTTTTATATGCGCCGCTTATCAGACTTGCCACGCCGTTATAGCCGATAACTCCGCCCGTGCCGAATAAAAGTACGGCAAGCATAACGGAAGCCACGCACTCTAATCTTTCGTGCCCGTAGGGGTGGGCGTTATCGTCCGGTTTGCTCGATACCGCAATTCCTATCATCACGATTACGGTGCTGATAACGTCAGACGCGGAGTGCACCGCGTCCGAAATCATTGCGGCGGATTCGCCGATAAAGCCCGCGCATAATTTAAACGCGGTCAGAAGAAAATTTACCGCGATAGTTACTATCGAAACTCTGAATGCAATTTTTTTTACTTTTTCCTGTTCCATTTTGCGCCTGAATTCAGCCGAAAATAAGCCGAAATTATAATAAAAAAGCACGGTTTTAACCGTACAAGTATGTTTTAGCGAAATTTTTTAAGTAAATATATTATACAATTTGTCGCTCCGTTTGTCAATAATATAAATATGTGATAAAATATTTGTAACGAAATTATTTCAGGAAGCGAGAAGATGAAAGCGGTTATACAAAGGGTTTCAGACGCGGTGCTAAAAGTAGACGGGAAAATTATTTCCGAAATTGGTAACGGTTACGTTATATATCTCGGCGTTTTCAAGGGCGACGGGGAAAACGAAGCCGATTATATGATTAAAAAAATACCGCCGTTGAGAATTTTTGAAGACGAAAACGGAAAGACCAACAAATCTATAACAGACGTCGGCGGCGAGATACTGCTTGTATCGCAGTTCACTCTTTGCGCAAATACAAAACACGGTAACCGACCGGACTTTTTGTCGGCAGAAACGCCCGACAGGGCAAACGAACTGTATCTTTACGTTGCGGAAGGGCTTAAAAAAGCGGGCGTTCCCGTAAAAACGGGCGTGTTCGGTGCGGATATGAAAATAAATCAGACTAACGACGGACCGTTTACCGTAATCTTGGAAAAATTTGCGGAATAAAAGAATTAAGGCAAAAAACTAACGCTTAAAATGTAAATTACGAGAAAGAGTTTTTCCGTATTAAATCGGAATGGGCAAAGAATGGTTTAACCGAATTCAGACAGGATTCAGACTTTTCAGACTATCGAGTTATAAATAGATACAAATATAATTAGATTATAAAGCCGAAGATAAACAAAAAATAAACAAAAGCGGAGCGCTAAATAGCGCTCCGCTTTTAATCTGTAATAAATTTTGGTTAAACAGTATGGACCGTCGATTTAATTTTTCTTTGATAACGATTGCAAAAATGCCGAAAAAGTTAAAAAAGCGGGTAGGGCGACAGGGAGATTTGATTTCTGCGCGTTTAATTATTCTCTTTACCGTGTTCGGACTGATATTTGATAAGCGCGTTTGCCAACTGGTCGCCGCAAGAAGTTTTGCCCCTGCATTCTATACCTTTAAGCAAAAAAATAACTTCGTCAACCGTTTTGCCTTCCACAAGTCTTGAAACGGCTTGAAGGTTGCCCTTGCAACCGCCAACAAACTCCACGTCGGAAACGGTATCGTCGGGGTTTACGTTGAATTTTATTAAAGTAGAGCAGGTGCCCTTGGTTTTATAAGTGTACATATGTTCAATCCACCAGATTTTCGTAAATATTGCGGTAAACGTCGGTCGCTTTTTCGCCCCATTTTTTATAAATGTCTTTCGCTATCTGGCGATTAGGCACTACAAGTTTAAGTTCCAAAGCAGGCTGAACGGGTTCTATAATTTTAAGATATACTGTATACGTTCCATCTTTATTCATAAAGTAATCGGCTACGCATTGTTGTTTTCTGCGATAACGCGTGCGATTGTTTTTAATAAAAAGCGAAATCTCTTCTCTTACGGAAGCGGGGATATTTATAAAAAAGTTCGCAAGACAAACCCTGCCGTCGGGCGTTATGGTGTAAAGCGGCTCGCCGGAAGTGTTTATGTTGTAAATCCAGTTACATTCCAGAAGTTGGTTCAAAATAGGCTGGCAGTCCATATACGCAAGCCAGTTGTTGGAAGAACAACACATATCTAAAATGGTGTTTTCCGAAAGCGGAACTTCCATCTTGTCAAAGACGAAAAGCAATATTAACTTGTTTACGGACGAATCGCCCTTGACCTGCATTTTGCCACCCCCTGAATTCACTATGGAATATAATTAAAGCATAAAAAGTGAGAAATGTAAAGAATTTTATCATTTTTTTGCGAAATAGTGATGAAAAATGTTTATAATCTACTATATAATGTGGTATAATTTACTTTGAAAAATTGCGTGGAAATAATTTTCGTTCAGAATTTAAAAAAGTTGTTTAACGGAGGTAATCGTTTTGACAAAACGCGAAGAATTAGATAATTTTTCCGCCCGCGCGGACGAAGTTATTGCAGGAAAATACATTTTGGCGGATATAAAAATAGTTAATTTGCTTAAATCCATCGCCGCGTCGGATACTCTCGTCGCACTTTTTAAAAACTGCCTTACCGACTTCGATTATAACAAAGCGAAAACTAAATATCTCGTAAAAAACCCGCTGTCGGACGATAAGGGCGAATTTGTAACGCCTGCTTCTTCGAGAGAACTTCTGGCGTTCATCTTCAATATTTTAATGGAGATAGACAATAAAAGCATATCGTTCAGCGCGTTTTTGGATAAATATTTTTACGAAGACGGCAGTACTTACGAAAAATACAACGCTTTTGCAAACAGAATGATAAAACCTTTCAAAAACGCCGTAGTGGGACTTATGGAAAGCGTTATTGACGGTAAACTTCAAGACCCGTTAGACGCGCTTACCGAAGAAGAAGAGAAAAGGGAAAGATTAAAAGCGGAACAGGAAAAAAAGGAAAAGGCTGAAAGAGAACTTTCGCAGAAAATTTACGGCGAAGGCATTAAAACCGTAAAAGAAATCCTTCTTAAAGACAAGAAAAAAATAAAAAATTCCAAACTTAAAGATAGCGTAAAAGAAGAACTGACGCTTGTCGTGGATATGCTTGCAAACGTTATGATAAGCGAAGATAAAGACGCGATAGACTATGCGTTCGTCGCCTATAAATACATTGCGAAAGCCCACCCCATACTCTTCTTTAACGAAGCGAAAAAGGTTGGCAAACTCGTTGCCGAGGTCAAGAATGAACTTTGATGAAAAGACGGTAAAAGAGCAATACGTTTACAAAGGAAAGATACTCAATCTTCGGGTGGACGACGTTCTTTTACCCGACGGAAACGCCGCTAAAAGGGAAATAATAGAGCATAGCGGCGGGGCGTGTATTCTTTGCGAAAAAGACGATAAAATTCTGCTCGTAAAGCAATTCCGCTATCCTTATAAAAAGGTTGTTTACGAATTGCCGGCAGGCAAGATAAACAAGGGCGAACAGCCTTACGACACCGCAAAACGGGAACTTGAAGAAGAAGGCGGGGTTGTAGCGGAAAGCCTTGAAAAAATATTTGAAGTTTATCCTTCCCCCGGGTATACGGAAGAAGTAATTTACATATATAAAGCGCACGGCGTAACCGACGGGAAAGTTCATCTCGATAAAGACGAATTTTTAAGCGGAGAATGGTTTGATAAACAAACGCTTAAAAAAATGATAGAAAACGGAAAAATAAACGATGCTAAGACGCTTATCGCGCTTCTCGGTTCGGTATTTAATAACGGTTATGAAAAAAAAGAATAAAATTTTGCTTGTTTTCGGCTTCCCGTATATGAACACCGGCTTTATAAAGAGTTAAAAACAAAATTTCCCGACAGAGAAGTAGAAGTCGTAAAAAACAAAAAAAGGGAATACGATTCGCGTAAGAGTAGACTTGACGTTTTCAAAAGTGCGAGGCACGATAACAGGGCAATGTTTACGGGCGTTGTTTTCTTCTCGCCGTAACGACGTTATCGTGTGTTGGAGCCAGAACTTTGCGGTAATTTTATATCTTCCTTCCAGACTGTTTTTCAAAAAACGCAGAATTGTAAGTTTACATTGGCTTTCGCCGACAAGCAGCGGTATCAGACGCCGTCTTGAAAAATCCTTTGCTTTAAGTAAAAACAATTTCGTAATCGTCAATTCCAAAGGCAACGACATTGTCTGGAAAAATCATTTATCGCTTAAAAACGCCGACAACTTTTTCTACGTTCCCGATTCGTGCGGATACGTTGAATTCGAGAATTATAAACCTAAAAGCGAAAGATACTGTTTTTCGGGCGGTATGAATAACAGAGATTGGGCGCTTTTGTCGGAAGTCGCAGGCAGGCTTCCCGAAATAGAGTTCGTTTGCGTCGCGCTGGAAAAAGACTTTGCTTCTCAGGTCGAAAATCCGCCGAAGAATATGACGGTATATTTTCAGACGGCTGAGAAAAAATACTATGAACTTATGCAAAATTCTTATCTGACGCTTTTGCCGCTTAAAACCCATAACGCTTCGGGGCTTATCAATCTTATTAAAAGCGCGCAATTCTGTTTGCCGTGCGTTGCGACGAAAACGCCCGCAACCGACGTTTATTTCGAGAATAAATCTTTGCTTATAGACGGCGCGGACAAAGAAGCGTGGATTAAAACGATAGAAAATATTTTCGCGATGAATGAAAGCGAACATAGAAGTCTTTCGGAGAACTATTCCGACTATATTAAAAAGGAATTTTCACCCGAAAGAACGATTGAAACAATATCAAAAATAATAATACAATCCGATAAAAAGAAGACGGGAAAGGACAAAAAATGAAAAGAACGGACGTAAGAAACGTTGCCATTATTGCGCACGTAGACCATGGTAAAACAACGCTTGTCAACGAAATGTTGAAACAGGGCGGAATATTCAGACAGAATCAGGAAGTTATGGACAGGGTTATGGACTCGGGCGATTTAGAGCGCGAAAGGGGCATAACCATACTTGCGAAAAACACTTCCGTATTTTATAAAGATACGAAAATAAACATAGTAGACACACCCGGACACGCAGACTTCGGCGGAGAAGTAGAACGCGTGCTTAAAATGGTAAACGGCGTTTTAGTACTTGTAGACGCGTGCGAAGGACCTATGCCGCAAACGCGTTTCGTTATGCAAAAGGCGTTGGAACTTAACCACAAACTCATAATCGTCGTAAATAAAATCGACCGTCCCGACGCAAGGCTTTCCGAAGTGCAGGACGAGATTTTAGAACTTCTTTTCGACCTTAACGCAACGGACGAGCAGATAGACAGTCCTATAATCTTCTGTTCGGGAAGAGCGGGTACGGCGACTACCGATATTAACGTTCCCGGTAAAGACTTAACGCCGCTTTTCGACGCGATTATAAATTACTTCGAACCGCAGGATGTGGACGATAAAGGTCCGTTACAAATGCTCGTTT
>JAEYEN010000010.1 GCA_023403375.1 Bacillota bacterium
ACTTTATTTAAGGATTTGGACGACATAATAAGCGACGGCAGAAGCGTTATAAATTGCCGGGCAGACGGCAAGCCGTTAAAACTGTTCGTCGGCGAAGACGAAACGTTTGAAAACGTTATCGTTGCGCCTATCGTGGCGGACAGCGACAGACTTGGCGCGCTTATATTGTGCGATAAAAATTCTTCCGAAAGGTTTACTTCGGCAGACGAAAAGAACGTCGTGTTGTGCGCGGCGGTTTTATCGGGGCTTTACGCCTGATAAAACCGTTACATATGAAAAACAAAAAACTTTTCGGCGGGGCGGCGATACTCGGCGCGGGCGCGTTCGTTGCAAAAATACTCGGTGCCGTTTACAGGGTGCCGCTTACAAATATTCTCGGCGGAGAAGGGCTGGGGCTGTATCAGATGGTCTTTCCCGTTTATTGCTTATTGCTTGATTTTTCGGGCGCGGGCGTTCCGTCCGCGCTTTCTAAATTGATTGCGGAGCGCGGAGAAGACAAAAAGGAATTTTCGCACAGAATATTAAAAAGCAGTATAAAACTTTTTTCGCTGGTAGGGCTTATCGGCAGCGTTTTAATGGTGGCGCTGGGGCTGCCCGTCGCAACCCTGCAAGGTAACTCTTCCGCAGTGTGGGGGTATGTTTTTTTATCGCCTTCGGTTTTTTTCGTTTCGGTTATATCCTGTTACAGGGGGTTCTTTCAGGGCGATATAAATATGAAGCCAACCGCCTTTTCCCAGATAACGGAACAGGGCATAAAACTTCTGGCGGGACTTTTAATCGTTTCGGCGCTATCGTATAATATTCCGCTTGCGGTGGGCGGCGCGACTTTTGCCGTAACGCTTTCGGAACTCGCCGCGCTTATATTTTTATTTGTCGTTTATAAAATCAAAACGAAGAAAGAAATGTTAAACGATAAAGAAAAAAAGTTCTTGCCTTATGATAAATCGTTTTTTAAAAGCGACTGTAAAAGCATTGTAAAACTTGTCGTTCCCGTTGCGCTTACGGGCACGGCGATACCTTTTTCGCAGGTTGTGGACAGTTTTATAATAATAAACGTTTTAGGCACTTATCTTCCTAACGCCACTTCGCTTTTCGGTTTGTATTCGGGCGCGGCGACAACGCTTATAAATCTTCCCGTTTCGCTGCTTTACGGCATTTCTGCGGTAACTGTGCCTTTCGTTGCGGCGGAAAAGGACGTAAAAAACGGCAAAAAAAGCGTTTGGTCGGCTTTGCTTTTAACCTTTTTCTCGGCAATGGTTTTCGCGGCTATGGAATTCTTTTTTGCCGAAAGGGCGGTAGGGTTTTTGTTCCGCTCGCTCTCTTCGGAAGAACAGAAAATCACTTCCGACTTGGTAAAACTTTCCGCAGTGAATATAATTTTGCTATCTCTTATACAAACGCAGAACGCCGCGCTGATAGGAAAGGGCAGGGCGTACGCGCCCGTTATAACTATGTATTCGGCAATAGCGGTAAAAACGCTTTTGCTGGTATTTTTGTCTTTTGATAAAAACCTTAACATTTATGCCGCGGCAATATCCGCAATCGCTTGCTATTTTGTCGCTTGTCTGTTAAACTTTATTATATTATTTTCTACAAAAGGCAGATATGCGGTTAAAAAGTCTTTGTATAGGCAATGTTCAAACTGAAAATAACGTTTTTCTCGCTCCGATGGCTGGCTATACGGATAGTCCTTTCCGTTCGCTCGCAATAAAATTAGGGGCGGGTTTTACTTTTACCGAACTTGTTTCCGCCAAAGGATTATGCTACGGCGGCGAAGGCTCCAAGGAACTTTTAAAAAGCGAAAATTATAATCTTACGGGGGCGCAACTCTTCGGGGCGGACGCCTTTTTTTTGCGCAGCGCGATAGAAAGCGAAGCGCTGAAAGACTTTTCGGTTATAGATATAAATATGGGTTGCCCCGTGCCTAAGGTTTTCAAAAACGGAGAGGGCAGCGCGCTTCTGACAGATATTAAAAAAGCGGAAAATATTATAAAAGAATGCGTTAAAAGCGGAAAAAACATAACGGTTAAAATAAGGACGGGGCAAAAAACGGGAGACGACGTGGCTTCGGACTTTGCAATAATGGCTGAAAACGCCGGCGCAAAACTTATTACCGTGCACGGCAGGGTGAGAGAAGCGTATTATTCCGGCGAACCCGATTACGGCGCTATCTATAAGGCTAAAAAAAGCGTCGGTATTCCGCTTATCGCAAACGGCGGTATCTTTTCGGAAGAAGACGCGGATAAAATGATTGACAGAACGGGTGCCGACGGCGTGATGATTGCCCGCGGCGCAATAAAAAATCCTTTCTTTATATCAAAACTCTGCTCCAAAACTCCGCCCGACGATATAAACACGTTAAAAAAGTTTATGACCGAACAAATTAAAAAAATGCTCGCCCTGTACGGAGAAAAACGGACGACGGCGGAATTCAGAAAATTCTTGCCGTATTATATAAGGAACGACAAAAATTCAAAGGAACTTCGCATTATGCTTATGAACGCGCAGTCCACGGACGAAGTTTTAAGCATAATAAACGATAAATTCATTTAAAAATCATCTGAAAGTTATATAAAAAGTTATATGGCTTATATGGCGGCTGAATTCTTTAACGACAAAATACTTCGATATACTTCGATTAAAAATTTTTTAGTTATGTCAAACCTTTCTGATGACGCGGTCGGCGTTAAACTTTTAACCGTTACGCCGAATATGCGAATAAAAATTAACAAAAATCTTTCCTTTTTAATATTATAAGTTAGCGCGCCTTAAAGGCGGATAAGGAGAGTAATGATGAAGGTATGTTTCGCCACTTCCGATACGGTAAACACAGTATGGCAGGAAAAACTCTCCGAAGCGGGCAAAGCCGACCTTCTGGTATTCGGGTTTAACGGGCTTGGACTTGTCAGTTACAAAAAAGAACTTTCCGGCGAAACGGAATATTTTCACGACGTGGCGTCCTTGTCCAAACAGACGGGCGGCACGGTGATAAGCGGGTGCGACACAGATACTTACGGTGTTTTCCGCCATTCCGCGGTAATAGCGGATAAAGGCAAAATTCTCGGCGTTAGCGATATGGCGCACACAGTGGACGAAAGCGAATTCGTCCCCGGCGGAAGTTTCAGGGTATACGACACTTCCGCAGGGAAAATAGGTATAATCGTGGGTGAAGATTTGTTCTTTCCCGAAGTGCCGCGCGTTCTTGCGTTGTGTGACGCCGACTTTATAATTTGTCTGTTTAAAAAGTTAGAAGGCGCTATGCCGCAGATTATGTTGCGCGCAGGCGCGTTTTCCAACGGCGTGCCTATGGCGATGTGCGCAAAAAATTACGCTATGTGCGCGGACATAAAAGGAAACGTTACGGTGGCGGGCGGCGGCGATTTGGTTATCGCCGATATTAAACCCGAAAAAGATTTCAGACTTATCAGTTGCAGAAGACGCGGCTTGTACAGAGATTTTAATTCGGGGTATTGAATTAGGCATATTGAATTCGGTCGGGGATATAAGACCCGACGTTGCTAAAAAATTTAAATAAAAATAAACTTGACTAAATTTATCGGTCAAAGATAAACCAAAAACTAAACTAAGGAGTAAATTTATGGCTTTTAATATTGTTCTGGTAGAACCCGAAATACCGCAAAACGCGGGTAACATAGCGAGAACGTGCGCCGTTACCGGCGGCGTTTTACATATGGTGCGCCCGCTCGGGTTTGAAGTTACGGACAAGCAGTTAAAAAGGGCGGGGCTCGATTATTGGCATTTTCTGGATATTCGCTATTACGATAGTATAGAAGAAGTTATGGAAAAATATTATACGGGCGATAATTTTTGGTTTTATTCTACAAAATCCAAAATAATTCATTCCGAAGCCAAATATAAAGACGGCGATTTTCTTGTGTTCGGCAAAGAAACGAAAGGTCTGCCCGAAGACCTTCTTGCGGCGCATTACGACGAATGCGTGAGAATTCCAATGAAAGACGAAACCCGCTCGCTTAACCTTTCAAACTCCGTTTGCGTGGGAGTTTACGAAGCGTTAAGACAGACGGGGTACGAAAACTTAAAAACCGAAGGCGAAATACCTGAAAGATAAAAAACGGAACGACCGATAATAAACGGCGCCGTCAAACGGCGCGGAAGCAAAATCGGTTTAACGCGGAAAGAGTTGTTCCGCAAATATATGTTCAAGTGCGAGAACGACGTGCGGCAAAACGGAGATAGTCGGACGAGCATAATAAAACTCGCGACTGATTTATATAAACCGACTGATTTATTTAAATCGGCTAATTTATTTAAATCGGTTGACTTGACGGCACTATATAATGTAAAATATATTATGTATGAATAATATGCTTTCACAAAGGATTTTTGCATGAGCACAACGATATGTTATAATATTTTCTTTATGCTTGGCGGCATAGCCGTTATGATGTTCGGTATGAAATTTATGGGCTCGAACTTGGAACAGGTCGCCGGCAACAATATGAAAAAACTGCTCGGCAAAATGACCAGTAACCGTTTTGCGGGCGTCGGCGTCGGCGTTGCGGTTACAGCCATTATAAACAGTTCTACCGCAACCACGGTTATGCTCGTCGGTTTCGTTAACGTAGGACTGATGACGCTTATGCAGGCGACTTCCGTTATAATGGGCGCGAACATCGGGACCACGGTTACGGCTCAGATTTTGTCGCTTTCGGGCACGGGCGCAATCGATATTAACGCGATAGCGGCTTTAATCGCCGCCGCGGGTATGATTATGACGATGGCGTTCAAAAAAGACAGAATGAAAAAAGTCGGCTACATATTAGTCGGTATCGGTATGATATTCATCGGTCTTAAAATAATGTCTAAGTCTGTTAACAGCATTATTTACGATGAAGAGGGAAATCTTCTGCCGTTTTTTCAATCTATTTTCCAGAACGAAAATATTTTCCCGCTGTTGCTTTTGTTGATAGGTATAGTATTCACGGCTTTGATACAGAGTTCGGCGGCGGTAACGGGTATACTTATAGCGCTCGGTTCCGCAATCAATTTCAGAACCGCGGTATTCATTATTTTGGGTTCTAACATAGGAACGTGTATCACGTCTATAATTTCTTCCATCGGCACTTCCACAAACGCTAAAAGAACGGCTATAATTCACCTTTTGTTTAACGTTTTCGGTTGTTTAATCTGCATCGTGCCTATCTGGATTTGGACGGATTCAATCGCTTCTTTTATGACGACGATAAGCGGCGACAGTATGGAAAGAATAATAGCGAACTTCCATACCATATTCAACGTGCTTACAACCGTCGTGCTTATTCCTTTTATCAAACCGCTTGTAAAACTTGCGACGGCGATTATTCCCGACAAGAAAGACGCGCAGGAAGAAAAGCATAAACTCACGTTTATCGATAACCGTCTTTTGGAAACTCCGCCGATTGCGGTTGACAACACTAAAAAAGAAATAATCAAAATGGCGGGAATAGCCAAAGAAAACATAGACCTTGCAATGGATATGCTTTTATCCGACAATCTCGATAAGGCGGAACTCTTAAAAGATAACGAAGACGCTATAAACTATCTTAATAAAAGCATTACCAGTTTCTTGACTAAGGTTATGAGCAGGGATATAACTTCGCACGACGAAAAGGTGCTCGGTACTTATTTCCACGTCGTCGTCGACATAGAAAGAGTGGGCGATTACGCCGAAAACATTATGGAATACTCCATGAAACTGAGAGCGGAAGAATCCGAGTTTTCGGACGACGCGAAGAGAGAACTTTCAGACGTTAAAAACACTATTGATATGCTTTTCGATAAATCCATTCTGGCGTTTGAAAAAACCGATCTTTCGATTCTGCCCGAAATAGACGTGCTGGAAGAAAGCGTGGACAAGGCAAGTATAGACCTGGAAAACAGACATATAGAGAGAGTCAAAAAGGGATCATGCAGCGCGGAACTCGGGTCTATTTACCTTCAAACGGTATCTAACTTAGAAAGAGTGGGCGACCATATAACAAACATCGCCTTTTCTATAAAACGTTACACGAAAAAATAAAAAAAAGTTAAGGAGTATATTATGGGAGTATACGATATTACTTTCGACTTTAATGCCGACGGTAAAGGTAGCAACAGAATTAAAGAAGATTTTGAATGGTCGCGTATCTGGTGTGATTACACCAACGACGACACGTTGCCGAGAGTGGCGCTTATAGGCGATTCTATAACCGAAGGGTATTATAACGACGTTAAAGAAATGCTTAAAGGCGTTGCGAGAGTGGATTATATGGCTACTTCTTATTCCATATATACAAAAACTCTTAAAACCGCGGTTGAAAGTTTTATAACCGATTCCAAATATGCGGTAGTTCATTTTTCAAACGGTCTGCACGGCGCGGGCGTAACCAAAGAAATGTATAAGGACAACCTTACCAAAATGGTTAATCTCATAAAAGCAGAAAACAAACTCGTTCTCGCTTCTATCACCACCGTTCTGGATAAAGATTTGGAAAAAGAAGACGCTAACTGGAAAGTTCTCGTAGACGAAAGGAACGAAGCGCTTTTCGATATCGCAAAAAACACCGATACCGAAGTGGACGACCTGCATAAAGTATGCGGAACTATGCCGAAGAGCGCAAGATTTACCGACGGCGTTCATATGTCGGCAGAAGGCTATAAGATTCTTGCGGAAAAAGTCGTCGAAAGCGTAAAGAAATATTTATAATACGGTTATAATATAATTCGGTTATAACGAAATCAAATAGGTTATAACGTAATTTTGAACGCTTAAAGCGAAATAAAATATAATTAAAACGCAGAATAAAAATTATGCTTAAAAATTAAAGGTTAAGTTATAAAAATCTGCGCAAAAATTAACGCAAAAAGATATAAAAAATTAACACGATAAGATATAAAAATCTTAAAAAAAGAAAAAATAAGATAATAAAAATAAAAAAGATAAAATAGGAAATATTCCGTTATAAAACGGGTTTCGGAGGATTATATATGAATAAAAAATCTATTAAAGACGTAGACGTAAAAGGTAAAAGATGTCTTGTCAGGGTTGATTTCAACGTTCCTATGAAAGACGGCGTTATCACTGACGAAACGAGAATCAACGGCGCGCTTCCCACCATTAAATATCTGGTAGAACACGGCGCAAAAGTTATTCTTTGCTCGCATATGGGCAAACCCCACAATATATTTACCGAAGGTTTCGGACTTAACAAAAAAGAGAAGAAAGCCGTAGAAGCCCTCCCTGCGGAAGAACAGGCGGCTGCAAAAGCGGAATATCTCAAAAAGGCGCTTAAAGACAAAGAAAAATTCACTTTGCTCCCCGTTGCCGAAAAACTTGCCGAAAAATTAGGACAGAAAGTTACTTTCGCTACCGACGTGGTAGGTCCTTCCGCTGACGAAGCGGTTAAAAACATTAAAGACGGCGAAGTCGTTCTTTTAGAAAACACTCGTTTCGAAGCGGGCGAAGAAAAGAGAGACGAAGCGCTTTGTAAAAAACTTGCGTCTTATTGCGATATATATGTAAACGACGCATTCGGCACCGCACACCGTTCGCACGCTACCACCGCGGCGATAGTGGAATACGGCTTTGTTAAAACCGCCGTTTGCGGATTCCTTATCGAAAAAGAATTGTCCGTTATGGCAGACGCGTTGGAACACCCCGTAAGACCGTTCGTCGCAATTCTCGGCGGCGCAAAAGTTGCGGACAAACTTAAAGTTATTTCTAACCTGCTTGAAAAGTGCGACACGCTTATCATCGGCGGCGGTATGGCTTACACCTTCCTTAAAGCGAAAGGATACGAAGTAGGTAAGTCGCTTGTAGACGACGAACAGTTAGGTTACTGCTCCGATATGATGAAGAAAGCGGAAGAACTTAAAAAGACGCTTCTTCTCCCCGTAGACGCGCGTATCGCAAAAGAATTCCCCAATCCTATCGACGCGAAGGTAGATTGCGAAGTTTGCGCGATTGATAAAATTCCCGCAGACAGAGAGGGGCTCGACATCGGACCCGAATCCGAAAAACTGTTTGCGGACGCGGTTAAAAACGCTAAAACGGTTATCTGGAACGGACCTATGGGCGTGTTCGAGAACCCCACTTTCGCACAGGGCACGATAGCGGTTGCAAAAGCGCTTTCCGAAACGACGGCTACCACCATTATCGGCGGCGGCGATTCTGCGGCGGCGGTAACCAGCCTCGGCTATGCGGACAAGATGACGCATATCTCTACCGGCGGCGGCGCTTCGCTTGAACTTTTTGAAGGCAAAAAACTTCCCGGTATCGAATGTCTTAACGATAAAGACTAATTGAAAATTGTTTTTGGAAACTATATTTCGAACGATTATAAAATCCGAAAATAGTCTTTGAACGTTTATAAAATAGTGTCTTACCGACCGCTGAAATAAAACGGTTGAAACAGAACCGTCTTAATCGATAATCGATATAAGATTTTAAGAATAACGTTTTATCGGTCGGCAATTAAAAGCATTAAAACCAAATAAAATTATACTAAATATACTAAAAACGGAGAAATTACAATGAGAAAACCTATTATTGCAGGCAACTGGAAAATGAACAAAACCGCAGCCGAAGCAGAAGTTTTAATCAACGAACTTAAACCTTTGGTTGCAAAATCAAAACCCGAAGTCGTAATATGCGTTCCCTACACGGATTTGTGGATAGCGAAAAAAGCGATAGAAGGCAGCAAGATTCACTTGGGCGCAGAAAACGTGGCTTGGGCTGAAAGCGGCGCTTTCACGGGTGAAATTTCTGCCGATATGCTTTTGGAAATAGGCGTTGAATACGTCATCATCGGTCATAGCGAAAGAAGGCAGTACTTTGGCGAAACCAACGAAAGCGTAAACAAGAGAACGAAAACCGCGCTCGCTAAGGGCTTAAAACCCATAGTTTGCGTAGGCGAAACCTTAGAAGAAAGAGAAAAGAACCGTACCAAGAGAGTTCTTAAAAAACAGATTCTGGAAGGACTTGACGGAATTACCGATTTCACCAACGTCGTAATCGCGTATGAACCCGTGTGGGCAATCGGCACCGGCAAAACTGCAACTGCGGAAGACGCAAACGCTACTATCGGCTATATCAGAAGCGTTGTTAAAAAGGCGTTCGGACAAGAAGTGGGCAAAGCGCTCCGTATTCAATACGGCGGAAGCATGAAACCCGCAAACTGCAAAGAACTTATGGCTATGAGAAATATCGACGGCGGCTTAATCGGCGGCGCGGCGCTCAAAGCAAACGACTTTGCGGCTATTGTCAACTATAAAGACTAATTGACGCTTAAAAACTCCGCTTTCTACAAGCGGAGTTTTTTTGTTTTCAGGGGAAAGGTTAAAATGTTAAAAATAGAAAATCTTACAAAAAGTTACGGCGAAAAGGTTGCGGTAGACGACCTGTCTTTACATATAAACGGCGGTGAAATTTACGGCTTTATAGGGCATAACGGCGCGGGAAAGACCACCACGCTTAAATGCGTTACGGGTATTTTGCGCTTTGAAAAGGGCGAAGTTTATATAAACGGCGTATCCATAAAAAAGGACCCGATTTATTGTAAAAGTCAGATAGCATATCTTCCCGACAACCCCGATATTTACGAGTTTATGACGGGTAACGGCTACCTTAATTTTATTGCGGACGTTTTTAAGATGACTTCTGCCGAGCGTGAAAGCAGTATAAGGTTTTATTCGGAAGAGTTTGAACTTACAAACGACCTTAATAAACCCGTATCTTCCTACTCCCACGGAATGAAACAGAAACTTGCGCTGATTTCCGCATTTATGCATAACCCTAAACTTATAATAATGGACGAGCCTTTCGTCGGCTTGGACCCCAAAGCGGCGCATACCGTAAAAGGGATGATGCGCGCGCATTGCGAAAAGGGCGGGGCGATATTTTTCTCTACGCACGTTCTGGAAGTGGCGGAAAAACTGTGCGATAAGGTCGCCATAATCAAAGACGGAAAACTTATAAAATGCGGAACGATGGAAGAAGTTAAAAGCGGCGATTCGCTTGAAGACGTTTTTCTTGGCTTGGAGAAAGAATAATGTTCGGCACGTTATTAAAAAAACAGACGCTCCAAACTCTGTCTTTTATATTTATCGACAAGAAAAAAGGCAGGCGCAGAAAACCTGCCGTCGCGGTAGTTTACGCACTGCTTGTTTTGTTCGTTGCGGCGAGTATGTCGGCGGTGTGCCATTACACATTTTCGGGGATTGCCGAGCCGCTTTATGCGGCAGAACTAGGGTGGTTCTACTTTTCTATCGCCGGACTTATGACGTTGTTAATCGGCGTTATCGGCAGCGTTTTCAATACGAGTTCCGCACTGTATAACGTGAAAGATAACGACTTGCTGTTATCTCTTCCCATAAAACCCGTATATATTGTTTTTTCTCGGCTCTTCGGCGTGTGGCTTTACGGACTCGTTTATCAGGCGATTGTGTTTGTTCCGTCGATAATCGCTTATGCGCTTGTCGCGGCTCCGTCGGTCGGGGAAGTGTTCTGTCAGTTATTTTTGTATCTTATTCTGTCGTTGTTTGTGCTTTCGCTCTCCTGCGGACTCGGCTTTATCGTTACGAAGGTTTCTTCCCGACTGAAAAATAAAAGTCTTGCTTCCGTGGTGGTGTCGCTTATTTTTCTTGCGGCGTTTTACGCATTATATTTTTCGGCGGGCGATATACTGACCGAACTTATTAACAATATGCAGTCTGCCGGCGAAAGCGTAAAGAAAATCTATCCCGTTTACGCGTTCGGAAAGGGCGCGACGGGGGACGCAGGCACTTTGTTTGCGGCGGCTGGAATGATGCTGGCGGTTTTTGGCGTGGCGATAATGGTTTTGCTTAAAACGTTCGTTAAAACCGTTACCGATAAACCGCAAGGCGTAAAATCGGTAAAATTCTCCGGTTACGGACAGAGAACGCCTTTCCGCACGCTTTTAAGAAGAGAAGCAAAGAGATTTTTTTCAAGTTCCGCATATATTCTCAATTGCGCAATCCCGCTTATCTTTATGATTGCGGCAGCGCTGTTTTTCGCAATCAAAGCGCAGGATATAAAATCGCTGTTTAGCGATTTGGAGCAATACGGCTTTAATTCCGGAAAACTATTCGCATTTCTCGGCGCGTTTATCTTTGCGCTTTTTGCGGCAATGTCCGATATTTCGGCACCCAGCGTTTCTCTCGAAGGCAAAAACCTGTGGATAATTCATTCGCTTCCCGTAAAATCCGTTACGGTCTTAATGGCAAAATTTACATTCCATTTGCTGGCGGTGTTACCCGTTACGCTGGTTTGCGCCACGGTTACCGCTGCGTTTTTAGTGTCTGACGCACTATGCTTTGTTCTCGCAATCGTAATTCCCGTCGCATTCGTTCTGTTTAGCGACGCCTTGGGGCTTTTGTGTAATATTCGCCACGCAAACCTTAACTACGATAGCGATACTGCGGCGGTTAAACAAAGTTTTTCGGTATTTATAACGATATTCGGCGGAATGGTGCTGACAATGGGACTTGCCGCACTGTATATCGCGCTGGCGCCTTATCTTTCGGTAGAAATTTATATGCTGATAGTTGCGGTGGCGGTGTTTGCCGGTTCCGCCGCTATGATAGTCTGGATTTGTAAAAAGGGCGCGACAATATTTGAAAATCTGTAATGAAAAATTAAATTACGTTTTTAAATTTACGTTTGTAAATTGCGAGTATCGGATTTTATCGCCTACCGAAAATTGCCGCTTATTAAAATTTATCGCCTGTTAAAATTTGTTGTCAGGATATAAGGCGACAAGGCTTTTATTCGCTTGATTTTTGCAAAAAGATAATATATAATACAATCGAAAAAAATAAAGCGTCAAAGGAAATTTATTATGAACAGACCTAATTGTATAATAATAATGGACGGATACGGTTATCGTAAAGAAACCGTGGGCAACGCCGTATACGCGGCGGACAGCAAAAACGTTAAAGAGTATATGAAAGAATATCCCTCCACGCTTATCGGCGCAAGCGGAATGGACGTGGGGCTTCCCGACGGGCAGATGGGCAATTCGGAAGTGGGACATTTAAATATCGGCGCAGGCAGAATAGTCTATCAGGACTTGACGAAAATCACCAAAGCAATATCCGACGGCGACTTTTTCACAAACCCCGCGCTTAAAAAGGCGGTTGATAACGCCGTTAAAAACGATAAAAGCCTGCACCTTTACGGACTTTTGTCAACGGGCGGCGTTCATAGCCATATAACGCACCTTTTCGCCCTTTTGAAAATGGCGAAAGACTCGGGCGTAAAACATACTTACGTTCATTGCTTTATGGACGGAAGAGATACCGACCCTATGTCGGGTATGGAATTCGTTAAAGAGTTGGAGGCCGAAATCAAAAAGTCGGGATACGGCGAAATCGCTTCCGTTTGCGGCAGATATTACGCAATGGACAGAGATAACAACTGGGACAGAACCGAAAAAGCATACGATATGCTGACGTTGGGTAACGGCGAAAAAGCGGACAGCGCGACTGACGCTCTTAAACAAAGTTACGATAAAGGCGTTACGGACGAATTCGTTTTGCCGACCAATATCGTTAAAGACGGCAAGCCCGTGGCATTGATAGAAAAGGGCGATTCCATAATTTTCTTTAACTTCCGCCCCGACAGAGCAAGACAGATTACGAGAGCGTTCTCGCAAAAAGAATTCACGCCCTATATGGACGAAGAAAAAGGAAAGAGAATGTTCTTTGAAAGAAAGAGCGGATTTTTGGCGCCCGTATATACGGGATTTGCCGTGTACGACGCTTCTTTCAAAGACGTGTACGTAGCGTTCCCGCCGGACGAAATCAAGAATACTCTTCCGCAATATCTCGCGGATAAAGGGTTAACGCAATTGCACATTGCCGAAACCGAAAAATACGCGCACGTTACTTTTTTCTTCAATGCTAAATTAGAAGCGCCCGTAAAAGGCGAAACGAGAATAGTTATTCCGTCGCCCAAGGTCGCAACTTACGACTTACAACCCGAAATGAGCGCATATCTCGTTACCGACAGAGTTCTGAAAGAATTATCTACCGATAAATACGACGTTATGATACTTAACTTCGCAAACTGCGATATGGTAGGACACACAGGCGTGTTCGACGCGGCGGTAAAAGCGGTTAAGACGGTTGACGAATGCGTTAAAACGGTTGTGGATAAAGTACTTTCGATGGGCGGCACCGCGATAATCACCGCAGACCACGGCAACGCGGATAAGATGATAGACGAAAACGGTCATCCATTCACGGCGCACACCACGTCGCTTGTTCCTTTGATTGTAGTAGGCAAAGAATTCAAAGGCAAAAAACTTAAAGACGGCGGAAAACTTTGCGACATAGCGCCCACGCTTTTAGATATGATGGGTATGGATAAGCCTGCGGAAATGACGGGCGAGAGCCTTATTATAAAATAATAACCGCAACGAAAAAGCAAAAAAAAACGTCGGGTACGCAATAAAAAATAATAAAATGAAAGGGCTGAATTTTTAACGCGGCGTTAAAATAAATCGCATAATCGAGCCGATAAATATTTCAGAAAATCAGTTGGAATGTTTGTCGGCAATCTGTCGGAGAATTGTTCGGAAAGTCAGGCTGAAAATCAGACGACGGGATAGAATTTTATCACGCGGGCAACATTTTCGCAAAGAATAAGCCCGAAATAATGTTAAAAACAGTTGTAATAATTGTTTTTATGTGTTATACTTTATCGTGCGTTGTAAAAAATTTGGTATTATTTAGGAGAAATCTTATGAATATGATAAATATGCTTATGGCAAGCGGCGGCTTCTGGAACGCGTGGCCCGTTATTAAAATAGTCGCGCTCGTAATTATGTCGCTTTGCGCTTTGTTTATTATACTCGTCGTATTGTTTCAGCCGGGCAACTCTTCCGGCGTATCCGCACTCGGCGGAACTTCCGAAACGTTTTTAAGCAAAAACAAGAGCAAGACTTTTGAACACAGAATGAAAAAACTCACGGTAATAAGCAGCATTATTTTTGCCGTTTTATGCGTGGTTTTCGCTATCGTTGCGATGCTCGCAAGTTTATCTTGATTTTCATTCTTAATTAAACGTTACTATTATTCGGCGGTTCTTTTTACGGGACCGTCGTTTTTTTGTAAAAAACGTTTAAAAAACATAAGCATAAAAAATCGCAATTTGTATACCATAAAAACATTATAAAGTTAAAATAAAATCAAGGTTTGTATACAATAAGTCAGAATAAAATTAAAGTTTGTATACAACAAGGCAGAATAAAGTTAAATTAAAATCAAAGTTTGTATACGATAAAAGCAAAATAAAACATGAAAGAACGTAAAAACAGTAAAAACAATTTAATAGAAGGGGTTTTAAGCGGTAACGAGCGCGGGTATGCGTTTTTAATACCCACGGCAGGCGAAAAAGAAGATTATTTTATACCCCATTCCGACCTGCGCGGCGCAATGCACGGCGACAGGGTTTTATGCGAGAAAACCGACGGCACGGGTACAAGAACTACCGCAAGGGTGAAAAAGATACTGGAAAGGGGAATAGATAAACTTTGCGGCACGTATTTCAGAAAAGCGGGCGGCGGCGGATTTGTGGAACCCGACGATAAAAAGTATTTTAAGGATATTTATATCCCTGCGGAAAGGGCTAATAAAGTTAAAAACTGCGATAAAGTTATCGTTAAAATTCTATCGTACCCTAAAAACGGCTGCCCCGAAGGACTGATAATAAAAATACTCGGTAAAAGTTTTGAAAAAGACACGGAACTGAAATCTATCGAGTACACTTATAAACTGCCCGAGAAATTCAAAGCGGCAACGCTTGACGCTGCTGAAAAAGTGCCTGCGTCCGTATCTGAAAAGGACTTAAAAGGCAGAAAGGATTTAAGAAACGTTACTACTTTTACGATAGACGGCGATAACTCAAAAGACTTTGACGACGCAATATCCGTCAGTAAAACCAAGGCGGGGAATTATTGTTTAGGGGTGCATATCGCGGACGTGTCGCACTACGTTATAAGCGGCTCTCCGCTCGATAAAGAGGCTTTTGAACGTGCTACAAGCGTGTATTTTCCCGAGAGCGTTATACCTATGCTCCCCGAAAAATTGAGTAACGGAATTTGCTCGCTTAACGAAGGCGTTGACAGACTTACGCTTTCCTGTATAATGACGATTGATAAAAGCGGCAAAATCATAGACAGGGAAATAACCCCGTCAGTTATAAAAAGCAAACGCCGTTTAACGTATAATAAAGTTCAGAAAATTCTGGACGGCGACGAAGAGTTAAGAAAAGAGTATTCGGACGTATTAAAAGACCTGACGCTTGCGGAAGAACTTTCGGATATTCTGTCCGCGGCGGCGGACGTCGAGGGGGTTATCAATCTCGACTTAAAAGATAACGAAATAGAAGTGGACAAAAACGGGAAAATCAACATAAAAATTCTCAACCGCGATAAGGCGCACACGCTTATAGAAAACTTTATGATTGCCGCAAACGTAACGGTTGCCGAATTTATGTTTTATGCCGAACAACCCTGTATTTACCGCGTTCACGGTTCGCCGCTCCCTGAAAAGTTGGAAGAGTTTTACGAGTTTTTGAACGGGCTGGGCGTTAAGGCGCGCCATAACAGAGACGGCGTGTATCCGAAAGACTTTCAGAAGATATTGAAAGACGCCGAAAACACGCCCGCTTATCCGCTTATAAATAAAGTTATGTTAAGGTCAATGCAAAAAGCGGTTTACAGCCCCGTAGACGAAGGACATTTCGGACTTTCCAAAAGGCATTATTGCCACTTTACTTCGCCCATAAGGCGTTATCCGGACCTGTGCGTGCACAGAATCTTAAAAGACTTTTTAAGCGGTGCGCAAGACCTTGACGAAAAATACGGCGAATTTGTATACGACGCGGCAAAGCAGTCGTCCGAAAAAGAACGCAACGCGCTTACCGCCGAACGCGCGGCGGACGATTACTATAAACTTCTCTTTATAAGCGACTATAAAGGAGAAGAATTCGACGCGATAATATCGGGCGTTATGAATTTCGGTCTGTTCGCGGAACTGAGTTGCGGCGTGGAAGGACTTGTTAAAGTCGAAACGTTACGGGGCGGAAGATTCGTCTGCGATAAAAAGCGTTATATATTGAGCGACGGAAAAACCGTGTTCAGACTTGGCGAAAAAATAAGAATTAAGGTGGCAGGCGTCAATCTTTCCGAAAAACGCGCCGAATTTTTAATAGTCGATAAGGGATAAGCGTTGCAAAAAACACTAAAAGGCGTTATAATAAAAATATGAGCGAAAAAGATATTACCGTAAACCGTGCGGCGCTGCACGAATATTCCGTTTTAGAGCAATACGAAGCAGGCATAGTTTTGGAAGGCGGCGAACTCAAATCTTTGCGGAAAGGGAACGTAAACTTAAAAGATAGTTTTTGCCTTATACAAAACGGCGAATTGTTTTTGAAAAACGCACACATCGCGGTTTACGACAAGTCGGGCGCCTTTAACAGCAAAGACGCTAAAAAAGACAGAAAACTGTTACTGCATAAAGAAGAATTGAGAAAAATAAAAGCCAAAGTTTCGGAGCAGGGACTTACTCTTATTCCTTTGAAAATGTATTTCAAGCAGGCTCTCGTTAAAGTCTGCCTTGCGCTTTGTAAAGGCAAGCACACCTACGACAAAAAGCGCGACATAATGGAAAAAGACTTAAAAAGAGAAAAACTCAGAGATATAAAAGAATACGGCAAAATTTAACCGCAGGAAAAAAGCGACAAAAAACAGGCAAGGAGATATAAGAATGGAAAAAAGAATAGAAACCGTTTGTATTCAGGGCGGCTACACGCCAAAAAACGGCGAACCCAGACAGATTCCCGTTTATCAGAGCACTACGTTTAAGTACGACACGAGCGAAGACATGGGAAAACTTTTCGACTTGGAAGCAAGCGGATATTTTTATACCAGACTGCAAAACCCTACCAACGATTACGTTGCGGCTAAAATCAAAGAGTTAGAAGGCGGCGCGGCGGCAATGCTTACTTCTTCCGGTCAGGCGGCGAATTTCTACTCGGTGTTCAACGTCGCTAACTGCGGCGACCACGTTATTTCGAGTTCGGCAATATACGGCGGAACCTTTAACCTTTTTGCCGTTACTATGAAAAAAATGGGTATAGACTTTACTTTCGTATCGCCCGATATAACGGCGGAAGAACTCGATAAGTGCTTTAAGCCCAACACGAAAGCGGTATTCGGCGAAACGATTGCAAACCCCGCGCTTACCGTTTTGGATATAGAAAAATTTTCTTCGGCGGCGCATAAACACGGCGTTCCGTTTATAATAGACAACACGTTTGCAACGCCTATAAATTGCAGACCGATAGAATGGGGCGCAGACATCGTAACACATTCTACTACCAAGTATATAGACGGACACGGCGTTTCCGTCGGCGGCGCGATAGTAGACGCAGGCAAGTTCGACTGGATGGCGCATAAAGATAAATTCCCCGGACTTACAACTCCCGACGATAGTTACCACGGTTTGGTTTATGCCGAAAAATTCGGTAAAGAAGGCGCGTTTATCACTAAATGCACCGCGCAACTGATGAGGGATTTAGGCTCGATTCAATCTCCCCAGAACGCGTTTTACGTAAATCTCGGGTTAGAAAGTCTGCACGTCAGAATGAAACGTCATTGCGAGAACGGACAGGCAGTCGCGGAATTCCTTAACGCACACCCGAAAGTGGAATGGGTAAGGTACTGCGGCTTAAAGGGGGATAAATACTACGACTTGGGCAAAAAATATTTGCCTTACGGTTCATGCGGCGTCGTAAGTTTTGCAATAAAAGGCAATAGAGAAAACGCGGAAAAGTTTATGAAAAATCTTAAAGTGGCGGCGATAGAAACCCACGTTGCGGACGCAAGAACCTGCTGCCTGCACCCTGCAAGTTCAACGCACCGTCAACTCACGGACAAACAACTCGTAGAAGCAGGCATAACGCCCACGCTTGTCAGATATTCCTGCGGACTTGAAAACGCTTCCGACCTGATAGACGATTTGGCGCAGGCGCTCGACAAAATTTAAGGCGATTTTTTATAAGATTAAATCGGATAAAATAAAAAACAAGGAATTTACGAAATGCCTATAATAGTGCCGAAAGACATACCTGCGAATAAAATTCTGCAATCGGAAAACATATTCGTTATGAACGAAAAACGTGCGATTAAGCAGGATATTCGTCCGCTGGAAATAGCGATTTTAAACCTTATGCCTACTAAAATCGTTACGGAAACGCAATTGATGAGATTGCTTTCAAACTCACCGCTACAAATAAACGTAACGCTTATAAGTACGGAAAGTTACGTCGGAAAAAATACTCCGTTAGAACACTTGGAACGTTTTTATAAACCGTTTTCGGCTATTAAAGATAAAAAGTTCGACGGTATGATAATAACGGGCGCACCCGTGGAAGATAAAGATTTTACGGAAGTAAAGTACTGGAAAGAGTTGGAAAGTATTTTCGAGTTCGCCAAAAACAGCGTTACCAGCACGATGTTTATTTGCTGGGGCGCACAGGCGGCGCTTTATTATTTCTACGGTATAGAAAAAAGACCGTTGCCAAAAAAACTTTTCGGCATATACAAACATAAAAAACTTGTGAAATACGAAAGGCTGTTAAAGGGTACGGACGACAGATTTTATATGCCGCATTCCAGGCATACGACGGTAAGTGAAGAAGATATCAAAAAGTGTAAAGACCTTGTGCTTTTAGCGTCTTCGAAAGAAGCGGGCGCGTCGATAATCCGTTCAAAGGACAATAAGTTTATATTTATAACGGGGCATGCGGAATACGACAGAGATACTTTGGAATTAGAGTACAAAAGAGATTTGGAGAAAGGCTTAAAAATAGACCCGCCCGAAAATTATTACGTAAACGGCACCCGCGGCGAAATTAAAATGTGCTGGGCAAGTACGGCAAACCTTATTTATATGAACTGGCTTAACCACTACGTGTATCAGTTGACTCCTTACGATATAGAAAAAATTTAGATATAAATAAAAAAACGAAAAAATAAATATTCGCTCCGCTACATATAATAGTGCGGAGCGTAAATGGGGATGAATCAGTTTCGATTGGGCGTGAAAGCAAGATAAGCATACCGAAGGCTCGACTTCGTTAAAACGGAAATTAAATTTTAAATGCTAACAACAATAAATTAGCATACGCTGCTTAATTTAAGCGTACGTTCTGCCTTTCTTTTCCCGTCGGGAAAGGACAGAGCGTCAGAAAGGCGGGGAACGGCTTTGGCAATTTTACCGTGTTGTCAAAGCGGAATTCAGCGGTTGTGGATTATCCGTTGGTCGCGGACGACCAAGGTTAATCCGAGATAAATCGTCCGATAAGTATGTAGAAAATTTTGTAGTTTGCGTTCAAGACCGGAGTGCAAATCTCCGCATCTCCACCAAAATAAAAAGCACGGGTTGCCGTGCTTTTTGTTTTTTGAGTTTGCGTTTTTGGCTTTTGGCGGAATTTAAATTATTTTTTCTTTTTAAATTCTTTCATTCCGTTAGTGCTTCCGCCACCTGTAATAACGCATACTTCTGCCATAATTTTTTTCGCCTTAAAATATATCTATACCTGAATTTTATATCTTAAAAAATAAAGTGTCAATAGGTAAATTTCTTAAAACAGTAAAAAAATAGCGAAATATTATGCTTTTTTGCAAAAAACATAACCTTTTTCCCCTTGAAAAATAATTTATAAAGTGTTATACTGATAGAAAATGCACGCTCGCGGATAGCGGCGAAAAATTTTATAAAAAGTTTTAATAACCGATTAAAGGAGAAGTATTATGAAAACGATAAAAGATAAGTATCTTGTCGTAGGCGCAGACTTTGCGGGTTTTCCGCTTAAAGAAGTCGTTGTAGAACATTTGCAGAAAAAGGGCTGGAAGATTTTAGACCTTGGCGTTAAGAAAGACAGCGACCCCAAAGATACCGACCTTATGTTCCACAGAGTAGGTTTGAGAGTAGGCGCGGAAATAAGCGAAGGCAACTATGAAAGGGCACTTATATTCTGCGGAACGGGCATGGGGATACATATCGCCGCAAGCAAATGCCCGCACGTTCACGCAGGCGTTGTAGAAAGTCTGCCCGCCGCAATCAGGGCGATTACGGGCAACGGGGTAAACGTTCTCGCAATGGGCGCGTTCTACGTTGCGCCCCAGACCGCATGCGACATTGCGGACGCTTATCTTGCAAATTCGCTCGGAAGCGGCTGGGAATGGTGGCACAATTTCTACGAATTCCATAAACTCGCTATCGACGAATTAGAAGCGTTCGATTACGAAGAATATAAGAAAAACGGCTTTAAGGTTCATAAACTCGGCGACTACGATTTAACGCTCGACTTCGACAAAAAACCCGACTGATTTTTTTGGATTAAACCTTGCGCAAACTTCGGCATTGAAACGTGAGCGCAAGAATATCGCCGAGAAAATCGCTTTGTTTTGCGCTTAAATGCCTGCGCAAAAATAAAGGCGCAGGTGTCGGCGCGTAAAAATCAGAATATCGTTCCCGAAGCCGATAAAGTTTCAGATAAATCTGAAAGTAAAAGTTCAGAAAATAAAGAGTCATAGTGTTAAAAGGAGAGAAAATGGACGATAAAAATCCGATAGTAACAATAAAAATGCGTAACGGTAAAGAGATAAAAATAGAGTTGTATCCGTCCGTTGCGCCGAACACCGTCAATAACTTTATTTCGCTTGTCAAAAAGGGTTTTTACGACGGGCTTACTTTTCACCGCGTGATAGCGGGCTTTATGATACAGGGCGGCTGCCCCAAAGGCAACGGAACCGGCGGACCCGACTATTCGATTAAAGGCGAATTTTCTTCTAACGGATTTAAAAACGACTTGAAACACGAACGCGGCGTTATATCTATGGCGCGCGCCTTTATGCCCGATTCCGCAGGCTCTCAGTTTTTTATTATGCACGAAGACGCACCTTATTTAAACGGACAATACGCAGCATTCGGCAAGGTTACCGACGGAATGAGCACGGTGGACGGCATTGCGGAAGTGAGAACGGACTTTTCAGACAGACCGCTTGAAGAACAAAAAATGGATAAAGTAACCGTAGAAACTTTCGGCATAGACTATAAAGAACCCGAAAAAATTTTTTAACGTTAAAAAATATAATCAAAAAACCGAAAGCAGCAAATAAGAAAAAAGCCGAATAAAAAACGGCAAATCAAAAAAATGACAAAACAAAAAACGACTTGGAAATCAAGTCGTTTTTTTGCTAAAAAAACCGCGCGTCTTTTCTCGACTTATTATGCCGAAGCGTAAACACGTCAGGTAACTCCGCCAAAGCAACCTTATGGCACACGCGACCGTTCTGTTTAGTGCTGCTGCATTCCTGCTCTGACACGGTTCGCAGTGGCGCGTTGCATAAGACCTTGGTATCAACGCCCCTTAACGTGCGCAGCCTTCCACACAATAAGCCTCAAAAAGCATTCTGCTCCGCTAAGCGAATTGCGGACGACAGGGCATCGCTAACTCCCCGCATAGCGCGGTAATAATATTTTATCCCAAAAAAAAAGATATTGCAAGTTTTTGAAGGTTATTTTTTATGTTGGTGTTAAATTTAACTCAAAAAACTTTACAAAATTTTTTATTATAGTTATAATCTAATAGAATTACTTTAATAATAGGAGCATTTTGTGATGTACAAAAAGGTCGATAATTCTCTGAACTTTTTAGACAGAGAAAAGGAAGTACTGAAATTTTGGAAAGAAAACGACGTTTTTGAAAAGAACGTCGAAGAAAACGCGGGCTGCAAAGAATTCACTTTTTACGACGGACCGCCTACCGCTAACGGCAAACCTCATATCGGGCATATTCTTACCAGAGTTATCAAAGACATCATTCCGCGCTATCACGTAATGAAAGGCGAGCATTGTTTAAGAAAAGCGGGGTGGGATACGCACGGTCTTCCCGTGGAACTTGAAGTTGAAAAGTCTTTGGGTATAGACGGCAAGCAGGAAATAGAAAATTACGGTATCGAGCCTTTTATTAAAAAATGCAAAGAAAGCGTGTGGAAATATAAAGGCGAATGGGAAAAGATGAGCGACCGCGTGGGCTACTGGGCGGATATGGAAAATCCGTACATTACCTACGACGATAAATATATAGAGTCCGTCTGGTGGGCAATCAAAACAATCGCCGACAAAGGACTTTTGTATAAAGGCTATAAAATAGTTCCTTATTGTCCCCGTTGCGGAACCGCGCTCTCTTCTCACGAAGTGGCGCAGGGTTATAAAGACGTGAAAGAAACTTCCGTCTTTGTAAAATTCCCCATAAAAGGCAGAGAAAACGCCTACTATCTCGCGTGGACGACCACGCCTTGGACGCTTCCGTCAAACGTGTGCCTGTGCTTTAACCCGAACGCGGATTACGTTGAACTGCAAGCGGAAGACGGCATGGTTTACGTTCTTGCGGACGCGCTTAAAGATAAATACTTTGAAAACTACACCGTGTTATCGGTTAAAAAGGGCAAAGAATACGAGTTCAAAGAGTACGAACCGCTTTTTGCTCTCACCAAAGACGCGGTAGAAAAAAATAAAAAAGCCTTCGTCATAATCTGCGACGATTACGTTACGATGGAAGACGGCACGGGTATCGTTCACAACGCCCCCGCTTTCGGCGAAGACGACGCGAGAGTGTGCAAAAAATACGATATAGCGTTTGTAAATCTGGTAGACACCGCCGGCAAATTTACGGAGGAAGCGGGCAAATATAAAGGACTTTTCGTTAAAGACGCGGATAAAGTTATCATCTCCGACCTTAAAGAGAGCGGACTTTTGTTCGCGGCTGTTCCGTTTGAGCACAGTTATCCTTTCTGTTGGAGATGCGACACGCCGCTTATTTACTATGCGAGAAGAAGCTGGTTTATAAAAATGACCGCTATAAAAGACAAACTTTTAGAAGTCAATAATTCTATAAACTGGATGCCCGAAACAATCAAAAACGGCAGAATGGGCAACTTCCTTGAAAACGTTATCGACTGGGGCTTATCCCGCGAGCGTTACTGGGGCACGCCGCTTCCCGTCTGGGTATGTAACAAGTGCGGCAAAATCCACGTTATCGGCAGTAAAGACGAACTTAAAAAACTTTGCCATATAGACGGCGATATAGAACTTCACCGTCCTTATATCGACGAATGTAAGTTCGAGTGTGAATGCGGCGGAACTTTCGTAAGAGAAAAAGAAGTTATCGACTGCTGGTTCGATTCGGGTTCAATGCCGTTTGCGCAGTATCATTATCCCTTTGAAAATAAAGAACTGTTTGAAAGTCATTTCCCCGCAGACTTCATTTCGGAAGCAATCGACCAGACGAGAGGCTGGTTCTACACGCTTATTGCGATTTCCACGTTGTTGTTCGGAAAAGCGCCCTTTAAAAACTGTATCGTTTTGGGACACGTCAACGACAAGAACGGTATCAAGATGAGTAAGCATAAAGGCAACGTCGTAGACCCGTGGAGCGTTCTCGATAAGCAAGGCGCAGACGCAGTAAGGTGGTATTTCTACACCGGTTCCGCTCCGTGGCTTCCTTCGAGATTCTACGAAGAAGCGGTTTCCGAAGCGCAGAGAAAATATATGGGCACGCTCTGGAATACTTACGCATTCTTTGTGCTTTATGCCGAAATCGATAAATATAACCCCGCGGAGTACGACATAAATAAATGCAAACTCTCGCTTATGGATAAGTGGATACTTTCCAAACTCAACACGCTTATCAAAACGGTGGATAAAGGTCTTGCCGAATACGATATATTCGACAGCGCACGCGCGCTCTCTTCGTTCACGGACGACCTTTCTAATTGGTACGTCCGCCGTGGCAGAGAAAGATATTGGGGGCACGATATGACCGACGATAAGGCGGCGGCTTACACCACGCTTTATACCGTGCTGGTAACAATTGCAAAACTTACCGCACCGTTTACGCCCTTTATAGCGGAAAGCATTTATCAGAACCTTGTTCCGTCGTTCTATAAAGACGCGCCCATATCCGTTCATCTTTGCCGTTTCCCCGAAGCGGACGAAAAACTGATAGACAAGAAACTCGAAGAAGGAATGCAGAACGTTCTGGACGTGGTAGTGCTGGGCAGAGCGTGCAGAAACGCAAGCAATATCAAAAACAGACAACCGCTTTCCAAAGTGTACGTTTGCGAAAATAAAAACGCAGAACTTTCCGAAGGACTTCTTGCAATAGCGAAAGACGAACTTAACGTTAAAGAAGTGGAGTATCTCAAAGACGCGTCGAGATTCGTGTCGTATAAAATTAAACCTCAACTCAAAACGTTAGGTCCCAAATACGGCGCAAAACTCGGCAAAATCAAGGCGTTCCTTGATGATTGCAACGCAAACGAAGTGGTTGCGGCGGTTAAAGACGGCAAAACCTATTCGACCGAAATCGACGGCGAAAAGATTGAATTCGCATTTGACGACTTGTTGATTTCCAGCGTTTCTATGGAAGGTTTCGTTGCGGAAAGCGACAACGGACTTACCGTGGTTCTTGATACTCATATAACGCCCGAACTCAAAGCGGAAGGCGTGGAGAGAGAACTCATCTCCAAGATTCAGTCGATGAGAAAAGACGCAGGATTTGAAGTAACCGACAGAATAAACGTGTATTATAAAACGGAAGACGGCGAAATAACGAACGCGTTAAACGGCGCAAATCTTAAATCGGTTGTTCTTGCGGACTCGGTTGTTAGAATTGACGAAGCCAACGCGGTCGGAACGGCAGACGATAAAACGGGCAAGGATGCGGACGGCTTTACCAAAGAGTTGGAAGTCGGCGGCGCTAAATGCACCGTAACCGTTAAAAAGGTAAATTGATGCGCGCGGCGGAATGGAAAGATTATACCGTTATCGCCACGGGCGACGGTTATAAGTTAGAAGACTGGAAAGGCGTTAAATTGTTGCGACCGGACCCGCAGGTTATCTGGAAGAGTTCTGTTGATATGGACGGGTTTAAGGGGCTTTCCGCAAAGTATATAAGAAGCGAAACGGGCGGCGGCAGGTGGCTTATCAAAGGCAAAATGCCCGACGAATGGACCGTTTCGTACAAAGACCTTACGTTTAAGGTTAAGCCTATGGGGTTCAAACATACAGGGCTTTTCCCCGAACAGGCAGTCAATTGGGATTTGATGACCGACCTTATCAAAAACTCAGGCAGGGATATAAACGTTCTCAATCTGTTCGCCTATACGGGCGGTGCCACGGTTGCTTGCGCAAAAGCGGGGGCGAGCGTGTGCCACGTGGATTCGGCAAAAGCAATGGTGGAACGCGCGGGTGAAAACGTTGCGCTGTCCAAGGTGGAAAATCCTAAGGTAAGGTATATCATCGACGACTGTAAAAAGTTCGTCGAACGCGAGATACGCCGCGGCAGAAAATACGACGCGATAATTATGGACCCGCCGAGTTACGGCAGGGGGCCCAACGGCGAAACGTGGAAAATCGGAGAAGAACTTTATCCGCTTGTAGAACTTTGCGCAAAACTTTTAAGCGACAATCCGCTTTTCTTTTTAATAAACAGTTACACGACGGGGCTTCAACCCGCGGTGCTTAAAAACATTTTAAATAAAACCGTTGCTAATTCGCGCGGCGGAAAGGTAGACGCTTACGAAGTGGGCTTAAAAACTCAGGAAGAGGGCGTTATCCTGCCTTGCGGAAACAGCGGTATATGGATTAACGGTTAAATTATGGAAGAACTTACTATACTTCACGAAGACAACCATATTATAGTGGTATTAAAACCCCAGAACGTGCCTTGTTGCGAAGACGAAAGCAAGGATAAAGACCTGCTTAATATGATAAAGGACTATATAAAAGAAACCTATCATAAAACGGGCAACGTTTACTTAGGGCTTGTTCACAGGCTTGACAGACCGACGGGCGGCATAATGGTATTCGCCAAGTCAAGCAAGGCGGCGGCAAGACTTTCGGAACAGATGAAAAACGGTGACTTTGAAAAGAAATATTACGCGGTAACCGTCGGAAGACCGAGAGAAGATAAAGCAACGCTTGTTAACTATCTTAAAAAGAATGCCGTAAACAATATGGTTTACGTTTCTTCGCCCACGGTAGAAGGCTCTAAACGTGCGGAACTCGAATATAATCTGTTAGAGAACGAAGACGGGTTGTCGCTTTTAGACGTTAAACTTCGCACCGGCAGAAGTCATCAGATAAGGGTTCAGTTGAACGCGATAGGCTGTCCGCTTTACGGCGATATGCGTTACGGCGGCGAAAAGGCGAAAAAAGGCTATCTTGCGCTTTGGGCGTATTACCTTTCCTTTTCTCATCCCGTTTCCAAGGAAAGAATGGTGTTCAGGGTTCAACCGCCCGCAGACGTTTCGCCGTGGAATAAATTCGATACCGAAAAATCGGTTACCATTATAAAACCTAACTATTAAAAACTTTGTCGGAGTTCCGGAAAGATTACATTGCTCGAAACGTCTTTATAAAAGCCGCGAAAATCAATATTATAGTGCGGAAAGCCGACGGGGAAGACGTTGTAAGGCGTAAACAAAACGCAAAAATGCACTTGGATTTTTATAAATTCACGTTTTATTGGTTAAGATTTTTAAAACAATTAAAAGCAATATAAAAACGAAACAATCGAAATAAAATCGAAGAACCGCCCGAATTTTCGGGCGGTTCCGCTATATAAAGAATCCCGTTAACTTATAAAGTCCCAGAACAATAAGTATAAGCGGCGGAAGAAAGCCGAATTTATCTATTTTCGCCACTAACCTTGTTCCGGCAAGAAGGATTCCGAGAGAAATCATTATTGCGTGCATAGCCGCTATCGAAAAGGGGACGAAAAAATCGTTATATCCCATCAGCGCGATTGAAAGATTCGCAAGCGCGCCGTCAAGCCCTACGGCAAAACCCGTTAAAAAGGATTGCTTCACGGTTTTTGAATTGTCTATCGGGTTAAGGGATAGTTCGTCGTCTTTTTTTATCAGGTTGTATATTCCCACGCCTATAAGTATAACTCCGCCGAGATTCGCGGTTTTTTCTGAAACGTAATCGGATACGAAAGCGGCGCAGTAGTTTGCAATTATGCTCATTACGAATACCGTCAACGAGATTATCGCCACTACCGAAAATTTGCCGCTTTTTTTGCCCGCCAGCGAAAAACCGCAGAAAAACGAATCTATACTTACGGTCAGCGCAGTCAGCAAAATAAAGTAAAGCATGGCGTCTTCCGTAAAATTATTCTCTCTGTATTACTTATATTCGTCGGAAATTATATTTGTTACGGTGTTGTTTAACTTTGTTATCGTTTTGTTGCCGTATGATTTTACGCCGTTTGCTTTTTAGTGTTTCGTTTTCTCGCCGCCTATTATTATCGCACTTGAATTTTCACGCCGTTTTTATGTGTTGCGGAGCGAAAACGCACAAAAAACGCAAAATACCCAAAAACCTTTTATAAATCTCTAAAAATAAAACAAAAGTAGATTGACAAACAAAACTATTTAATGTAAAATATTAAAGATTATAAATATAATCTAAAATCATACTCTTAATTTAAGGAGTTTTCGGCTTTTATGAAAACGTCTAAATCTCGTAAAATAACATTACTTGTCGCGCTTATGCTTCTGTCTTTAATTCTGGCGTTCGGTTTTTTGACCGTTAAACCCGCCCGTGCGGACGAAGCGCCCGAAGATTGCTTTGTGTATACAGGCAGAGAAGCGGATAGCGGCGACATAACTTTTTCCGATAATTTTGCCAAGATAAAAATGTACGACGACAAAATTATGGAACTTTCCCAGAAATTGTTGACAGACGATTTTTCTTTGACGTTCAGACTTAACACTACGGATATGAGTAACTTCCGTATTATCTTTTTCGGTTCTTCGGCAGACCCCAACGGCAATAAGAAAACCGAAAACGGCAAAACCGTTTATGCGGAAGAAATTGAAAATATTTTCTATTTCGACCTTTCCGAAGCGCATAACCTTAAAGTAAGTTTCGATAGAGAAGATTTCAGCAGCAGAAACACGGCAATAAGTTCTTTCGATATAAATCAGGAAATAACGATAGGTCTTAAAAAAGCGCTCGGCGGCGAATACTATATGGCTACCGTAAGCGCAGGCGGCGGAGCCGCAGTGGTTTTGAGCTACGGCTTAAATACGGATTACGACGCGGAAGAGCAGGACTATTACAGGCTTGACAAGACTTCCGCACCCGTTTCGAGAATCGGCTTTGTAGGACAGAAGACGGATGGAACTTCTTACGAACTTCAAATTAAGAGCGTAGACCAGAAAGCGTCCGATGTGAGCGGCGCATTCAAACAGACGTTTGAAATTACCGACGGCGCGTTCACCGCAAAAGCGAGAGCGAGAGCGGTTCTGGCTGACGGATTTTATAATTACAATTCTTCTCTTGATAAATGCGTTGTCGCAAAGGGCATTAAACACACCCTGTCTTTCAAGGCTTCGTCTTTTGTTAACGAAAGCGCAAGTTTTACCTTGGAATCTTTTGACGCGGCTACGGTTATAGACGGCTTAAACGTTATGTTCACCGAAACGGGCGATAAAACGTTAACCGTTAAAAACGGCGCGGGCGACACGGTCGATACTATTTCGGTAACCGTTGTAGACGCTTCGTTATCTACAAACGCCGCACCCGAATATAATATGGACGCGGATGCGATAGAAGCGTTTAAGTATAAACTCAACCATATGATTTATACGTATGACGTAAACGACGCTAAAACAGGAATGAAACTTACGGTGGGTGACAATTTAACGCTTACCGCAGATATGTTCAAAGCAATGGTTTACGACGACGATACAGCGTTCAGTAAACTTTCCGCAACGTTATACTTCTTCTCGGACAGTAACAACGGCACTTCGGGTTCCTATAAAATAACTCTTTCGGAAGCTGGTAAATATAAATTCTACGTCCTGTTCTCCGACAGGAACAGTAACTCGATGAAGTCTGACGATTTTTACAGAACCGACGTTAACGACGCAAATCAGGTTATTTACGGAAGATATCAGTCTTACATTTTCGAGTTTGAAATCGACGACGTTTCCGAATTATCCGTCAAGGGCAGTTCGCAAGGCACGGGATACGTAAACACCGAATATAACGCGGCGGACTTCGATATAAAAGGCAAGTCCTACTCCGCAGTATACACGCTTTATTATAGCAAAACCGATATAGACGCTTCTGACGAAGGCTGGACGGAAATCATAGCAGAAAGCAAGGCGACCGATAAAGAAGCGACTTACGGAGATTACACGTATAAACAGATAAAAGCAATCGCATACGACGGCGAACTTAAATTCACGCCTGACAAAGCGGGTTTCTATAAAATAGTTTGTAAAGCGACTTCTTCGTCTAACGCGTTGAGCGACGAGAACAGCGTTATAATAACCGTTAAAGAACAGATAAAGAAAGTTACGCCCGACAGCCACTGGTTGCAGAACAACGTATGGTCGGTTGTGTTTTTAAGTGTGGGGACGTGCTGCCTTATCGGAATTTTGTTGCTTTTATTCATTAAGCCCAAAAAGAAAGGCGACGGCTCCGAAGACTAATAAATAAAACAAGATAAACGGCGGGACTTCGGATTTTTCCGAAGTCCCTTGCATTATAAAACGAACATATTTATAAATAATTTTATAAACAAGTAAACAATGAAAAATTAAACAATGAAAACTTTTATTGCCGATAAAACAACTAAATTAAGCAAAGCGCTTTTAGAGAATGCGGACGGGCTTTCTTTTTCTTCCGTAATGAAACTTTTGCGGAAAAAAGACGTTAAAGTAAACGGAAAAAGAATGAAAGACGACGTAACCGTATTTGTCGGCGATAAAATAGAAGCCTATTACGACCAGAGCGCCGCCGCTCCCATAAAGTTTACGGAAGTGTATTCGGATGAAAACGTTTTGATTATCGATAAAAAAAGCGGGTTCACGTCCGAAAGCGTGTTTGACGATTTGTGTAAATCGGGCGAATATTTTTTTATTCACAGATTAGACAGAAACACCTCGGGACTTATGGTGTTTGCAAAAAACCCCGCGGCTGAGAAAGAGTTGATTAAAGGCTTTAAAAATCGAAACTTTGACAAAAAGTATATTGCCGAAGTTTTCGGAAAAATGCCCAAAAAGAAAGACGTGCTTTCCGCTTATCTCAAAAAGGACGATAAAAACAGCGTCGTAACCGTTTATTCCACGCCGCAAAGGGGCGCGTCGGAGATAAAAACGGGATACGAAGTGATTTCTGAAAATGATGATATAAGCACGCTTTCGGTAACCCTTTACACGGGCAAAACTCATCAGATAAGGGCGCACCTTGCTTTTATCGGTAACCCGATTGTAGGCGACGGCAAATACGGAGACTACAAACTTAACGCAAAATATAAGGCAAAAACGCAAAGACTGTGCGCTTACAGTATAAAATTCAGATTCGATAAAGAAGATAAACTATATTATCTTAACGATAAAATATTCAAAACGGACGACAGACGGACGGAAACAACAATTAAAACGGAGTAGATATGCCGCAAGACGCTTTTACATTAAAATATCTGTGCGAAGAACTGAACGCCGCATTTAAGGGCGGTAAGGTTAACAGGATAGCCATGCCCACTCTGAACGAGGCGGTGTTTACAGTTTACGACGGCAAAATAACGCGTAAACTGCTTATTTCGGTGGACCCGTCCTGCCCCTTTCTCGGCGTTACGGAAGAAGAAAAAGAAACGCCGCTTACCGCTTCTAACTTTTGTATGCTGTTAAGAAAATATCTTTTATCGTCCACGCTGAAAAGCATAAAACTAATCGGGTTCGACAGAATAGTCGAAATGGTTTTCGTTGCGCAAAAGGAGTTTTGCGAGCCGCAGGAAGTTTCCGTTTTTGTGGAACTTATGGGCAGATACAGTAACATAATTTTAACCGAAAAGGGCAAAGTACTCGGCGGAAACAGGGGGATAAACTTTTTGGATAACGGCGTAAGACCGCTTATTTTCGGCAAGGATTATCGCTTCCCGCCGACTAACGGAAAACTTCTGCCGTCCGATAAAGCGCTTATAGAGATTTTTTCGGTATGCGATAAAGATAGTTTGGCAAAAGCGGTGTCGGATAACGTTCAGGGCGTGGCTTTTTCAACGGCGAAAGAAGCGGCGCTGTCTTTTTCGTCGGTGTTCGGAGAATACGACGGCAATAAGGCGCAAGAGTTTTTCGAGTTTTTGCAGGAATTTTTGTGCCATGCGAAAAAACGTCCGTGCGTGAACGTTTGCGGCGGCAAAACCGAAGACGTGTGCGTTTTTCCTTACGTATCGGCAGGCGGAGAAAATATCTTTTTCGATAGCCTTAGCGACGCGTACGAATACTACCTGAAAAAGCGCGAAACCGAAAAGGCGGCGGAAGACGGAAAGCGCAGGGCAATGAGCGTTATTTCTTCCGCAATAAAAAAGACGAAGAAAAAACTCAATTTTATACTTCAAAGAGAAAACGACGCAATGAATGCCGAAACAAATAAATTAAAGGGCGAACTTATACTCGCCAATCTTTACCGCATAAAGCGGGGCGAAGAGAGTTGCGTTCTGGAAAATTATTACGACGATTATAAGCCGACGGAAATCGCGCTCGATAAATATAAAAGTCCGTCGGAAAACGCCGAGCAATATTTTAAGAAATACAATAAACAAAAAAGAACGCTTGTAGCGCTTAAACCACAGAAAGACGAACTTACCGATACGCTTTCTTATTACGAGAGTCTTTGTTCGGAAGCGGAAGGAATAGAGAGTAAACAAGACGCGGCGCTTGTGTTTGACGAACTGTCCGCCGCAGGGCTGATTAAAGAACAAAGAGCTAGAAGCAAGAAAAAAGAACCGCCGCCTTTCAGAAATTATTATATCGGCGGATTTAACGTTAGGGCGGGCAGGAACAATCTGGAAAACGATAAACTTACCTTTTCCGCAAAACCCGACGATATATGGCTACACGTTAAAAACTATCATTCTTCTCACGTTATAATAGAAAGCGAAAGTAAAACCGTGCCGATGGAAGTAATCGTTGCGGCGGCAGAAATCTGCGCGTACTATTCTTCCGCGCGAAACGGCGGAAAAACGGAAGTCGACTACACCTTAAAAAAGCACGTTAAAAAACCTAAGGGCGCAAAAGCGGGATTTTGCGTTTACGATAATTTTAAGTCTGTAACGGTTACAGCCGAAAATCACGAAAGACAGTTGAAAAAAGATTAAACCCGGAAAAACGGCTGAAACTTATTAAAACCTGAAAAAGAAAATAAAACCGAAAAACAATCAAAAAGAAAATAAAACCAAGGTTTTTGGGGTGAAAAATCTTGCGTTTTAAATATCTATATGATAAAATAATTAAGAATTTTAAAAAGTAGGAGTAAATTATGAAATATACTTTTGAGAAAGCCGAAAAAAGCACGGTAAAAATCAATATCGACCTTACGGCGAAAGAATGGGACGAAGCGATTAACGCCGCTTACGAAAAGACCAAAGGCAGATATAGTCTTCCCGGATTCAGAAAGGGCAAAGTTCCCAAACATCTTCTGGAAAGCACCTATGGTAAGGGCGTATTTTACGAAGAAGCGATAAACTACGCTTTCCCCAAATATTACGAACAGATTTTAGAAAAAGAAACTGAAATCAAAGCTATTGCAACGCCTGACATCGACATAAAGAAAATCAGCGACAAGGGCATTTCTTTAATAGCAATCGTCCCCGTAAAACCCGAAGTAACTCTCGGCGAATATAAGGGTATAAAGTTTGATAAGATTGAGTATAATGTTAAAGACGAAGACGTGGAAGCGGAACTTAAACGTTTGCAGGACAGAAATTCAAGACTTGTAGACGTAACCGACAGAGCGGTTGAAAACGGCGACACCGTCGTTATAGATTA
>JAEYEN010000016.1 GCA_023403375.1 Bacillota bacterium
ATAAATATTCGAATTCTTTATTGAAAACTATATTGCTCTTACAATAAATAATAGGTTTACCCGTCAAAAAATACATCGGTAAAATAGACGAAAAATCAGTAATCAAAATCCCTGCTCTTTTGAAATCGTTTTCTATGTTCTCCTCCGTACTTAATATAATATTTTCGGCGAGCAATTTTTCTTTGTATTCGCTGATTTCGGATTCTTTAATTAAATTTTTGTTCAATAATTCGGTAAACATCATAGGATGCGGGCGCAATATAAAATCAGTATCGCTATAAGCCTTTTTTAAGTCTATAAAATCATCTTTATATTCCAAAAAATGACTTCCGCCTATTTTACTGTCGTAGGACCATCTCGGCGTCCACAATACGCTGTTCGGGCAATTACTCTCTTCTTTATAATTTTCAAAAACGGGATACCCCAAAAACTCAAATAGTTGTAAACCCTTATTATATGTTTTTCCGAACTTTCCTATAAAGTACTCTTTAACCGATTGCGACGGAGTAAACGTCATATATACCGAATCAAAGAAATCTTTATTGAAACAACCCAAAAAAGCGTCCGAACCTGTATATCCGTAAGTAATGTTACAAACTTTTGCGTGTTTATTCACATAGTACGTTCTGTATTTTTTCGGATAATGAACGTTATAGATATCTTCGTGAAAAACGTAATTATACCCTGCTTTTTTTAAGTCAAACAATTTCCCTTTTTCGTTGAAAGCCAATATGATATTTTTACAATTTTTTTCAAAAAATTCTTTCTCTTTTCCGTACGTCTTTCTTATAGAAAAGTCAACGTCGTAATTAGGAATTACTATAACGTCGGTCTGAACGTCCTCTCTCTTCAACAACTCTTTATAGACGGGTTCCTGCTTATCCCACGTTTCAGGTTCAAATGCCAGAAACGCCACTTTGATTTTCGTATTGCTCTTTTCTTTTCTATGTTTATTTAAATTTTTTCTATTATTAAAATTCTTAATCTGCTTATAGACGATTTTTAACGGTTTAAGCGCAAGTTTAATTATTTTCTTCATTATCGTTAACCTCTTTTGTATCGCCTTTAAGTCTTTTGAGCATATTGATAATTTTACGACGGAAAATAAAGCAGAGTACTATTATAACCGCTACAAATAAATATCTGTATAAAATATAGTTATATAGAGCCATAAGCCCTGCGGAAAGCCCGCATAACACCACAAAAATAAGCACAAGACCTTTAACGTTAAACATTTTTTTATTAAGGTTGTTCTTTTTTGCGACTACATACGCAAAGAGATAATCTATCGCCGCCAACAAAATATAACTGACCAGAGTTGTATACGCCGCGACATAGTAGCCATAAACCGGAATTAAAAAGTAGTTTAACACTATATTAACAATGCCCGCAACAAAGGCGGAAATCGTCAAAAAGATTTTATTTTCAAAATAAAACAAAAGTCTGTCAAAAATATTCGCATAAAATAACAGTAACGTACTGATAGCAAGCGGCGGAACCAGCCATATAGCCTCTTTATAATTATCGCCCGACATAACGTAAACTAATTCCGGAGTCGCCGCAACGATGAGGAGAACCATTATTGCGACAAGGAGAGATAATATGAACGACACAGATTTGTCTTCAATCTCTTTCCCTTCCTTTATTTTACAATAAAACCACGGAATATACGAAGATGAAATTGCGCTAATAATAAACGTCAACAACATACCAAGGTTATATGCGACGTTATAAATGCCTGCTTGTCCTAACCCCGCTTCGCCGCACATTTTTTCTATCATTATCTTATCGCTCTGGTTGAAAATAACCTGCGACAAGTAATATACTAAAAGCGGTATATTAAATGTCAAAGCATACTTCCAGTATTTTTTGTTAAATACTTTCTTCCCTTTAACAAGATAATATCCGCAAATAATCAATCCGATAATTATAACGATTATTGCGTTGCCTATTATTTTAGCCGAACCTTTGTCGTTAAAACACAGCACAAAAGTAAGTGCCAGTCCCTGCGACAATATTGTGGAAATCAAAGTAAGAATAACAACTTTTTTATATTGAAATTCAAATTTTTGTTTTCCCAACCAACATTGCGTACACGAACTTGCCAGAACTTCAAAAACCATAATAAGCATCAACGGCGTGGACAATCCGAAAAGATTGTTCCAGAATGTTCTGAACGGAAGGTAAACCGCAATAAATATCGCGCTGAATAAGATAAATATTCCTTCGACCGAAGATATATATCCCGCCCTGTCGTCTTCAAATTTTACCATTGCCGTCTGAAATGAACCGTAAGGTAAATTCAAAGACAAGATTATCGCCATAACGCCCAGCCAGGAAGTATATATACCTACCTGCCCGTATTGCGCAGTTGTTAAAAATCTGGTAAAAAGCGGCAGAGTTATAACGGAAACACCTTTTTGCAGAATACTGCAAACTACATACCAGAAAGATGACTTCACTTCTACCGAAACGCTTTTGTATTTCTTAAACAGATTCATCTTTCACACGTTAACGATTTATAGAAAGCTTTATTGAGAGAATGCTTTCCGCCAAACGATTCTTTGCTTTTTGTAAGCCCGAAATTCAACTCTTTTCCGTCGTGCTCGGAACTTATGCCAAACGATATTTTATCAAATCCTTTTTCACGACAGGTTTTTATCATTGCGTAATACATATAAGTCATAGGACTTAAAGTATCATATTCGTGCAAAGCGCACAAATATTGAGTATGCGCAACATTTACGTTCCGGAAATAAAACATCATAGAGCCGGCAATCATTTTATCGTCAAGAAAAGCGCCGAAAAATTCACATTCATCTTTTAGTCTGGAATTTTTAAATTCTGTCAGTTCGCGAATGTTATGAACCGGTTTTCTGTCATACTTTTCCAACGTTTCGCATAAAATTTCATAAAACTCTGCAATTTGCGAATCCGTTTCCAGTTTTTCTAATTTTATGCCCGCTTTTAAACAGTTATTTATATTAGTACGTTTACCTTGCGCAAAGTTTGAAAGTATATTCTCTTTATAACTTTTATAATCGATATAAGAATTCAATTCTGCGCAGTATTCATAATTTTTATAATACAAAACGTATTCTAACAACTCGGCACTTTCAGAAGAGAATAACGATGGCGTAATTTTTAAAACAACATTTTCAAAACCGTCGTCTTTAAGTTTTTCTTCCAATACATCGACGATTTCTATCGTTTTGTGTGCAGAATAAAAGCGACGTCCTATAATAATTCCGCCAAAAGTCGACCCGCCGTGAGAGAAAAAAACTTTTTTACCGTTTTCGTACTTTACGTTAGCGGGACATACTGCGGCTATGTTTTTACCCTTATCAAATATAATATAAGAACAATCTTCAAATTTATCTTTTGAGTGATAATTTAAAAATCTGCGACTTTGCAGAAAGGTTCCGTTGACGGATTGATTAAAAACAAAATCATCCCATTTTTTTTCAAACTCGTCACAATATTTTTCTATAAAATATTCATTATCTGTCATAACGCTCTAAATCCGTTTATCGTTTTAATCACGTACTCTACCTGTTCGTCTGTCATACCGTAATACATTGGTATACTTAAAACCGTTTCGCTTATTTCTTCCGCTATCGGAAGTTCTCCTTTCTTAATTCCAAGGTCTGCATACGCTTTTTGCAAATGCATAGGAATAGGATAGTGTTTTACCGTTCCTATACCTTTCTCGGTCAGATATTTTTCAAGTTCGCAACGCGCTTTACATCTGATAACAAAAACGTGGTAAATGTGTTCATACTCTTCGCTTGAACAAATCGGCAAAGTAATCAACGGATTAGTTATCTCATTAAGATACCTTTGCGCGATTCTTCTACGCTCTTCATTCCATTTGTCAAGCATAGGTAATTTAACGCGTAAAAAAGCCGCCTGCATTTCGTCTAATCTGCTGTTTGTGCCTTTATAAATATGATGATATTTATAATCGGAACCATAATTCCCCAAAGCGCGAACTTTATCCGCAATATCCTTATTGTTCGTAACGACGCATCCTGCGTCTCCCAAAGCACCGAGGTTTTTACCGGGATAAAAACTGAACCCGGCCGCGTCGGAAAGCGCGCCGACTTTCTTTCCTTTATACCTTGCGCCATGCGCTTGCGCAGCGTCTTCCAATACAAACAAATTATGTTTTTTCGCTATTCTGTTAACAGAATCCATATCGGCGGCGCGACCTTGCAGATGAACTGCTATTATGGCCTTTGTCTTTTCTGTTATTTTTTCTTCTATCCTTTCGGGATTTATATTGTAAGTTTCTATTTCGGGCTCTACGAAAATCGGCTTCGCGCCGGAATAAGACACAGCCAATGCCGTCGCTATATAAGTATTTGAAGGCACAATTACTTCATCGCCCGCACCTATATCCAACGCTCTTAAAATCAAGTAAAGCGCGTCTAAACCGGTTGCCACTCCCACACAATATTTTGCGCCGCAATATTCAGCAAATTCCTGTTCAAAAGCAGCACACTCCCTGCCATGTATGAATACACTTTCTTTCATAACGTTAACAAAGGCGTTATTTAATTCGTCCTTTAATTCGTTATGCATTATTCTCAGGTCCACAAACGGCACCTTCATTTCGCTGTTATTGCTAGTTTGTTTATTTATCATTTTTGTTCCCAGCTTTATTTATATAATCCAAAAATTTATTATAATCCCTTATATAATCGCTCTCGTCATAATTTTCCGAGGCAAGAACAAGCAAAACCGCATCGGGTGAAAAATCATACATCTCCCGCCACATATCGTTATTTACGTAAAGTCCTTTTTGCGGAGAATCCAATAAAATTTCCTCGGTTTCGCTTCCGTTATCTAAATGTATTTTACAAGAACCTTTGACGCATAGCATTACTTGTTCTAAATTTTTATGTGCGTGAAATCCGCGCCTTACACCCGCTTTTGTATCATAAATATAGTAGACTCGTTTAATATCAAACGGAATCTCCTTAAACTCTTCAAGCGCAATAAGTTGCCCGCGGTCATCCCCGTGGGGAGAAAAATCAAACGTTTTTATATTCATTTTTTTGCCTTTAACGAAATAATTTTATTTATATCATCTATATTCGACTTATTTTTTTCACATTTATATAATTCTTGAAACAATCTGTAAATAAAATAAAACGGAGAAATTCTGACCTTACAGAAAAACGCTTTCATCTTTTGTCCGATATCTCTTGTTTGGTATATCTTATTAGCTATTTTAACCTTTCTGCAAGGATATTCTTCGTTCAGTATAGAAAAGAAAGCGTCGTAATCATCATCAAGAATACTTTTCTTCCCTTCGCTTGTCGATATTCCTTCACCGAATTCATACCAGACTAGATACTTTTTACTCGCAACTACCCTGCGTTTTTCCAGCAATGCCAACGTCGTAAGCGGAATATCTTCCAAAAATTTTATCCTGTTTTCAATTTTTGTCAGATACTCTATTTCCGTTTCTTTTTTTGCGGCGACGGTTGCACCGAGAATCCAATCCTGATAGCAAATTATCCCGCTTTTAATGAACAAATTTTTATATAGCGCCTTATTAGCGGGGGCACTGTTGCTTAGCAACTTACCGTCGGTTGTATAATATTGCGCTTTCCCGAAAACAATATCGGCGTTCTTTTTATCAAACACACGCAGATAATTACTTAACGAATGTTTGTCGTATAGATAATCTCCGGGAGAAATAGTTTTAACATATTCTCCTTTGCACAGATAACAAGCACTTAAAATATTTTTTACTGTACCTACGTTGTTCGGCAAAAAATTTAAAATAACGTTTTCGATACGATTATCGTTTAACCATTGTTCTAATTCACTTTTGTATTCCACGGCTGAACCGTCGTCGGAAATCACTATCTCATAATTTGCGTTTTCCTGATTGAGAATAGAAATAATGGTATTTTTTAACTTTTCCAAATCGGGATTATAGCAAGCGACGATTACGCTTATTACTTTATCAGATACATTGTTTTTCAAAAGAAATATTGTTACTCCGCGTATTCTTATAACAGTTAAGTAAAAATTTATCAAACTTAACTTTTATTTACCTTAATATAGTATCATTTTTTTACCGATATTGCAAGCATAATGTTATTTTTTATAATATAAAAGACTTATGCGTTTAAACATAAGTCTTTCAAAACAGGTTTTAATTTTTATAGAATATATTATTCTTAAAGAATATCCGATACGGCGGAGCAGAAACCTGTAACGTCGTCAAGCGACAATCCTTCTAAAAGTCTTGCTTCTCCGTATAAAACCACGGTGTATTTTTTAAGCGCGTCCTTATCGTTTTCGTACAATTCTTTAAGTTTATCGACAATCTTGTGTTCGGCGTTAATCTCTAAAATCTTATCCGCGTGAATTTTTCCGTCGGCGTTAGGCATAGAGTTTAACACTTTCTCCATTTCGATAGAAATGTCGCCCGCGCTCTTCAAGCATACGGGGTATGTTTTAAGCGAAGCGGAAAGAGCAACTTCTTTCACTTTATCGCCAAGCGTTTCTTTCATAAACGCCATAACGTCTTTAAGTTTATCTTTCTTGTCGTCTAATTCTTTCTTCTCTTCGTCGTTTGCCGTCGAAAAAGACGCGTCCGATACAGACTTGAACTTCTTGCCGTCAACGTCGCCTAAAATTTTAGCGACGAACTCGTCTACGCCGTCTTTGAAATACAAAATTTCATATCCTGCCTCTTTCGCCTTTTCAATCTGCGGAAGCGCGGCTATTTTTTCGTAACTTTCGCCGCAGGCATAATAAATGTCGTCCTGTCCTTCTTTCATCTCCGCAACGTATTCTTTAAGCGTAACAAGTTTTTCTTTTTTTGACGAATAGAACATAAGCAAATCTTTCAACTTGTCTTTGTTCATTCCGAAAGAAGAGTAAACGCCGAATTTAATCGAAAGCCCGAATTCCTTGAACATTTCTTCGTAATCTTCTCTCTCGGACTCCTGCATTTTCGTAAGTTCGGAAATAATCTTCTTTTCCAGACTGTTAGCAATGGCTTTGACCTCTCTGCTCTGTTGCAAAATCTCTCTTGAAATATTAAGCGACAAATCCGCCGAATCAACTATTCCTTTGATAAAACCGAAATAGTCGGGCAAAAGGTCTTCGCATTTTTCCATTATCATAACGCCGTTACAATAAAGTTTAACGCCTTTTTTGTAATCTTTGGAATAATAATCGTACGGCGCTCTTGACGGAACAAACAAAAGCGTGTCGTAGTTTACCGCGCCTTCGATTTTGGCGTAAATACTCTTTATCGGGTCGGTATAATCGTGGAATTCGTTTTTATAAAATTCGTTCAGGTCTTCTTTTTTCACTTCCGACTTGGGTTTTTTCCAAAGCGGAACCATACTGTTTAAAATTTCCCATTCCTTTTTGTCCTCGTATTCCGGCTTGTCTTCCGCGCAACCTTCTTTAAGCACCGAACGGGTTACTTCCATTTTAACGGGGTAACGGATATAGTCGGAATATTTTTTAACAAGCGAAACAAGTTTATATTGTTCGAGATAATCGGAATATTTATAATCTTCTGTATCTTCTTTAAGCGTTAACACTATTTTTGTACCGCAATTATCCTTTTCTGTTTCGGTTATGCTGTAACCTTCCGCACCTTTGCTTTCCCACTTATAAGCCTTGTCGCTTTTATAGGCTTTGGTGTACACTTCTATTTTATCGGCAACCATAAACGCCGAATAAAATCCCACGCCGAACTGTCCTATCAGATTTTCTTCATCGCTTTTCTTTTCGTTCTCTTTCTTGAACGCAAGCGTGCCCGACTCCGCAATGGTACCCAGATTCTTTTCTAATTCTTCCGCCGTCATACCTATACCGTTGTCTTCTATGGTAAGCGTGCGTTTTTCTTTGTCCGGCGTTATCACTATCGAAAAATCGGACAAAACGCTGCTGTCAGTCAGCGAAATGAACTTTAATTTGTCTATCGCGTCTGACGCGTTGGATATAAGTTCTCTTAAAAATATCTCTTTGTTGGTATATATCGAATTTATCATTAAATCGAGTATTCTTTTTGATTCTGTTTTAAATTGTTTCATATTGTTTCTCCGTAATTGTTTGGCACTCTCTTTTTTTAAGTGCTAATTGCTATTATACACCGTAAAAATATTTTGTCAACGAAATTAAAGTTTTTTGCGGCGCCTTATAACGTCTTGTTGCGTTTGTAACGTTATATAATTTCCGTTAAATAAATTTTCGGAATATATACTCCCGACGGCACGCAGACTTTTTAACGTTTTACCTGTCTTTGCCGCGCTTTACAAACTATGCGCCCGCGTTTGATAGCGTGGGCGCACGTTTTTGTAAGGTTTTATAAAATTTCTCGGTTTTATAAAAAACTTTTTAACTTTTTAATATACTTTGCGCTTTGCAGAAGCGTATTGAAGCGTATTACTTTCTATTAAAGTTTTATATAAATATTCATCATATAAAACTAAATACAAAACTAATTATGCAAATTTTTTGCAAAGTTCAGCATAAAAGATTAAGCCCGATTATTCGATTTCTATATGTTTATGCTCCGGAACTTCGCGCTCCTTTTTAGGAATAACGACTTCCAGAGTGCCTTTATCGTATTTAGCCTTAACGTCTTCTTCCTTTATGCTGTCGCCAACGTAAAAACTTCTGCTCATAGAATAACTTCTCTCTCTTCTGATAAAGTTTTTACCGTCTTCGTGCTTTTCTTCTCTTTTCGCGCTTATGTTAAGGTATCCGTCTTTAAGCGAAAGGTTAATATCCTTTTTTTCAAACCCTGCCAAGTCAACGGACAATTCATACGCCTTATCCGTTTCTTTTATATCGGTAGGCATATTCTTGGACTCTTTTTCGTAATTCTCGTTAAACAAATTTTCTAAATGATCGAAAAGACTGATTTCCCTTCCTTCATTCCTTCTCGTAGGATAATAATAGTTTTTCATAATCTTAATCTCCTTATTATATTTATTCGCCGCCGATTACTTTTTAGCAATCGGCTTCGTTGTTTGTTAGCACTCTCTTTTCTCAATTGCTAAATCTAATTATAGTCTTTGTTTTTTATTTGTCAATAGTTTTTGCAAAAAATTTTAAATTTTTTTTAATTTTTTTAAAAACAAAAAAAGCGCATAAAACGCTTTTTAAAATTTTCGATAGAAACTTATACATAAAACTTATTAAATTTATTTAAATACGGTTTTTTAGTTTTTTATAAATATAGCCGGCATACGCCGCGGGAACGTCTATCCCCGTGGCTTTATTAAAGCCGTCGAAGAATGCGTTGGAATTGACTTCGCATATAAACGGTTCTCCGTTTTCGCCGTATAAAATATCTACGCCGCAATAGTCGAGTTTCAGTATACGCGCCGCCTTTTCAGCCGCCGCAATAAAACTTTTCGGCGGATTTACCGCTTTAACGTATCCGCCCTGCGCCACGTTGGAGCGGAAGTCGTTTTCGTTTATACGCTCGGTTGCGCCCACGAATTTTTTGCCTATAACGATAATTCTCACGTCCGTGCCCTTTTTCGCGCCCAGATATTTCTGGTAAAGGTGCGGAACCGTTTTCAGTTTTTCGGATACGGTTAAAAGTTCTTCGTAATTATTTACAAGGTATACGCCGAACCCCATAGACC
>JAEYEN010000026.1 GCA_023403375.1 Bacillota bacterium
AACAAAGCCTTTATCTTAAAGTAGCGGTGCTTAAAATATTGTGATAATATTTGCCCGACAGGGCATAATAAAAACAAACCTGCTTAAAATAAGTAAATTTATAAATCAAAAGGTGAATATATGAGCGAATGTACGCACGATTGTTCTTCTTGCGGCGAAAATTGTTCCGAGAAGAAAGAAGGTTTTAAAGTAAAACAGAACGAATATTCCACTATCAAAAAAGTTATCGGAATAGTCAGCGGTAAAGGCGGCGTCGGAAAGTCTTTGGCAACGGGGCTTTTTGCTTCCGCGGCAAACGCAAAAGGCTATAAATCTGCAATTCTGGACGCGGATATAACCGGTCCGTCCGTTCCTAAAATGTTCGGCGTAATCGAAAAGGCGAGTTCTGCCGACGGGGTACATCTCAATCCCGTTACGGCGGAATGCGGCGTTAAACTTATGTCTATGAATTTGCTTTTAGATAAGGATTCCGACCCTGTCGTCTGGCGCGGACCGATTATTGCAGGTGTTGTAAAACAATTCTTTACCGACGTTAAGTGGGGCGACGTAGATTATATGTTCGTCGATATGCCCCCGGGAACGGGCGACGTTCCGCTTACAGTTTATCAGTCTTTACCGCTTGACGGAATTATAGTGGTAACTTCTCCGCAACAGTTAGTTAAAATGATAGTAGAAAAGGCTGTGAAAATGGCGGAACTTATGAATATCCCCGTGCTCGGTATCGTAGAAAATATGTCTTACTTCACTTGCCCCGATTGCGGTAAGAAAATAAACGTTTTCGGAGAAAGCAACGTTGAAAAAGTGGCGCAGGAATTCGGTATAAAAGCCGTTGCGCATATTCCCATTAACCCCGATATCGCAAAACTTTGCGACGGCGGTAAAGTGGATAAAATAAACGTTCCCGAAATAGAAGATATGTTCGATAGGATAATAAAATAATAGGATATTAAATAGAAAAATCTGAATATAACGGGCAAAATTAAAATCAGGTATAAAAAAATAAAAATCAAAAAAACCGCGCGAAAACTCGCGCGGTTTTAATATGTTTATTTTTCTAATATGTTTATATTAAGTTTTATTCCGTATATTTTAGTATGTAAATATTAAATTATAAATTAAATATTTTAGTAATAAAACTATTAAAATAATAAATCAGATTGTTTTGGTAAAAGTTGTAAACCCGTCGGGAGAAAAGCCTTCTTTCTTATAAACTTTTATCGCGTCAATGTTTGTCGTTAAAACTTCTAACGTAATGGAAACGGCTTTGTCTTTAAAATTTTCGTCCAGCCACTCCATAAATGTTGTTGCGTAACCTTTATGTCGCTCGGTAGGGCGTATGTACAGTTCGTCTAAAACCAGAATGTTTCCGCCTTCTTCGTTGCACCAATAAGACGTTATTAAAGAATATCCCACGGGTTCATCCGTGTTTTTGTCAAACATCAGATATCCCCAAAGATTTTCGTGCTTTGCTATAACTCTTTCAAACGTTTTTTCTGCCACAGCGCCGTTAAACGGTCTTATCGTTGCGTGCGAAGAATAAAATTCTTCACATAACCTTAAAAATATCTCTTTATCGTCTTTTTGAAAAGGGCGTATATTCATAATATAAAAAATTGTCGTAATTTCAAATTATAGTCGTAATATCAAATATTAGCGTGATATAAAGTAATGATTGTAATGTAAAATTGTTTCCCGTTAAAGAAATTCTTTGACTATTATATTACTTTAACCGCTCTTTTGCAACCGAAATAAAAAAATTTTTTTCCTATTTTTATTATTATTTTCTCGCTTAACAGAAATAATTGTTTTATACAAAAAATTTTTTAAAAATTAGCACTCAACACTTGACACTGCTAATTTTTTGTGTATAATAATAGTAAAATAAAAATTAGCAATCGATAAACGAGAGTGCTAAAATACAGATAAAGGAGATGAGGGTATGAATTTCGATAAATATACGCAGAATTCTTTGTACGCGGTAGAAGACGCAAAGAAGATTGCGGTTGAAAACGGTAATCAGCAGATAACGGAACTGCATATTTTAAGCGCGTTAATAAAACAGGAAGACGGGTTAATCAAGGAGTTGCTTGACGGGGCGAAATTGAACGTCGGCGTAAAGGAAATAACGCGTTTGCTTGACGAAGAGATAGGGCGTTTACCCAAAATATCAAAGGTGGAAGGGCTTTATTTAAGCGCGGACTTGGATAAGGCGTTTTCGGAAGCGGAAAAAATTGCAAAAGATATGGGGGACGAATATGTTTCCGTAGAACATATTGTTCTGGGAATAATAAGAAACCCCGAGTACGCGGTAAAAACCATTTTTGAGAAAGCGGGACTGACCGAAAAAGTTTTTCTCGACGAACTCAAAAAAGTCAGGGGTAATCAGCGCGTTACCGACCAGAATCCCGAAGGGACTTACAACGTGCTTAAAAAATACGGCAGCGATTTGGTTGAGCGTGCAAAAAGCAATAAACTTGACCCCGTTATCGGGCGTGATAACGAGATAAGAAACGTTGTCAGAATTTTGTCAAGAAAAACCAAAAACAACCCTGTGCTGATAGGTGAAGCGGGCGTCGGTAAAACCGCTATCGTAGAAGGGCTGGCGCAAAGGATAGTAAGCGGAGACGTGCCGCAGTCCTTAAAGGATAAAACGGTATTTTCGCTCGATATGGGTGCGCTTATTGCAGGCGCAAAATACCGCGGCGAGTTTGAAGAAAGACTTAAAGCGGTGTTGAACGAAGTTAAAAACAGCGACGGCAGAATAATATTGTTTATCGATGAGTTGCACACCATTGTCGGCGCGGGCAAAACGGACGGCGCAATGGACGCGGGCAACCTGTTAAAACCTATGCTTGCGCGCGGCGAGTTGCATTGTATCGGCGCGACTACGCTTGACGAATACAGAAAATATATAGAAAAAGACCCTGCGCTGGAAAGAAGATTCCAGCCCGTTCTGGTGGGCGAACCCACGGTGGAAGATACTATATCCATTCTGCGCGGACTGAAAGAAAGATACGAAGTTTTCCACGGCGTGAAAATAAGCGATTCGGCGATAATAGCCGCGGCAACGCTGTCCGACAGATATATAACAGATAGATTTTTGCCGGATAAAGC
>JAEYEN010000033.1 GCA_023403375.1 Bacillota bacterium
CGTGTACTTATTGTCTATGGTGGGAATTGCGCTGTATACGAGAAATCGTTCTAAATCCGTCAAGGATTTTTTGCTCGCGGGTAAAAAGGGTCTGAACGGGTGGATGAGCGCGTTTTCTTACGGTACAACTTATTTTTCTGCTGTTATATTTATAGGATATTCCGGTCAATTCGGTTGGAAGTTCGGACTTTCTTCCGTATGGATAGGCGTGGGCAACGCAATTTTGGGCGGACTTCTGGCATGGCTTATAATGGCTAAACGCACGAAAAATATGACGAGCAGGTTAAACGCAAGAACTATGCCCGAATTTTTTGAAAAGCGTTACGATTCGCGCGCTTTAAAAATCATTTCGGCAGTGGTAGTTTTCGTATTCCTTATTCCGTATGCGGCTTCCGTTTATAACGGACTCGGCAATCTGTTTGAGATTATGTTCAACATAGACGGAACGATTGTGGTAATAGTGCTTGCGGCGATAACGGCTATGTATCTCGTGTTCGGCGGATATTTCGCAACTTCGCTTTCAGACTTCGTGCAGGGCATAATAATGCTTATCGGCGTTATAGTTATGCTCGTGTTTTTCCTTGTCAATCCAAACGTCGGCGGCGCGGAAGGTCTTAAAAAACTTTCCGAAAGCGGATACGGCTTCTTCGTCGGATACGGCGACGGCGGATTTTTCGATTCTCCGCTTGTCGTTTTGTCGTCGCTTATACTTTTAACTTCTCTCGGCGTTTACGGACTTCCGCAGACGGTACATAAATATTACACCGTAAGGGATAAAAAGGCGATAAAGCAGGGTATGATTGTAAGCACGCTGTTCGCGCTGATTGTCGGCGTTATCGCATATTTTGTCGGTTCGCTTTCTCACTTGTTTTTTGAAAACCCGTCGGAATTCGCAAACAATACCGACAATATAATACCGTTTATGTTAAACGGCGTTATTCCGATAGGACTTTTGGGACTTATAGGCGTGCTGGTTTTGTCCGCTTCTATGTCTACTTTGGCTTCTGTGTCGCTTTCAAGCGCGTCGGTAGTCGCGGTCGACCTTTATAAAGGGGCGATTAAGAAAGACGCTTCCGATAAAAAGGTTACTCTTTTAATGCGTATTATGTGCTTTTTGTTCGTTGCGCTTTCGGTGGTTATCGCCATTCTCAACAAAAAATTCAATTTAACCGCTATCGCTTATATGATGAGTATAAGTTGGGGAACGCTTTCGGGATGTTTCTTCGGTCCGTTCGTTTTAGGACTTTATAGCAAAAAATTGACGAAAGCAGGCGCTCTTTCTTCGGTAATAGGCGGAATAGTGTTTACGATAGCATTTATATTTATTTTCGGCGCGATAAAAGTCGGCGGTTTTGCGGCAGGCTTCGGCGCAGTCGTTAAAGCGGGCGTGGGCAGTTCTCCGCTTATCGGCGTACTTTGTATGATATTCTCGGTTGTTATAACTCTTACCGTAAGTGCGTTTACCCGCAAGCCGGACGAAAAAATTATTTACCAAGCATTCGACAAACATATTGAAAACGAAATCGTCTGAGTTACAACGGAAAAATGTAATTAAAGCAATTACAGAATAATAGTTGATGCGAAAATCAGCCGATAAGAATAAGGCGAAAAGTCAGAAAATCAGACTATCGGAGAAAAATATTATCTCAATTTTTTTGGCTAAAAACTATAACGGATAATTTTATAAATAAAAAATCGGCTAAAAAAATATAACGGATAGTCTATCAAATAAAAAAATATAAACATAAAGCAAAATATAGACGTAAAAAAATAAAAGGACTAAAAGTTCAGGGGTATCGATAAATGATTTGGTCTAAAAACGAAACTCTTTCAAGAAAGGAAATAGAAGAAATTCAACTTTCAAGGCTGAAAGAAACGGTAAAACGCGTTTACGAAAACGTAGAGCCTTACAGAAAGAAGATGATGGCTGCGGGTATTAAGCCCGAAGACGTAAAAAGTTTAGCCGACCTTAAAAGGTTGCCGTTTACAACAAAACAGGACATGCGCGATAATTATCCGTTCGGTCTGTTTGCCGTAGAAAAGGACAAACTTTTAAGGATTCACGCTTCCAGCGGGACAACGGGGAAGCCCACCGTGGTAGGTTACACAAAAAACGACCTTAAAGTGTGGACGGAATGTGTTTCGAGAATAGCCTGTATGGGCGGCGCGACAGAAAAAGACGTTGCGCAGATTTGTTTCGGCTACGGAATGTTTACGGGCGCGCTCGGACTTCATTACGGTTTGGAAAACATAGGCGCTACGGTTATTCCGTCGTCTACGGGGAATTCAGAAAAACAGATAATGTATATGAAAGATTTCGGCTCCACGCTTCTGGTGGCGACGCCTTCTTATGCGTTAAGACTTGCCGAAGTGGCAAAAGAGATAGGCGTGGACCCCACCGACCTTAAAGTGAAAATAGGTTTGTTCGGAAGCGAGTTGCTGACCGACGCAATGAGAGATGAAGTACATAAAGTCTGGGGCGACGATATGCTTGTAACGTCCAACTACGGTATGAGCGAACTTATGGGCCCCGGCGTTTCGGGAGAGTGCGAATATCTTTGCGGAATGCACATAAACGAAGACTATTTTATTCCCGAAATCATAAATTCCGAAACGGGTGAAGTTTTGCCCGAAGGCGAAAAAGGCGAACTTGTCGTTACCTGTATCGGTAAAGAAGGTATACCGCTTATCAGATACAGAACGAAAGACATAACAAGACTAATCTACGAGCCTTGTAAGTGCGGCAGAACTTTCTGTCGTATGGAAAATCTTTCGGGCAGAGCGGACGATATGCTTAAAATCAGGGGCGTAAACGTTTTCCCCAGCCAGATAGAAGAAGTAATTTTAAGTTTTTCGGAACTTGGTCCGCATTACGAAATAATCGTGGAAAGAGAAGGTTATTCCGATAAACTTACCGTAAGGGTAGAACTTGCGAAATCGACCGACAGTTTTTCGGAACTCGAAGAACTGACCAAAAAAGTACGCGCGAAAATCCACGTTGTTCTGGGACTTGACGTTAAAGTCAAGTTGGAATCGCCGAACACCCTTCAAAGGTTTGAGGGAAAGGCTAAAAGAGTAAAAGATTTAAGGAGTTTATAATAAATGGACGAAAAGATTATAATGCTGGGCAACGAGGCTATTGCGAGAGGCGCATATGAAGCAGGCGTTAAAGTTTCCAGCGCATATCCCGGAACGCCGAGTACGGAAATCAGCGAATTCCTTGCAAAATATAACGACGTTTATACCGAATGGGCGCCTAACGAAAAGGTTGCGGTAGAAGTGGCGGCAGGCGCGTCTATTGCGGGCGTGAGAAGCCTTGCCTGCATGAAACACGTCGGCTTAAACGTTGCAAGCGACCCGCTTTACACCTTTTCTTACACGGGCGTAAACGGCGGAAGCGTTATAGTTGTTGCCGACGACCCCGGTCTTGCAAGTTCTCAGAACGAACAGGATACGAGAATGATAGCGCGTTCTGCGCATGTTCCGCTTTTGGAACCGTCAGATAGTGAAGAGGCA
>JAEYEN010000049.1 GCA_023403375.1 Bacillota bacterium
ACTCAGTACTTATAAATCGTTCCGCGGTATTATATCAGTTAGATGATTTCAGACGCCTTGCAAACCCTTTGGGAACGTATAGCGAAATTTTAAAAGGCAGACTTTCTTTTATAGTTTGTTCGGAATATTTTATGAAAATCGTCGCCGAAAACATCGAAAACAATTTCGGCGTTAAGGCGGAATGCGTCGCTTCTTCTCTTGCAGAAGCGCTTTATTTGTTTGACGCGGAAACGAGAGACCGTATCGCGATTATTTTAGACGTCGGTTATATTGCGACTACCATATCCGTCATTCAGGGCGACGGCATTATATACGAAAATTCTTTCCCGTTCGGCGGTGGATATTTAACCGCTTCCGTATGCGAAAAGTTCGGCGTTGATTTTCCCACTGCGGAATATATAAAACGTAAGGTCAATCTTTGTTCGCTCTCCGGCGGTAAAATCGATTTGATAGAAGCGGAAAACGGCAATTATTATCCTATGGAAGACGTAAAAAGGTGCGTACAGAACAGTTTGGACAACCTTTGCGGTTATATATCGGACAGTTTTGAAAAGGCGGGGATAAACATACCCGATTACGTTCCGCTTAGTATCACAGGCGGCGGTATTTCTTTTATCCGCGGCGCAAAAGAACATTTATCCGTACGGCTGGGTATGCCGGTAAAAATTGTTTCTCCGAGCGTACCTATGTTGGAGAGTCCGCTTAACTCGTCTTTGCTTGCGCTTTTAAACGTTGCGCTCGAACAGTCCTGAAACGGACCTTAAATAATTAAAAAAATCAAAAATTAAAAATATAGTTTACTATTTTATAATACACACGGAGGTTGTTATGTTTGAACACGAAAATTTTACCGCGCACGCGGCTGTAATTAAAGTATTCGGCGTTGGCGGTGGCGGTTGCAACGCGATAAACAGTATGATTGCTTCTAACGTAAGCAGTGCGGAATTTATCGCCGTAAATACCGATAGTCAGGCTTTGCTTTTATCCAAGGCGGATAAACGTCTTCAAATAGGCGAAGAATTAACGAAAGGACTTGGCGCGGGCAGTAACCCCGATATAGGCAGAAAAGCCGCAGAAGAGAGCAAAGAAATGATAGAAAGGGTGCTTGAAGGCTCCGATTTGTTGTTCATCGCGGCAGGTATGGGCGGCGGTTCCGGTACGGGTGCGGCTTCCGTTATTGCAAAAATCGCAAGGGATAAAGGCATTTTGACCATTGCCGTAGTTACAAAACCTTTCGTGTTTGAAGGCAGAGTCAGAAACGACAATGCAAACCTTGGTATAGTAAATCTTAAAAAATACGTCGATACTCTCGTAGTTATTCCTAACGATAAACTTTTGCAGTCTTTACCCGAAAATATCGCTATGTTAGACGCGTTTAAGGTTGCGGACGATATGCTTAAACAAGGTATTATCGGCATAGTAGACCTTATTGCAACGCCGTCTTTAATAAATCTCGACTTTGCGGACGTTAACACCATAATGAGAAATCAAGGTTTGGCGCATATGGGTATCGGCAGGGCGAAAGGCGAAAACAGAGTTATAGAAGCGGTAAGACAAGCGGTTTCCAGCCCATTGCTCGAAACTACCATCGAAGGCGCGAAATCTGTTATTCTTAACGTTACGGGCGGAAAGGATTTGAAACTCGGCGAAGTAAATGAAGCGGCGGTTTTGGTTCAAGGAATAATCGACCCTGCTGCAAACATTATCTTCGGCGCAACGATAGACGAAGGTATGAGCGAAGAAATAAAGATTACCGTTATAGCAACGGGATTTTCTGCCGCTGAAAGCGAAGATAAGACCGCAAAAGAAAAAATATATAACGAGAAACCCAAGGAAAGCAATCTTCCGCCTTTGCTTAAAGAATTAGAAGATATAGAAGCAAAGAAAACCGCTCAGGCAGTTGTTGCGGAACCCGTAGTTGAAACGCCTGCGGTAAAAGAACCCGTAGTGCAGGAAGCGGAACCCGAAATAAAAGCGGAAGAACCTGTCGAAGCCGCGGAAGATAAAAAAACCAGAGAACTCCCCGCATTTATGAGAAAGTTGTTCGGTAGAAAATAATCTTAATTAAAAAGGTAGATGAATACCAAAAAACAAAAGCCGTTTGCAAAATGCAAGCGGCTTAAATTTTTTATTTTACAAAAAATAAATAATACTTGTTTAATGTTGATTTTTGTTTGGTATAACGTTTGCTCAATATTTATTTTTCAATTTTGAAAATATAATCTGAAAATCCAACGTTTTTTAGACTTAAATCGACTTGATAAATCTAAACAAAAATTTGATAAATCCAAACAAAATACAAAGGAATAATAAAAATATATTGGAATAATAAAAAAAATAGGGAGAATAAAAACATAGAAATAAAAAAACATCGGCAACAATACTTGTTGCCGATGTTCTGGTCGGAGTAGCGAGACTTGAACTCACGGCCTCTTGCCCCCCAGACAAGCGCGCTACCAACTGCGCCATACCCCGATGCGCATATTATTGTAGCACAACTTTTTTTATTTTGCAACAAAATTATACTAAATATTAGACTATTTTTTTATAAAATGTTACAATAATTAAAAGGCAAACGGACAATGCGGATCAAGAAAAAGAAAAATCTCGACAAAAGGCTTAAAGAAGTAGAGAATTACCTTATAAAACCTTCTAAAAACATATTAAACGTTAAAGAAGCGGTTCTGGTTAAAGACTATTTCGATTTGGAAAAAATTTTCGGCAATTCAAACGAGTTATCGCTAGACATAGGTTGCGGTAAAGGTAGTTTTGCCGTAAATTTTGGCGAAACTTTTAGCGGAGAAAATATCGTCGGCGTAGAGAAAATGCAAAAC
>JAEYEN010000002.1 GCA_023403375.1 Bacillota bacterium
CCGTTTTGCCTTTGGTCTGTTTAATTATTTCGCTCACCTTTTCGGCTTTCTGTTCGGGAAGGAGTTCTCCGTAACCTTCGTCTATTAAAAGTTTTGCTTTAACGCTGTCAACCGTCTTTTTATTGTCGCCGCTTATAATCGCCATACGGTTTACGCCTTCGGCTTTAAGCATTCTGACCGCTTCCGCAGCGTTTTCTTTTATCTCGTCCACAAGCAGTATTTTACCTGCGTACACCCCGTCTACCGCCACGTAAAGCACACTTCCGACGTCTTCCGCACATTCCGCCTTAACGCCGAAACTACCCATAAATTTAAGATTTCCGAGCGCAACGGATTTGCCCGCCACGTTACCTTTAACGCCTTTGCCGCTAACTTCTTCAACGTCCGCCGAACTAAGGTCTGCGAGATTATTGTTTAACGCATAATCTACCACCGATTGCGCAAGCGGGTGATTTGAATGTTTTTCAAGCGCCGCGGCATAGGATATTATTTTATCTTCTTCAAACCCGTTTTCAGCGGTTATTTTTTCTACTTTGAACTTACCTTTGGTAAGCGTGCCCGTTTTATCGAACAAAACGGTTTTTACCTTAGGCAATAATTCCAGATAGTTGCTGCCTTTAACTAAAACGCCGCATTTTGCAAGACTGCCTATTCCGATAAAGAAACTAAGCGGTACGGAAATGACGAGCGCGCAAGGACAGGAAACAACCAGGAACGACAATGCCTTATATATCCATTTGGTAAAATTATACGCGTCGAAAAGCGGCGGAATTACCGCAATAAGCACAGCAAGACCAACTACTACGGGAGTATAAACTTTTGCAAAGGAAGTAATGAATTTTTGGCTTTTAGCCTTTTGTTTGGCAGACGTTTCCACCATAGCGATAATTCTTTCAACCGTGCTGTCTTTGTAAAGAGAAGTGGTTTTAATAACGCACGGGTCGCCAACGTTTATGCCGCCGCTGTAAATTTTGCCGCCCTTTTCAACGTGGTAAAAATTACTCTCGCCCGTAACCGCTTTAAGGTCGAATTCGCCGTCGCCGGAATACATATCGCCGTCGATTGCGACTTTATCGCCCTTTCTTATTTCAATCAAACTTCCTATCGGCACGTCTTCGGGTGAAACTTCTTTTACGCCCCCTCTCGTTAATAGTCTGACGGTATCAACTTTAAGTTCTTTGAGCCCCGCTATCTTCTTTCTTGAATTATCGGTCGCAACGTCTTCCAACAATTCCCCGACCGAGAACAACAAAATTATAAGCGCGCCTTCCAAATATTCGCCGAGAACAAACGCCACCACCGACGCTATAATCATCAGCATATTTTCGTCTAAAAATTCGCCGTGAAAAATATTTTTTACACTCTCTATAAGTATCTCGTACCCTGTTACAAGTGCGGCGGCGATAAACATTATAAGTTTAACCCACCATTCTACGGGAATAAGCGCGGCGACAATAATCAATGCCAGCGAAATCGCCATTTTTAATACGTCAAATCCGTATTCTTTTATGAATCCGCCCTCGCTTTTCTCTTCATCGTGCTCTTCGTGCAAACGGCAATGACCACACCCGCACGACAAAATTGGTTCTTCTGTTTTTTCTTTTTTTTCTTTGTTCATAAACTCGCCTATAATTTAATATGTTATTATATTATAATTTACTAATATTTATGCTATTTTTTATCGGGACACGTGATAAATGCCCCGATTGATTTATCCTGAAAAAAATGTTTTTTCCGAAAATTATCGGAAACCGATTAAAAACCGATATAATTAAAAGTCGCTTTTATAGTCGCATTCCAAGTGAATCATACAGATTTCTATAATTTCCTTTATATGCTCGTCGGCAAGACTGTATAAAACCTGATTCGCTTCTTTTCTGCTTTTTACGATATTGTTATCTTTTAACTTTCTCAAATGTTGAGAAGTTGCAGATTGTTTACCGCCCGTAATCTCGCATATATGATAAACGCAAAGTTCGCCTTCACAAAGCGCAAGCAGAATTCTCATTCTCGACTCGTCGCCGAGAAGTGAAAAAATATTGCTCGCTTCTTTCACCTTTTCTGAGAATTCAGGCGAATTTATAAGTTTATTTTTTATTTTCTCGTGATTATTGCTTTTACAACTTTCCATATCTATATTAGCCTTTGCTAATATAGCATAACTCTAAAAAACCCGTTTGTCAAGCGTTTTTTTATGAAATCGGAAAATTTGTCAATCGTTTTTTAGAAATTCTTAAAAATTTTTTAAAAAATCAAAAACAAAAACTCTAAATAATTTTATTTTTTAATTTATTATATCAACTTTTAGATTAAAAATCAATTAAGTATATACAGCCATATTTCCCTTTATGACGAAACACCCCATATATGAACATGGGGTTAATACTCGCAATTCTTTTTATGCTATTTCTTCTTTATATATACTTTTTTTCAGTTGTCCGTCAGTGATTATTAAATTTTCAATTAGTTCATTTCGTTTTTGCAAAGGCGTTTGCCAGACCTTCTTCCCTTCTCGATTTTTTATTGCCGAATGTGGAAGATTATTATATCGATTAAGCCATTCTGACATTTTTTGTTTTAAGTCATCAAACGACACAAACTCTAATCGATTATAAAAAAATTCTTGGTCTGTACGATGGGAACGTTCTACTTTTCCGTTATGACGCGGAGTATATGGTCTTATAAGTTGATGTTTTATTTTTAACTTATTTAGTAATTTATCAACAATATGCGGGTTACCGTTTCCGGTCCTTTTTGAATTAGTAAACTCAAACCCATTGTCTGTCTGTATAATTTTCGGTACATAACCAAAATATATAATTGCACGCTTAACAAAATCTACGGTAGAATTTCCATTGTGTTCTTTATATGGATAAATAAATCTTTCGCGCGTTGCTTCATCGATAATCGTATATTGATAAAAACGCTCTTTTTTTAACGACCCTTTATTACATTTTAACGGAACAAACTTGACATCCATTTGCATTTTTACTCCGAGCATCTTCGGTGTATCATATGGATGATTCTCACGTTTTTCAACTGTTTTATGCGGACGAAGCCCGTTTTTTACAATAAAACGATACATTCCGCCATAAGAACGGGAATAACCGTATTTCGTACGCAACACACCCAAAACTTCTGTATACCCTATATTTGGATGCTCAGATAACAATTTTGTAATTTCTTCGGTTTCTTCATACGTGTGTGCCTTCGGATGCGGAGAATGCGGACGACTTGACTTATTTTGCAAACTATCCGTTGTGCCATCGTACAAACGCTTCCATCTATAAAGGGACATCATTGTACATTTAAATTTCTTTGCAACGTAAAAAATATTTTTACCTTCAACAATCCACATTTGAAGGGCTTTTTGTTTCTCTTTTGCCGTATATTTTATTCCACGCATACCCCACTCCAAAGCAGTAAGCGAGCAACATTGAGATTGCTCGCTTACATATAACTATATTACTTTTCTTTTTTCTGCAATTCTTTAACAGCCCAACGCAAAAATTCGGCTTTTTTCATACCCGCCGACGATATAACTTCGCATATATGGTTGTATTCGTCGGGTAAAAGATTTACAATAAAACGTTCGTATTTGCCGTTGATTTTTTTTGCGTAACGTGCGTCGGCGGCTTTTTGAGCTTCACTTCGTGCCATTTTACACCTCCTTAAAATAAGTCTTTTTCGGCGATAAACGATTCTAAGTCGTCGAAAGTAGGACAATCGGCTTTTTTTATGTTATAAGAAACAACTATTTTGCCAATAATAATTTCAAGAGTCCACGACTCTTTGTTTTCTTTTACGGCGTAAGTTTTACCGTTTTTTTTGATTTTCATTTTTATACCTCCGTTGCGTATTCGTTTTAATTTGACAAACTTAAAATAAATATGATATAATAAGACTTACGAGGGGCGGTTTCCCGCCCGCTCTGCCTTGACGATTACTTATCGTCGTTTGCCTTGTTTGACTTTTGCTTTTTGAGCGTTATCGTTATCTTTACACTTTGGACTGCGTTTTGATTTTCGATTGCTCTTGCTAAGTCTTGCAAGGCTTTTGTTATGTTATCCATAGCCGTTTGCCTCCTTTTCTGATTTCAAAGTTTTTTGTTTCCTTCAACCTTTGTGATTATATTATATCATAGTTACTACGATAAGCCAACTATTTTTCGCAAGTTTTCTAAAAATTTTTTGTTTTTTTCTAAAAAAATTACGCCTTCCGAGTGGATGTCGTTTTGCTTGTTCAATTAAAATGTTTTTTGCCGAGAGCGGGCGCTTCCATTATTAAGTTTTTTTGTAAAAACAAAAAAGACCGTCAAAGATAATTCCTAAACGGTCTTTATACATTATATATAAATTTATATGTTATCGGGTTCGGGCGGATATGACAATCCGTTTTCGGCGCAATAGAGTTTAAGCAGTTCGTTTTTATCAACAACTGCTCTCAAATCTTCTTGTCTGACGATTTTTTCGCACGAATTTAACCCGTTACAGAACTTCCAGAGTGTTAGCCCGATATCGATTATGCTGTTTATTATAGCCGCTATTATACCTATTACACGTTGCTCTAATAACGCCTCGTCGATATCAAGTTTGACTGCACCTATAAGAAAAATTAAAACAACCGTAAATAAAAGTCCCGTTACTACCGCGCGGGCTTTTGCTTTGCCGGTTGAAGTTCTTGTATGATAAGCGTGGTACAATTCGTACCCGCTTTCTACGTTGTCAAAGTCGTGTTTATACACTACGACGTATTTAACGCTTAACGAGTGTATATTTTTGTCAATATATTCATCGGACAAAAACTTTTCTAAATTTTCTCTTTTTCTGCAATAATTTTGCGCTTTGTTTTTTATCTTTTTTCGCAGCCAATTAAATTTGATACGGTCAAAATATTCGTCGCTACGCTTACCGCTATCGTCCTTTGTATCATAATAAATAGGAAAAAATTCGGGCGAAAACTTATCTAATCTTGCAAGTTTGCGATTTATATAAGATTTCCATGCGGCTTTTTTTGTTTCCAAATTTATTTTATTTATAAAATCTCCGAAATTCGTCCCGCGCAACTTGCTTAAACGTATATTCCACGCTATCGCACGTTGGTAGTCCGAACACGCGGCTTTTATTCTGGGATAGCCGATACGTATTCCCAACACGCACGCAAGAGTATATGCGCCCAAGCGCGTAGCCGAATGCAGCCAATAGTTAAGACTTGCAAAATTGTCTGATTTTTTTAGAATAAAAATATCAAAAGCGCCTAACAGCAGGCATATAAAAAACAATATAAGATAATCTATCCAGTGCGCTTTAAAATACGACGCAGATTTATTCGCTGCTGTTTTAAGCGTACTCTTCGTGTTATCAACGAACTCGTTCTCTCTGATTAAAAAACCCATAATTATTCTCCGTCGTTTTTATTTTCCGTTACAATTACTCCGTATGAAACAGCCCACGCTTCTTTGTCGGGCATTCCTACTGCGGGGTTTTTAACTTTTACCCCGTCAACAAGTTTATATGACATTGTGTCGTAAGTATCGGCAACTACTTCAACGAAAGACGCTAAAATTGCCGCTACAAGTGATACTGCGGCAATCAAAGTAAGTTCGGAAGCCATATAATTGAATAGAACTGAAATAATAAGCACTGCTGCCGATAAAGATACCTGCGCACGCTTTTTAAATGCTTCTATAATCGTGTTCTTGAACATTAAAATTATAAAAGCGATAAGAATAAAGCCCCAAAACCCGACCGCCTTTTCCGTCGTCGTATATGCAGATACGTTTGCCAAAAACAACACCGTCATTGGTATTACATAAATTAAAAAGGCAAATGCCTTATATTGCAAGCATTTGCCCCTGTTTGTCAACTTCATTTTTTGCCCCCTTTATACGGAAAGGCTTTCCGCTTCACAAATAAGTTTTTCTCCGTCCGCGCCGTATTTTTCTCGGATTATTTGTTTTAATTTCTGATTTATCACGGAAAGCGCAACCATAGCGGCTTTATCGGGTGCTTCGGTAAGTGCGGCGATTGCTTCCGGACAGCCTGCCCATGCGTTTGCCGCTCCGTTCTTAACCGCGTCTAATTTTGCGCCCAAAGTTTCCAACGCAAGTTTTATTTCGGCAAAATCTTCTGTCCCTATTTTTAATTTTGACATTGCCTCGATAATTTTTTCGCCCAATAATTCAGTCATGGCGTCTTTAATTTTCGTTACGTCGGTAGAAGTTAAAAGCGTTTGCAAGTTTTCATTTTCCTTAATCAATCGCGTATATAAACCTTGTAATTGCTTGTATTTATTGTTCTTTTTAATCGCCGGAATAATAACTGCAAGTCCCATTATCAATGAGCCGCTTGCAGATACAATCAACGGTAAAATCGTATTTGCAAAATACCCGTTAGCGGTCCCCATATATTCGTTAATTTTTGCTATTGTTTCGGCCGCCGTATCTTTTAACTCTTCATCCGTTGTTTCCGTCGGCACTTCTTCCGATACTTCTTCGGCATAAACTTTAACGGTGTTTGATTTCGACACCGTATTAAATATTGCGCACAAAAGAGCACAAACAAAAAGCGCACAAACAAGTGCGCCGCATACTAATTTTTTCATTTTTTATCTCCTTATTATAAATATATTTTTGTCTTTTTTTCTAACGCCGCTACACGTTTTTCAAGTTCGGTAAATTCGTCAAACGCAGTTGCGGTACCGTTTGCTTCTACAAGTTTTAACGGCAAAAACTGCCATGTCTTGACTTTTCGCCCGTCCTGATATAAATCTACCGCTATTAAAAGTCTTCCACTGAATAAAAATTGTTTGGGTATCTCGAACGGCACCGTTAATTTTACAGTTTTTCGTATTCTTCCGTTAACAAGTGTTATAACGGCGTTTTTTAAGTCGTAAAATGTTTCAATATCTAAAAAAAGCCTTTCGTCTTCTGTTATGACAATCGGCTCCTTTATCACTTTTACAATTTGCTCTTTATTTAATTCTACTTTTATATTCATTCTTTACGCCCTCCTTACCCAAATATTGCAAGCCTTATATGGCGGAAGATTGTTATGCGCTTGCCCACCACCGTCTGATTCTGCTATATTCTCTAAGGTTTTTATAGGGAAATTTGTTCCGCCTTGCATTAAAAACGTACCTTCTGGAAGTTTAACCCAAACCGTATCTGAAAAAATATCATTTGGGTTATCATTGTTAAAACTCGTGAACACTGAACCTACTGTATAAACAGTGGATAACAAGAAATTTTTTAATGCAAGCGTTAGATTGTCCCCAATTGCGTTTGCTTCAATGCTTCCGTTTACTTTTATATCTTGATTAAACTGCCGTTTCATTTTCAACTTCTCCTAACTTATTTTCCACCCATATCTGCTTCGGAACGCCATTTACGTTTTCAATTTTGCTTGTGTAATAATACCCGTCTTTTTGGGGCATTGCTGTTTTTAACACTTCTACATATCCCGCCTGTAAATAATGCTCTTTCTTTGGGTTGATTATTTCCCTTGTTGCCCCTATTTTAAGCGGTTCTTCGGCAATAATTACATTGCCGTCTACAATTTTTGCATAGTTATAGTTTTTCATTTTTATTCTCCTTTTATTTTTTAGCCCGCATTATACGGATAGTATTCGTCGGGATAAATTTCGTTAAATTCTTCGACTGTTGTCGGTTCGTTTCCTGCCCCGAAAGTTGCTGTCAAATCAATTACTTGCGGCATATAAACAGCATCATCATAAGTCTGATTAGTGTAATAAAACATTAAAATCCTTGCTTCTTCGGAAACATAAAATTCTCCAATTGCAGAAGTACTTGTTAAAATATATGTTCCATGTGCGTAGCCGTGATTAGTATCAACTTGTATGTTAGAGTAACTTGTTGACGATGCTGTCCCACTCGGTTTTGTCGGATTGCCCCTAACTAAATATTTATGCCCTATAATAGTCTGAAATGTTGCTAATGTCCTACTTCTTGCGTTACCGCTGGTTGTAACTTCTTTACTAGTTTCCACGGTAAATTTTCCTTTAAAATCATATGTTATTATTGCGTTTGCATAGCCTGTGTCATCCCAAACACCGTTTGAGTATTGGTCTAAAAACACTAAATTACTATTTAATTGTATAGGTTGTTGTTTAAGCCCCATAATCGCTCTTCTTCTATTATTCATAGATTGCGCTCCTTAACTTGCTGTATAAGGCGTTTCGGCGGATAAAACTACCCATTTGCCTATGCTCGCTTTATATTCGGCGTTTAATTCGACAAATTTATTTGCTCCGACCGTTGAGAAGTTATATATCGCATTTGTTGTATCTCTTGTAACGGTCGTAGCGATACTTCCACTCACAAATTCGATTACAATTTGGTCGCCGTCTTTGAGTATGTAATTGTTTCCGTCTTGCGGTTTAAATATGAGTTCCAATTCTGTAAGCGTTTTTCTCACATATCGAGTCTTTTTTATAAGTGTCAAAGTTGCAGAGGTAGAATTTATGTCAGTGTCTATCGTATCATCAACATATCCTTTTGTAGCGACATGATAACTTTCTTCTGGTGTATTAGAAAACAAAACTTGAGAACCTTTGCTTGTTTTTTGATATACAGGTATTCCATTAGGCCATATTGTTCCGTCTATACCTAGTAGATACGTTTTCTGTTCCGTACCTTTAAATGCATATACTTTTGCCCATGGCACCCCTTCGCTTTCCGTCTGTTTATCAATCTTTTTGTTAATTTCATTGTTTAATTTAGATATCTCTGTATCAACATATATTTTTCTAACAACTGAACCATTAGTATACCCTTGCATCTGCACTTCAGCGTGCCCGTCGTAATATACTACAAATGCATTTTCCCTAGCCTCATCGTTATATCCTTTACCGATTATGAATATAGCATCCTTAACGTCTTTATTCCATAACCCAAAAGCGTGCTTTGGTTTCCAACTGTTTGGTTCGTCTACGTTTACACGTAAATTATGTCCGATTGCGGTAGCAAGCCCTACTCCGACTTTATTGCTGTTTCCACCTGCAATAAAAACACTGCCTTGCCCGCCGGCTAGGGCTTCATTGTCTTGCCCGCCGGCAATAAAAGAATTGTGAGCGTCTAACTTATTCCGTGAACCAAAATTTCCGCCGAACGCTCCGATTCCAGTATTAAAATCTTTTCCTTTTTTTGTCCTTATAGAACCTTGTCCCGCAATTAAATTAACGTCGACAATCTCTCCCGAATCCGATAAATTCTCTACATTCAGATTATCAATTTTATCTTTTGCATATACCGATGCAGCATTTACTTCATTGATTGCTTCTACCACTTCTTTGCTTGAAGTATTTAAATACTCATCAGCCTTTTTTTGATACTCAACTAGGTCAATTGACCCGTCTAACCTGACTTCCCCACCGATAAGTAAAACTCTTCCTGCATATTTACTGTTTGACGTTATTAAAATTGTTCCGTCCGTTCCCTTAAATACATTGTCGGCAAGAACACTGTTACCATTAGTTCCAGCATTATCTATCATCTCTGTTCCAGCTTGTTCTAACTGTACGATAAATTTATCATTTTTTAAGGTTGTATCTTTCGGTGTAAGGGCTAAAATATAAGTACCATCTACTTCCACCCACGATTTTTCCGTAAACGTTATAACCCTTAACCAGTCTGTAACTAATGTCGAAGTAGCATCTCTCGACAAATCTATTTCTATAGGTACAGTTGTCGTATCGTTATAATAAAGTGTTAATTTCCCACTATTTTCATCATAAGTAACGTTAACTATAAATCGCGCGGGCAATCTCGTTTCTATTACTGCAAGCGCGGCTAAAATTTCGTCGTAAATATCCGTTTCCGGAACGGCTGGTAAGTTTGGAACAACACCTTGACTTATCGGTATGGACACTGCCTGCAAAGCCACTGTTTCGTTGCCTGTATTTACAAAAAACTGCGCAGTTACCGTACCCGAATAAGCCGTTACGTTATTTGTAATAGAAGTTATCCACATCGAAAAATCTTTATCAGTATCAATTTTTCCGTTAGGCGTTAAATAAACGGCATTTGTTTCGGGATAATGTTCCCCGTTTGGTAAAGTAAACCTTACGCTTACTTGCGCTGACGGGAGAAACGGCGCTACAAGATAAATCGTATTTGCCTTATTGCTCCCTTGATATACGTTCTCTGGCGAACTTTTAAGTAAATCGCCGTTTCCGTTAAAATAAAAAATCATAGTTTTAATTCTCCGTTATTTTTATGCCTGTTAATTCTACATATTCATTGAGAAGCAACTTTGAGTGATTGAGTTCGTCTGAAATTTTTTCTCTTGTCGCACTATCGACTACGTTTAAGTAATTTAGTATCATTTCTTGATTAGGCGAGCCGTCTTTTAGTAAAATCTCCTTACATTCCTGTATGATTTTAAGTTGCTCGTTGTACCCAACGATAGCCGTCGCTTCCGCTTGATTGTTCTGTTGAATTTTCGTACTTATTTTATTAAGCACGTATTTTTCAACGTCGGTAAAGTATTCTGTTATGTTTTCTGCCATAGTCTAATCTCCTATATTTCTTTTTATCGTAAGATAAAGTTTTTGTCCGCTGGGATATTCTTCGTTTCCGCCAATAATCAATTCGCTTCCGTTATCAAGGGTCTGATACTCTTCGTTTCCGTCTTCATCTTCTACTTTTTGTGTTTTCTCGCTTTTATCAGAAACTATCGCCCACGACATAAACTGTTTGTCCGATTCTGGCAATACAATTGCTACATAATCAGAACTTTCTTCTATTGTGTAATCTCCGATATACGTTGCTTTTGACAAATCAACCTTACTTTGTATAGTGTTAAGCCGCTCGAAAAACCCGTATACCTTAAAACTGTTTTTAGGCGTAGTATTGGCGATTCCGCAATTTTTGAACAACGCCGAACCGATTATAATTTTATCGTCGTCGGTTACCGCGCATAATTCATACCCGAACTGCGGCGCTTCTCTACTGTCTTTTCGATATTTCCATTTTGATATTTGTACAAAAGGTGCTCCTTGAATTGTATCGGACGCGGTCTGTGGCAAAGTATTCATTATGTCTTTCTTACTCTCATTGACTACTTTTATTCCCGACAAAAACTGTAATTCTACATAATAAGCACGCCCGTAATAATCGTTATAAGGAACGTACGTACCCCAATACCCCGTTACGTTATCATTGTTTTTTTTATCGCCGTCTACTTTAACTATTTTCTGCCCGGCAGAATAGTTATCGTATGTATTGGCAAAGAAAACAAGAGAGTTACCTAACGGCGTTACAACAACGGGCAAGTGAAAATCAAGATTTTGTATTCTTTCTCCGCTTTTATCGTAAGTTTTAAGCAACATATCGCTGACAGGGCTATTATAAGTATATTTTAGAATATCTGCTACGCCCAACGGGTTAAAACAGACTTTATCGTCGTGTTTCTTATCTGTTTTACTTATTTTAAGATATTCGATATATAGCGACTGCCTATCCTGTATCTGTTTTTCGGAAACTTCCCACATACGTTTTATTGAGTTTACACCGATATATTGCGACAATCTGTTAAAGTCTTTCGACAAACCTACCGTACATTTTATAAGAGTTGGCAAAATCTCAACGCTTACGGTAGAAATATAATAATTTTCGTCGTATAAAGTACCGATTTTAGGTATATCGCTTAAAAACGGTAAATGAAACGTATAAACTTTTTCTACATTACCGAGCCTTGCTATCGTACCTTTAAGGTTTTCTCCATAATACCTTGTTTCGATAAAATTAGCCGACTGGTTATACGCTATCGTCCTTTGTATACCTTTTACTATCGTTTGCTTGTTTGTATGTACTCTTGCCGTAGATATAGGCAGATATACAACAGAAAAGCCTATCTGCATTAAGTCCTGCCCTTTTAAGTCATTTAAATCCTTGCCCGTTACTGCTCTTAAAATATTTATTATCGCATAATTATGAAAGACTTCACTTACCGCGTGCTCTGCTTTAAAAAACAATCCGCGTATGTTTTTCTCGCCTTGCGTATAATACAACCCGTACGCTTTACTATACGGATACACTCCTTCATAAGATGAAAGTAAGCCGTCGTAGTCAGACTTCTCAAATATATACGGCGTTATATCCCAATCATCATCTTCCCCTTTTTCTATTCCGGGAATATAATCACAAACAACTTTTGTTTCGCTGCCTACTTTGTATAACGGAAAACTTGTCGGTATAAATGTATCGTTGTCTTCGCCAAGTCTTACCGTCGTTCTTTCCGCTCTCAGGCTTTTATACCCGCCGTAAAACGGCTCCACAATTACTCCTTGCGCATAATCTAATTGACACACCAAGTTATCCGCCGAACTGTCAAGCCCCGTACACCAGTTGTTTATATCAACGTTAAAAGAAGCGGAAACAAGCCGTCTATCCCCTAAATGCGATTTATTCAATCCGCCATATTTGTCAAAATCTACTTCATAATATTTTTTTCCGTATTCGTCGGTTTTCTTCTCCGTAATTCTCGGCTCTGCGTGAACGAATCCGCCCACTTGCTGCAACATTTCCCTTAACGTCATTTTTGTAAACCCAAATTCGGGAGAAATAATTTTGTCGTACTCTTCTGCAATAGAACCTTCTTCTAAGCCTTTAACTTTCCCGTTCTCGTCGTACTTAACGCCTTTTAATCTGAACTTCGGAAAATCGCCGTCCTTTAAGGGGATAATTAAGTCGAACGTCCTGTTTATAACGTCCGTTATCGTCCACTTCTTTAAGGGATAATGGTTGTAAACAAGCGAAATCACATATGTAAGCCTAAGGAAAATTGTTGAAATATAAGTGCTACCATCTGCTTTTTCAGTAGTCGTGTAGTCAGTAAAAAAATAATTGATTGTGTACGTCCCGCTTTTTGCTTTAATCTTATTGTTATCTATTATCTTCACTTCGTTTCCGCTACTATCAACTACACTCTCTAATTCTAATTCTCCGTCTTCAATAACACCGTTTATAGCCTTTCCAAAATCCATATCTTCCGGTGCTCTTTCAGTGCGTATCTCTTGGGTGGGCAATGAAAAATATGTTCCTTTACTAACAAAATATCCCGTATTTATAACTTTACTTGTAAATGACCCGCTTTCATTGATATAATCAAGCGGCTGATTATAAGTAAATGTACATTCTGTTTTGCCAAATATCATTTTTCTCCTACAAAAAAAGACAGGTCGCTTTTTGCTTCCTGCCTTTATGTTTTTTATTTATTTTTATTCTGGAAATCTTTCTTTCATCATAAGGGTGTATTCAAACACCGCACGTTTTGAACCTTTTGCATCTTCTATAAGCTTTAACCAATCTTCCTTCGTAAAATTTTCATTTCGTAGAAAAATTTGTTTGTCCGTCATTTTTTCCGCTTCTTCCCATTTTCCCAATTCTTCTAATTTATTTATTTTTTTTTCAAATTCTAAGTATTTATCAAAAGCATTCATTTTTATTCTCCCTTCAATGGGTTGTACCTTTTATTTCTTTTATGATTTTTGCTTAATTTACGATTTTTATTGTCCCAAAAGCTATCTTGATTGTTTTCTTTCATGAGTTTAATAGCTTGTTCCTTCGTTTTTACTTTGAAACTAATTTCGGGCTCGCCGTCATATACTCCTACATATATTTTTGCGTCGTTTTCACTCGCAAAATTATTTGTCATCTCATCATACTCTTCTTCTGTATATCTTCCATAATGACTTTTATAATGCCCTTCTTCATCGGGCTCATTTTGATGAAACGTTACCATATACCCGTCTTTTAATTCTACTAACTTCCCACTCTCATAGTCGTACGTCCCTTCTTCCTTCCCTTCAAATGTTTTTATCTTTTTTATAACATCTTTTGCTTCGGTACGACGTTCTTTATTTCCCTTCTTCTCGGTAACCTTCTTTACAAGTTCTTTCGCCTTACTCTCTTGACTATTATATGCACCGTCTGAGATATTTTCTTCGGTTACGCCTTTATTCTTTAATGCTTCCCATACTTCTTTTGGCGACATGTCTTTTGTATTTATTCCATACTTCTTCGCCAACCCGTACGCTATTCTGTTGTCTGCCATTATTTTACCTTTTTCTTTGCTTTCTGTCAATAAAAAAAGTTCGGTCAAATAACCAAACTAATATTTCATTTATTAAAACCGCATCGCTAAGAACCCAAATAATCATTCCCCAGAGCGTTAGTGAAAGTTATACTATCTCCGATAAAGCCTTCTAATATCTTCGTTAATTCTATCAAATACAATTGATGATTATACCTTCCGCTTCCGACAGGACTTTCAACCGATTTATCGTTTGAAACTACGTACGTTACCGTCTTTGTTTCCGTTATTCGATTATTTTCTAATCGCATTGTCGTTTTTCCGTCCGTAGATACATAAGAACCGTCTTCGGCTTTATTAAAGGTCAAGTCCGAACGGTCTATAACAGCCTTTAACATTGTTTGATTAAACTTCGCTTCGGGCGAGTTTGTAATTACCGCCTTACACATTGTAAGCGGCTTTATGTATTGAGTTTCTTTCCCGCACTGAATTAAATCTATACTACATTCGTCAAGTTGTTCATCCAACAAATTTGAGTATTTAAGTGGCATAACCGCATAAGGCGTAAAATCTTGCCATTGTTTTTTGTCATCGTCAAAGATATAAAAAGTAAAACTATTCATAATTTGCTCTTGTCCCCCTTGCGCCCGCTCTGATATAGTTTGCCGTAATCGTTCTGTTTTCAAGCGCTTTCTGTGTGTTTAATCTTGTATAGTTCTGCGCAATATCTATTGCTTTATGTCCGATAGAAACAACCGCGCCGATAATTGCACCCGGAACGTTCCCTACCGCAAAGCCTGTCGCTATGCTTGCGGCAATACCGAGCCCGCCACTTGCAATTTGCCACCCGAATTGAACTTTTTGCATTTCTTCGGTTGCACCCGTTCTTAACTCTACCATGCTGTTTTCGTTGCCAACAATCTGATTTACCCATGGCATAACTTTATGATAAGCAACAAGTCCCGCTGCTAATATATCTTTATTCCCTATTTCAGTATTTTGCGGTTTACTTTCCGTTTTTGGCGTACTTGAAGCGACCGCAGTTTTGCCGCTATCGGTTTGATTCTTAATTATAAACGTATACGTTCTGCTTTCAGCCATTTTGCACCCTTTCTAACCCGATATTTTCTGCATTTTTTATCTCTTTAAGACTTGCCACGATATTCCCATAAATCAAGTCTAATTCCGCCGAATTTTCTGCCGTAAACGGTTTTTTCGTATTCTCGTCGTATAAAGTGTTGTCCCCGTCAAAAATCGCCGTAATGCTTGAATTTTTACCTGTGTAATGATAAACATAAAAACTTTGGGGAAAAGAAAATATGCCGTAGTCTTCGGAAGTCTCTGCAAACGTTATAGTTTGCCCGACGTTTAACACGCCCTGACCTATCCCGTCTACTTCGCCGAACACTACAAGATAAGTTTTTTGTGTCTTATTTCCATTAACGTCATTCCCCAACGTAAGCGTTAAAAAGTGCGCGACGTTTCTCTCCCCGTTTAAGAGATAATTCTTTATCGTATCGTTAAATAGTCCGATAAACGACGGACATTCGAACGACGCGCCGAAAGTATGAGAAGTAGTAACGTTTTTAGTGTTTATACCGTTTTGTGCAGCAATAAAGGTTTCCTGCGTGGGAACCCGCCTTAACGTAATGTTGCTGAACGGTATTCTTTCGCCGTCTAAAAATGCCGTCCACTGCCTTGAATTTTCCCCGCCTTGTATAACGTTGTAATAGGCGTAAATTATAAAAGAATAACTGTCGCCGACAATCGGGTTTTGCTGCCTTACGCCGGAACTTACAAACGAATATGCCGCGCTCACGTTATATATTATCGTTTTGTCTTCTTCGTCTTCTTGGTTAAAATATTCTGCCTTCGCGCAAAAACTATCCAACCACGAACGAATATTCCGTATATAATCATCGTTGCCGAGTTCGACTAAAATTTCGCCGCTTTCGGTCGGTTGATAAATGTTTTCGTCATTATCTTTACACTTAACAAGCAATTCAAGTCGGTTTGTCAGCGTTCCGACGATAAGCCCGTCGTTAGTGTTTGATATATCGGAAGAAGTAACGGTCATAAGCCCGTTTATAACATCGTGTACAATATTGCCTTTTCTTACCGAACGCTTAAACTTCCCCGTATCTGTAAATAACTTAAACGTTGCAGGGTTTATAACCCCGTCCATAGGTTTGTTTAATACTTTTTCTATTCTTTCTGTCAATGAGTTTAAACTAATCATTTTTATCTTCCCTTATAACTCTATCACGCAAACAACTATTTATCGTTTGAATTATTTTTTCGTATGCGGTTTTATTCCACCAGTTTTTATTAGGGTTTTGCTTTCCGTTAAATCTTGGAGAAAGCCATACTTCGTTGGTGTACGGCATATACGGGGCAATATCTTCGTTTACGGATATAATACAAGTATCTCCGCCGTCGGCGAACTCTATCGTGATAGCATTGTTACGCAAATTGCCCGTTTTTATAGGAGAAACGCTTTTAACCGCTTCGTATATCTCATAGCACATTTGGTTAAATTCTGGCGTTTCCATTGCTTTTTTTTTCATTATTTTAATTCCATAGGGTTTTCAACGCCTATTAAACGAATAATTTTCTCCGTTTGCGCCGTATCCTTAAAAAACCTTAACGCCTGCCTGCTTTGTTCCGTTTCTATGTTTTCTATCGTCGCAACAATCTGATAAAGTTCTCCGCTTTGAATTGCGACGTAACCTTTTATAACAAAGTTTATTGACGAACGCGTTTTAATCGCCAGACTTTTACCTTCAAGCCAAAGGTTTCCGACTAACGTTCGATACTCTCTGCTTTTCGGGTCCAATATTCCGTATGAAAACTTTTCCCCTGCGTCTGCGGTGGTTTTTGGCTGCCGAGAATAATATGTCCCCGTTAAATATTCGCCGTCTTTAATCGCGCAAATTTCACTTAAAATGTCCATTACTTTAACCCCGCTATTTTAACCCTGCATATAACAGACTGAACCCCACTTCGGGTATATCCTGTTCTAAAATCTCTTGCGCCGTGTCGCTAAAATATAAAAGACGTTTTTCTTTGTCTATCGAAAGCGAAAGGTCGCCCACGTTCTTCATATAGAAAAATTGTTCGAGCATTGCGTCAAAAATAATTTTTCTGCCCGTTTCGGTCGTCGCAACTATGCAATCTCTTTGCTTTTCGTCCGTTGTGTTTTCGTGTATTCTTCTATAAGTCAGCATAGAAACACGCTTCAAAAAGGCTTTAATGCCCGTCGACGCGTCTTTTGCCGCATTAGTCAAGTTTATCCCTAAATAATCTAAAACCGCTTTTTCCGTTAAAACATAATGCCCGCTTAAATCGTCGTAAAACAAGTATTCGTCTGAATATGGCTTAATAAACATATTGTTTTCTCCTTTTAAATAGTTGCGGGTTGTTACGTACAGCCCGCAAAAACGTGAGAACAAGAAAGTGTTTTGTGTGAGTGGTAAGGGGCTTTTTTACCGAAAACCCCTATGAAAACGTTATTCTGCCGCCGTAAGCGATTTAGATACAGCGTAAGTAATGCCCGCCGTATTGGTTTCGGTAACTTTTACGGTTGCATTCTGATAGCCGGTTGCGGAAATCAAAATAGTTGCCGCAGTACCCCTTTCAGTTACGAAAGAGTAAGTGCCGTCGCCGTTGTTGGCAACTGCCGCATAAGTACCGTCGTATTTTCTGACCGCAACGGACGCGTCGGTAATCTTCGCCGAACTGGTGCCCGTTACCGTAAGAGTTACGGTGTTTATAGTATCGGGAGCCGCTACGCCTATTCTCTGCAACGCCATTTCGGACACTTCGCCGTCCTGATATGCCGCTATCATTTCTTCTACGTTTGCGGGAGAAGTAATGTCGGTAAACGTCGGAACAGGGTTAGTAAAGTCTGCTAAATCGTTATCGCTTTCAACGATGAACGCAACGGAAGACGGTCTGACGTTTTTAACACCCCAGCCCCAGTCGTTTCTGACAATAAAGCCGATAGAAGTCGTAGGCGCTTTGTCAATGTCGGTAACGGTTGAAGACATACCGAAATAGGTACCTTCTGCGTTAGCAATATAAGCGACTATCTTGCTGAACTGCGTATATGCCGAACTGTCAAGGTTGAGTTCCGCTGCGGCGGTGTCCCAATATTCGTCGGGAATAACCTTAATATAAATACCGCTGTATTTACCTTCAATGTAATTGCCGAGAAGTTTTGTGCCGCTGTCGTCCAGATAGCCGTTTATTAAAATTTTCTGACCTATATCGGAGTTTATTATCGCCCCGTTATCTATGGTCATTAAATTGTCGTAGAACGACTGACGCATAACGTAAACGCTCTTTTCTCTGGGATAAGAAATAACGCCCGCCTTGTATTCGCCGCGAACGTTAGAGAGTTTAGATTTTAACTGATTCATAAGTTTTTGCATATAGCCTTTATCGGTGGTAGAAGACTTATACGCTATAATGTTGGAGTTGTTATGCGCTTTCGCAAACGCCATACCTGCGCCGATATGCGTTGCCATTATGTCTGCGTCCATTAAAAGACCGATAGCCATAGGTATATACTGAGTATACTGACCGAGAAGGTCCAACGACGAACCTATCATACGCATATTCACGCGGGAAATCTGCGCCGCTTCATCGTATTCCTGCATAAATTTAAGGTCAAAGCCGTCAGTCTGAACGCCGTGCGGCAAGTTGCGGTTAAACGGCAAGTTATTGCCTTGCGTTCCGTTCGGAGTGTTGTCCGTAGGACAAAGCTGCGAACCCAAAGTTCTTTTAATTCTGGGGGGCATATAAAGCAGCGGGAAACGAATGAAACCAACGTTTTCGCTTTCTGCACCCACAGAAGTAACGCCCAAACCGTCAACAAACGCACGATTACTGAGGTTTACCATTAACCACTGATTCGCAAGTCTTCTCTGAACCGTTACGTCGCCTACAAGCGGATAATTACCGCTCGAACTATCTACTTTAAAAGGTGCTGCAACGTTTGCCGCTGCCTGTAAGTAGAGTGTGCTGTCGGGAATACCCGACGAAATAATCATTTCTGCCATTTTTTAATTTTCTCCTTTTTTATCTTTTAATTTTGTTTAATAAATTTCTTACGTCGGCTGCCGTCATTTTTTTGTTTTCAGCCGCCGCTTCTTCGCCCTGAAAAACTCCGTTCCCGAGTCCGTACGTTTTTTTCGCCGTTTCGTCTACTTCGTCCGCTTTGTCTTCCGCTTTTGAAAATTGCTCTTCGATACGCGAAAGTCTATCGGTAATCGCTTTTGCCCATTCGGGCATATCGTCACCCTTTTCCGCCTGTTCGATTTCTTCTTCTGGTTTTTCGTTGTCAACGGCTCTTTTCTCTGCTTCGTCCGTTTCTGCGTCTTTTTCAACTTCGTCAACGTCCTTGGCGATTTCTTCGCTTTCTTCCGAAACTTCTTCTTTTTTCTCGTCTTCGGTTTCTGCGCTTTCGGACTTGTTCTCTTCGATTTTGTCTATCTCTCTTTCGTCTTCGGCTTTATAAAGGTCTTGCATTTTTTCCTTTAATTTCGCCTTTTCTTCGTCGGAAAGATTTTCAATACCTTTGAGAATTTCGTCCAGTGTCAATTTTTTTGAACCAAACATTTTGATTTTTCTCCTTATATTTTTTTACTTGCAAGTGCTTTAAGCCTTTTTACGCCTTGCTCGGGGCAATAAAAAAGACCGAATGCGTCCATTCAGCCTTTTATTTTGGTATTAAAAAAGCACCGCCCGATTTTAGGTAGTGCTTTATTCTTTTTGTATTATTCAATTAAATTCAAATTGGCGACAACGAAATTTTCATTAGTTTTGGTTATAAATTTGTATATAGATTTTATCAAGAGCATTTGATTGCTCTGTCGGTTCATCGTTTACAAATCTTGAAACAATAAGGTAATTCAGTTCGTCAAAAAAAATTTCCCATTCCTTACTTAAAAGATTGTTAAATTCTTTTTCTGTAAGTAATCGTCTTAATTTCCCTTTTTGTTCTTCTGTGATAACAAATTTATTCGTCATTGTTCTTTCTCTTTATCGGGTTACATTGAATTACCGCAAGCGTATCTGGGTTTATTGAAACTTTCACTCCTTTGTGTAATGCTTAATATTTTTTTCGTTTAGTCCAAATTGTGATTTTTGCAATTCTTACAAACTTCTCTAAAATCTTCTTTTTGGGTAAACATCTCTGGTATTGCGGAAGGTTTTAGCATTTTATTTGCAACAAGACAAACATCATAGCAATCGTCATCCGATATTTCCTTGTTAATTAACGGACAAATAATTCTATTTTCTCCCATTTGTCAATACTTCCTTAATAATCGTCTTTATAGTGTCGTCAAATTCGTCTTTCTTAAACGCTGTAACAATCGTTTTTTCCTTAAAATCCACACAAACAGCACCTTCTGTTGAGTAAAAGATTTCTCGCTGTCCTTTTCGCTGTTTTAATGAGAAAAGAATATTGTTGGTAAACCCGATTGCTTCTTCTTTGCTAATGCCTCTTTGGTGGTCAACAACATTTATGTGTTTATCTCTAAAAAAAACATCTTGAATATCTGGTTTTTTTGCGTCAAGAATAGGCGTGCCTTTTACCCCAGTGCTTTTTATCTTTTCCACAACCAAATATTGCTTAAATTCAATTTTTGTTTCTGGGTTGTCTTGCCTATAATTTTTGAAAGCGTGTAGTTTTGCAAATTCTTCTTTATTATTATACTTCAATTCTTTGAATTTTGCAAGGTTAGGCGGCATATTTTCCTTGCCGATTATCTTTGCCCATTCGTTATATTGAAAATAATCTTTTTCTTCCGCCAAAACTTGAACTCTCGACGGATAATACGCACGATTATGCTTTTTTGAAAATTCTATGTATTCTTTATTAGCAATTATGGCGTTTTGTCTTGCTTTTTTATATTCTCTTTCGTCTAAGCCTTTATTTTCTATCGCCTTTATTTGCCACTTACGAACATTGCGTTCTAACTCTCTTTGTCTTAAAGTTATCGCGTATTCCCTTTTTTCCTGCTTCTTATCCGGTTCGGGAAAACGATAGCCCGATTTATACGGAATAAGAAAATGCCTGCAATTAAAACCTAAAAGACCGTTTTTGTAACGTTTCCCTTTCTTCGTTGTGTACCAGATTTCAGTTGCCCTTTCCAAAGGAACAAAGTTTCGCCCGTCATCGGTTTTTCCGCTTGTTCCGTCTAACGAATATACTTTACCTTGAAATGGTGCGCAACGTTCTGAGCAATCGGAATGAGTGCTTGCGATAACAAGCCTGTTGCCGCTGTTTTTAAGGTCTTCTATCTGTGTATTGTGTTCCGCGTATCGCACTTCCATTTCTGCACGATTACGCAAAGAATTTCTGCCGCTTATATCGTCGGGGTCTTTCGCTTCTTGCCGTATCAGATTATCTAAAATCGGTCTTGCTTTCTTTTTCAAATAATCTTGCATATACGCCTGTGTAGGCACGCCCGAAACAACAATTTTTTGCGGCAACGGAATATTATATCCGACGTTCCTTGTTTTATTATACGCTTCTTTTCGCTCTGACAAACTTTTATTCTTGTCAGCCATAACCATAACGGCAAGCAAAGCGGCGACGTTTCCGTCAAATAACGTTCGTATTTGCCCGTATTGCTTGTTATAAAATACAAGCAAACTTTTTATCGCCGCTTCTCTTAACTCTTTTATTTTAACCCTTTTCAGCGCTTCGATTATAACTTTGCGTATAATCAAATCCAACTGCGGTTTTGCCGTTTGTTTTAAGTATTCTTCTTTAACGATTTTGCGTATTTTCGTTTCCGCTTCTTCCAATGCCAGCGCTTGGTAATTCAGCGGCGTTTTCGCTATCATCTATAAACTCTCCGAAATAATCTTTATCGTTAAACGTGGTATTCTCTTCCGCTTTGAGTTTTTCCAGATACTCCTGCGTTTCTTGGTTTGAAATGTCGTTAATTTGCTGTACGGCTGTTTCTTTCGGCGTTAAGCCTGCCGCAAAGTTCTGCCTTATGTTATCATCCCTTAACAATTTATTGCCGATATAATCGCTTAATTTAACGCTTATTCTACCCGTATATTCTTTGCCCGCGTCTTTGTACATTTGATATAAAACTTCGTTTAACATTCGGTCTAATACGGGCGATAAGATTTTATGTATGCTCTGTATCGTCCCGCGCGTTAAATTTTCTTCACTCGTAACTTCCGTGGCGGTTTTCTGAGAATTATCCGAAAGAAAAGGAAAAACGGACGACGGCGCAAAGCCGCAATGAGAAACAATCTGCCGCAAGTAAATTTCCAACATTCCCTTATACGCTTCGCTTCGTATCTCAAATTGTACGGCCTGCGGCGGAAAATCTTTATCCCTTTCGGTAGCGACATACACAAAACTGTCGTCATCGTCGTTTTGCATATCTGTTCTCGCCATTATTCTGTCGGATAAACTTTCGGTAGTAACGTTATATCCTTTATTTGCAAAATCACGGCGTATTGTTTCCAGATAACGTTTTGGAACCAATAGTTTCCCTTTACCTATAATAACGTCGGTAAGAGAACCGCTAAATACAACGTCTACACTCCATAACAAATCTAAAACGCCGTATAAAAGCGGGTCGCCCATAGAAAGACCGGGCACGCAAGAATTTTTTGCCGTGAGCGTTGCAAGCCAACACCCCAGCCCGTCCCTGAAAGGCAAGCGCTCTTCTTTGTTTACCTTAATTCCTTTTGCCCTTAACACGCTTTTAACTTCTTCCGGCAAGTCTGCTTCCGCTATTCCCTCAGTCGATATTGCAGGTAAAATTTCTTGACCCGCTATACCCGACTTAACGTGAACTTTGTATTTTACATAAGCGCCTTTACGCTTAAAATACCGCTCTTCTACAAGCCAGAACGAGTTATGAACAGCGTTTCCGAAATTCATCTGAAACAACAAAGAATTGAATATAGTTATTCTTATAACGTTGCCGCAATCGTCCGTCGTCGCATAGTACCTGTCTACACGCTCCGACACGGGAACGCAACGCCCGAAACTGTCTTTATTGAGTTTAATTATCGTCGTTCCCGCCATAAGGTCGTCGATAACGCCTTCGTAAAACCTGTCAAAGCCGACAGACGGCGCCCATATATCCGAAAGCCTTTTGCTGTCCGAATCGTCCCCTTCGAACATAACTTTATCGCCTTTAATTAAATGCACTGCGGTCTTTTTTATAGTGTGCCCCACGTTCATTTTAAGACCGCTGTTTACTACTCCGTCCGCCGCTCCCGACATATATGCCAAACACGGTCTTATAACCGTATTCATATAATTGATGAAAAATGGGTCTAACCCCGTATAATATTGTGAACAATTAACAAAATTCGACGGTGGTTTTCTCCACGTTAAATTAAGATAATCTTCCACAATCTTAGGTGTTTGAAAACTGCTCATTGTATCTTTTATTATCTCCTATAAGAAATTATAATAATATTCGTAAGTCGCGTATTTATCCGCGTCTATCGTATGGTCGCTTTGTCCTTCGGGAATTTCGTTGTTTTCGTCCCGTGCAAAACTCTCCATTTCTTTAATGCTTATCTGATTGGACGGCGTATCTAATATTCGCAACATACCGCTTCTGTAACTGTTTACTAATCTTGCTATATCTCGCTCGATATCCTTGTCTGTTACCGGTTTACATAACCAACGCGTCGCCTTTTCAAATTCCAGCATTAAATCCTGCGTCAATGCAGCACCGTCAAAACACCAACGCTCGTGTAAATGGTCGGGAATATTCACTCCTATATCCGCCATTTCCTTTATAAAGTCCTTAAACCATTCCACAATCAATTCGACTTGGTCTGTGTGCGAAATGCCTTTATTAGCCGTTTTTCGCCTGTATTCTCTGATATCCAAATAAAACGTGCCCAATTTTATAAGCAACCCGTCGGGATAAAGCCCCCACGCACTGATTGCTGTCGCGTCGTTTTTCAGCCCGCTGTCTACACCGTAAAACATAAAATACGGTTGATAACCTAAATTATTGATTATGCGTTGTTGCAGTTCGCTGACAGAGATTAAATGTTTCTTCCTGTCAAAAGACCAGATTACAAGCCCTTCTAAACTTACAACTTCGCCGCCGTACCAATACGCATAATGTATCGGGTCTTCTTTCTTCATTTTAAGAATGTCGGCAATTACAACGGGGTCTAAAAGGTCCGCAATGTCTTCCCACGTGGAATGAATTATAGTCGCGCCGCTGTTAGCCCTGTTTGGGAAATAAATATTCGCCCACGCGCTCATTGACGGTGGCGGATTGTATCGACACACAAATTTTGAATGCTCGTCCATAAAACGTAAAGCCGTGGACCTTAACGCTTCTATATACTCTTGACCGTCGGGCTCGTTTGCTTCTTCCATCATAACTCGTTTTAACTTACCGCTCGGCGGAAATTGACCTTTTGTACGATTTATGTCTTTGTTTATCGCAAAAAATTGAATAACGTTGCCGGTATAATTGTGTTTTATCTCAAACGGACTTGTGGTTATCTTAAAATCCGTATCCGCCCTGTTAGATAAGGTAAAACCTTGATTATGCAACGTTGCCGACATAGACTGAAAAATAGTTCTTCTGATAGTATTGTCTTCTGAACGGCAATACCAGATATCCCCGCGCTCTTTACTTACTAAATCGGGAATGCTCGCCAATTCGTCGTTTAAGGTTTTACCGGAAATACGCCCGCCTTTACAAATTATTTCTTTAACACCTAAATCCCGTGCGCTTACTTCTAAACCTTTATATAACTTTCTTCTTATCTCCGATTTATATTCCGTTGTAAAACGCTTCGCTTCTTCTTTTGTCCAGTTAGGCAAAAATAAAGGCTTAAATATATTAGGTATCGTTATTTTCATCTTTATTGATTGACGTATCGGTAAAAACAAACTCTATCTTTGTACTATTCGCTTCCGAACTACCGAACGTGTTGTTTTTCTCTCGTTCTATATATAGGTCGGCAAAACTCTTAAATGCGGTTACACAGTCCTTAAAAGACGCTCTCTTCATTTTTTCTTTAAGACCGTTCAATAACTCGTTCATTAAACTTTGTACGTTTCTTTTTTTACTTTCAATGTAGGAAATCATAGATAATGTGGTTTCAATATCTGCATTTTTGAAACTATCGGAAATCTTATCCGAACTCAATATCTTTGATATTGCAGTATGCGAAACGTTGAAACTTTTAGCGAGATTACTTTTACTTTCGCCGTTAATGTATCTCGCAACGATTTCCTTTTTTTGTACGGCTGTTAACCTTGGCACGCCCGCTCCTTATCCTCTAATATACTTATCTGTGCGTTTAGACACTCAACGATAGAACAATACGCGTTAAATTGTTCCATTCTCAGTCTTTTCAAGGCAAAACTCTCTCCCTTCCCTTTTTCAGACATTATGTATTTTTGTAACTCTGTGCCCTTTTCGGTTATTTCTTTAAGTTCTTTCTTTATGTCGGTAAGGGTTACTTCCTTAACTTCGTCTTTTACTACCTTAAATTCCTTTTTCTTGTTTTCCATTTTTTTAATCTCCTTGTTTTTTGATATAAAAAAAGACAAGCGCCTTTTGGCGCCTGCCTTTATATTTTTTCTCGTTTATTCTTCTATGATTTCAAATAGCCATTCGGGGTATAAATAATCTTCCCCGCTTTCATCTACTATTCTGCAATATCCTTTACAGTCTTCGCTTTTACCGGCAAATGGCTCCGCATCATAAATTTTGCCTTTTAACAAATCTGCATGCGACCATTTTCCCATCTTATTTCTATTTTTTTCTATTACTTTCACTTTCATAATTTCTTCTTAAATTTGGGTTCAACCCTTCCTACATTTGGTTCTTCATACCAATGAATTTCAGCTTTTAAATTACCGTCACCAATATCTAATTCTGCATACCCTTTAACTTTCTGCCACAATTCTGCTTTCGTTCCTTGATAGTCCTTAACAAGTCGGTTGACTTCTCGTATGGGCGTCTTCGTTCCTTTACCGGCAAAAACTTCTCTATGCGTTACTTTGCTTCCTTCGACAAACTTCGCTTTGCTTCCGTCCGGCATTAAAATATCTTCATTTGCCCACTTTGCTCCAACACTTTTGGGTATGTTTTCGTCGGGTAAAGATTTTGTATCCTTTTCTCGCTCGGTAACCTTCTTTACAAGTTCTTTCGCCTTGCTCTCTTGACTATTATATGCACCGTCTGAGATATTTTCTTCGGTTAAAATTCTTTGTTAAAACATAAGTGACATTCCATATACAAGCCCGTCACTCAACAATATTTCTTTATTAGTAGAGTTATACCTTGCGATAAATCTGTTGTACGCATCTTTTACCATTTCTTGTTCGCTATCCCAAAAAGCTTTTATTTCTTTTTCAGGAAAAGCACACAGGTCGTTCCTTAATTCTTTATACTGCATTTCGGAATATTCTTCAAACGTCATTTTTGAATAGTCTTTCATTTTTTTATCTCCATATCCCTTATTTTCTTTGCTTTGTCATAATCTTTATAGGGTTTTGTTTTGCTTAAAAACATTGTGCGCAAACTGTTTCTTCTACCGTATACCCTTCATCGTAAAATCTTTTTATCTCATCCATTTTTTTTGCAAAGTCTAATCCCTCTTTTGCATATTTGGGGTCAGGTTCTTTTTTTGCCAACTCATAGCAAGCCTTTTCAAACTCTTCGTATGTCATTTTCTTATCTCCATATCCCTTATTTTCTTTGCTTTATCATAGTCTTCACTTGGTCTGACTTTTTTAACAAACTCATTAAGTGTTAAATCGGTATTTTTGCCTGTATATTTATAAAATATAATTTTTTCAGGTTTATCTCTATTTTCATCCCACCCGTCAGGCGCGTATTCTTCGTTAAACGGCGTCCAACTTACAGGCTCAAAACCTTGTCTTACATAAAAGCCGTAAAGATAACTATAAGCGTCTAATCTATCACCGCCGTTATCTACAGCATGGCGCACTAAATCGGTACCTCGCGCGGTTATATCGCCATTGTTCCTGCAAACCGAAATTATGTTACCGTCTGGCTCTATCGCCACACACGAACCGCCTTTTGTAGTAAACAACTTATCTTTATCGTAATCTTCCCCGTTATGTATATCTACGCGCCAGCGACGTTCTTCTGGTATACTATTTTTAGCCTTTACCATATTTTCTATAAACACTTTCGGCGTTGTTTTTCTTAACTTTATCTCCGCACGGGCTTTCTCTTCTTTCTTCTCGGTAACCTTCTTTACAAGTTCTTTCGCCTTGCTCTCTTGACTATTATATGCACCGTCTGAGATATTTTCTTCGGTTATACCTTTATTCTTTAATGCTTCCCATACTTCTTTTGGCGACATATCTTTTGTATCTATTCCATACTTCTTCGCCAACCCGTACGCTATTCTGTTGTCTGCCATTATTTTACCTTTTTTTATGCCCTTTGTCAATAAAAATAGGTAGCGCCGTTTAGCACTACCTACCCACTTTTATAATATTGCTCGTTAAATTCGACAAAAAAATACAACTTTTGTAAATATCCTTTTATTTATTTCGTAAACATATTATATAAAGTTATAAATTTTTACGCGAATTTCTTCTATTTTTTGTTTTTATTTTTTTCAAAAATCCACATAGCACCGTCTAAGAACGATTCTATACTGTCGTCTAAGCACAAAATACCTTTTTTTGCATATTCATCTGCCTTTTTCTTCTTTTCCTTGCGATATTTTTCCCAGTCTTCTTCGGTCCATTTCATAAGCTTTTCTACCGTTTTTCTATCATCTTCTGATAGCACTTTCTTTTCGTCATTCATCCCATTCAACCTCGAATTTTATATTATATTTTTTCTCGCGTTCTTTAAGCCATTCTTCTCTATAATCGCATGCTGCATGAAGGGTTGCCTCTGCCGGCGAAAGTCCTTTTTCCGAATATTGCTCTATAAGTTCTTGTATTCGTTCTTCTCCTTCGCCACCAAAAGCAATCGATTTTTCATAATCCTTTATCAACCATGATGGTACATATTTTTGTGTTCTGGTAATAACGTATGTTTTTCCTATGTCTGTGCTTGCTCTCATTTGATATACTTTGCCTTCTACAAAGGTTTCTATATCTTCGACAGAAAAACTTAGTCCGCTTGGATGATTATGCGTTATAACGGAACAATTTAATACTGCGTATGGATTCATCTTAACTTCGTGTGCATTCCCCTTAGCGGATTGTAAAATTCTTCCGTTCCAATCTATTACCGCACAAGTTTCATATTTAAGTCCTCTTGCTTTCTTTTCTACGTTTTTTATAACTTCTTTTGTTTTTTGTGGAAGTTCGCCATAAGTTTTTGTTGTGTTTTCTTTTTGCTTTGAATTAACTTTTCTAACGAGTTCTTTTGCCTTACTTTCTTGGCTGTTATATGTACAATAAGCAATGTCCTCGTCGGTTACACCCCTGTCGTCCAATGCCGCCCATACTTCCATCGGGGACATTCCGCTTGTATCTATACCTAAACTCTTTGCTAAACCATATGCAATTCTGTTGTTTGCCACTATTTTACCCTTTTTTACAGTTTTTAACAATAAAAAAATAGGCGGCAATCTTTTTTGCCACCTATTCACAATAAAAGTATAGCATGTTAAAACGAACCAAAAGCCCCAACTTTTGGGGACACTTTTTCAGAAGAGCCCTAATTTTTTCGCATAAATCTCGGCACTTTCCAAAATTTCGTTATCCCAACGAGTAACTGTATTTTTCCCCATATGTAGAGTAAAAGCCGTACGTCTAACGGATAATCGGTCAAAATATAAGGCTTTAATGAGAGCATCCTTTCCGGTTCCGTAAAACTTTGTAACTGTTGCTTCTACTACTTTGCACCATTTGTATGCTTTGTCGTCCTTGTCGATTATTTTACATATATTTTCTTCTCTTTTACGTGTGGGAGAAGACATTACGCAAGGTTTTTCGTAATTTACGGCAAAATTGCTTAAAGCGTAATCGACGATGCTATCAATCGCAATACTACGATATTTTTTGTAATTAAAAAACGCACTTCTTATCGCTTTTTTATTCATTGTCGTTTTCCTTTTCCATTTTTACAAGACCTAAGTATATCAACCAACCTATACTACATATCAACCCTGAGAACAAAAACGCTTCTCCCCAACCGATAGCCGCTAAGTTGTTACCTATTGTTAAAGATATAACGAAAATTGTCGCGCTTGTCAGACTTGCTAATGTAACCAGAATTAAAAAGATAATTATCAGAACAAATACTATCTTATCTTTCATTTTTGTTTTTTCCTTTTAGTTTTTTCTTCTTTTCAGCAAATCTTTTACAGTTTCCGTTACACTTTTCCGCTTTACACTTTAAGCAAATATTTGCTTCGGCGTTACAAAATTTATTCATATTTTTACTTTCACTCTCGCAGTTCGGACAAACTTGTCTTCCTTCCGGTATTATCTCTCCGCAAATTACACATTTATCCGACATAACTCTCTCTCGCTTCGTCTTCAAAATAATCTTTGAACTTATCTTCATAGGCCTCAACCAATTCGTCGAACAAATCAAAATCTACTATCGCTTTCCTTATGCCTTTTTTTACTGCCGACGCATAGTCGCACCTATCCGCAAGGTCAGTTTTGGTAAAATATTCGTGATAGACAAAATCTACTATCGCTTCAAATATCTCAGCATTACTGACTTCGTAATCAAAGGTTTCGCCCGTTTCTATGTTCTCATCTATACTTTCCGCATACACACTTTTGTTTATCGCACAATATGTAAAAATCATTTCTTTATTCTCCTATTCTCTTTATGTCTGCATATCCGCCGTTTATTGCGTCTGCTAAAATTTTAATCATTTCATCTGCCGAACAATTTTGCTTAAAACTTAACTCGCTACACAACCCGTCTAAATAATCGTTTGTTACAGGCTTACGCATAAGTTGTCGATGACGAATAAACTCAAAAAATTTATACCTTGCTACTTCGGGAATTTCCCATTCGTCTAAAATATCCTCGTAACTCTCCCGCGCATCGTCGTTTATTCTATTTATTTCTTTTTTTTCTTTCTTACTTACTTTTTCATCATTTGCATTTACATTTCCATTTTCATTTTCATTTACATTTTCATTAGGTTGTTTTTCGGTTATTTTTTCAAACTCTTTTCGGTTATCTTCAATTACCACGTCTTGATTGTTTTTTGGTTGTTTTTCTTCGGAATTGTCGGTTGTTTCTCGGTTGTTTTTCTTTGCATTTGAATTGCCGACAGGCGCCCCGCCCCGAAGCCCGTTTTCATAACGTTTTTGGTTTGCTTTTAACTGCGGTAAAATCGCTTCCCATATCGCTTCTGACGTATCGTCGCCAAATTCGGGCAATTCGCCGGTAAAACCGTAATTAAAAATTGCTTCATACATTGCAAGTCTTTGCGGTGCCTTTAATAGTTTAATCAACCCGTAAAAACTTTTATATACGATAAAACTTTCTCTTCTCATCTTTCTTGTTCTCCGTCTTTTTTAAAATATTGTGAAATTTTTATATGTTAAAACGGCAATAAACCGTCATCTGTTTCTTCAAGTTTAGGGCGTTCTTCCTGTTCTTTTCTCTCTTGATTTTTTGGCGTTAAAAACTCAACGTCCCTTGCAATCATATTGACATAAGTTTTTTTCTCGCCGTCCTGCCCTTCGTAAGTTTCGTTCTGAATACTTCCCATAACCGCAACCTTGTTGCCCTTTTTCAAATGGTTTGCGCAAGCGTCTGCCAACGCGTTAAAGACTTTTATATTAAAAAAGTCTGTTTCTCTGTTGCCGTTTTCATTGACATAATCTCTTGATACCGCAATGGAAAATTTACAAATTGACTTGTTGTTCTGCGACGTTAACTTTTCGGGGTCGCGCGTCAAATTCCCGATAAAAATACATTTATTCATATTTTTCTCCTAAATAGTTTTTGCCGAATTGAGATATAAACTCGTTACGGCTATGTGTTTTTTCAAATTCCTTTTGTGCTGTTTTTTTAATTCTTTCGGCAAGCGACGCATTATTGTGCACGCCTAACTTCCCGACGTGATGAGCATAGCAGAGCCAAACCGTTAAACCGTATTTATCGCTCTTTTGTCTGTTTCCATACCCGCTTATGCAATGGTGTAAATGAAGTTTAGACGTCGCTCCGCAAACAAAACAACGTTTATCTTGTTGAATTATCGACTTCATAAGTATTCCCCGTTAGCAAGTTCTATCACGCTGTCGTAAACGCCTAATTCAGACAATCGGTGTAAGACTGTTTCAATTAAAGTCGTCATTTCTTTTGTGTCGAAATGCGAACTTCCTATAAAGCATTTATACATATTGAGAACTTTGCCGTTTACCGTTCTTTCTCCGATTTTTCTGACAACTCTGAAACTGTCTTTCAAAAATTCTTCCGCGGACGGTAAAGCCATTAAATATTCGCAAGTAATGTTTGCTTCTTCAATCATGCTCATATAAATTTCGTCTACCGTTTCTTTGTTCTTCTCGCCGCTTGTCGCTTCCGCAAGTTTCCCCAACAATTCCCAAAGCAATCTGTTTTGTTCAAGACTTCTTTTCGACTTATACGGTTTAACGTCTATAACAAGGTTTTTATCCGTCCTTTTTATTTCTTCGACTGCAACGTTCGCCGCATACTTACTTTGCGTTGCAACGCTGAAAACGACCGTCGCTTGTCCTTCTTCATCGGTTAACTTTTTTACCGACGTTGCCACAAACCTACTCATCTTTTTTAGCCCTTGACGATAATATAATTTTAGCCGCCACCATAAAATCGCCTTTTGATTGTTCCATTAAAATTTTTAATTGTTCGTCAGACAAATCTTTGAATTTAATCATCTCGCCACTCTTCATCGGTGCGGTTAAATTCTCCGCTTCGGTCAGTGTCATTACTCTTTCTTTTTCGTCGGTTTTGGGTGGTATTTTGTCCGTTTGTTGTTGTTTTTTACTTAACGCATACACTTGCTTTTCCGTGTCTTTTAAGATTTCGTTTATAATAAGTTCTGTAATGTTGCCGTATTCGTCATAATCTATCTTTTTGACCTTCCACCCGCTTGGAACGGGAACGGTTTTTCCGTTAACTTCTTTTAGAGCGCAAGCCACGATTAAGTTTTTAGCCGTATATAATTCTCTGCCGATACCCCAATTTGTCCCCGCTCGCTTAAAACTATCGCTGGCTAAACCTTTCTCTGCTTCCGTAAGACTTTCTGTACCCGTGTCTTCTTTCCATACCCATTCTTTTTTTTCGTCGTCGTAAATGCCTATTGCACAATTTGCGTTATCCCGACTATGTTTTCTCTGCCAATTCAAAGCGCCCACTGTTTCGTCCAAAATTTGCATGTCTACCCGCGCGTCTTTGTACAATAAAAGGGATACACCTTGAAAGTTCTGCGTCTTGATTATTCGTCCAACTCTTACGTCTATTTCGTCCGCTCTTAATCTTCTGAATTTTAAGTCTTTCATTTCGTACCCCCTTATTTTATTTGAATATTTTTCGCTTCTTCTAAGTGCGCTCCGTTTACATGCGCGCCACTCAATATTGCTTTTTTAATCTTTGTTGCGTCCGGTTTTTTTATCATCGTTACATTTATGTATTCGTCCGGCAATAGACTTTCGTCATCGACTATTGTCTTTATGCTTTTTCGAAAAGTTATAACCGCCGAAACACCTTCTATTTTCTCTTTGCATAAACGCTGACACGCTTCCGACAGCGAATGTTCCAACCGCTCGGACACGTTCTCCGCTTTCTTTTTAAGCGCCTGTAAGCGTTCTATCTCGTCCTTTATCTCCTGAACATTACGCTTAAACCTTCTTTGAACGGTAGCGACCGCAATCGCTTTTTTGTCAAATTCTTCTTCTTTTACTTGTAACGCATTTGCAATGTCTATATTAACTTCTCCCGTATCTTCATCGATACTGTCGGATAGCGCTTTATATAATTGCTCAACGTCGCTTGTCAAACAATATAAATTACTCACTTTCTTTCTTCCTTCTTTTGTTAATGGCGGTATTATTTTAAGTCGCATACCGCTGACCCGACTTTCCCAAAATGAGAGTGTTTATGTTTGTACACCAACAATACGGTATTGCTAATTATTTCTTTGCTAATTCTTCTAAATTATCTAAATATACAGGTTCTCCTTCCGGAATAAAATATTCCACAACACGTCTTTCTCTCTGAAAACGGTCAGAAACCGTCGTCCACCGCGTCTTTATATTTACGCCTCTTTGTTTCAGTCCCCATATTCTTGCCGGAGATTGAAGTATTCCTAAATCTTTAATTGCTTGCAAAGTAGTAATACTGCCGTTCTCGAATATGTATTCAAGTATCCTTCGTTCTTGCGTTCCGTCTTTGATATATACGGAATTAACATTTGTATTCATTTGCTTTCCCCTTGTGAATTTGCCGTTTAGCAAATTTTTCGTGTTTTTTCATTTGTAAAAACTCATAAACCGTAATATCTGAATAATTACGGCTGCATAAAAGTTTTAACTCCTTGGTTATATTTTTAATTTTTTTGCAAAATACAATCGTTGTTTTATTTTTCATTTGTAAACGTGAAATCTCAAAAAAGCATTGTAAAATTTAATTTTTTTCCTTGCTTTTTGCGATGTAGTCCCGTATAGCAAAGCGAATTATATCGCTAATTGCTACTTCCTTTTCATTTGCAATCTTGGTTAAATCGGTTTGTGTTTTTTCTGGGACATAAGCCCCGACGCAAACTTTTTTTGCTGGTTGTCTTTCGTTCATTTTAATCTCCTTATAAAAAAAATCGGCTTGTTGTCAACAAACCGATATAATCAATGTCGAATTTTAAGAGAAAATCAATAGGTTTGTCGAATTTTAACAAACCTATTGTAAAACAACACGGAAACTTACAATAAAATGCAAATCATGCCGCCTTTATTTTCGTTTACCATACGGGTAAGGGTTTTGCGCATTTTAAGTCTTGCGTCTTTGGGCATTGCCGAAAGTTTGGATTCCAAGCCGTCCTTAACAAGGTCGTGAAGCGATTTGCCGAAAATGTTGGTATCCCAAAGTTCGGACGGATTGCTCTCGTACTGTTCCATAAGAGAATTTACTATATCTTCGCCCTGTTTTTCAGTCCCGACGTAGGGAGAAACTTCCGTGCTTACGTCTACTTTCATTATATGAAGGCTGGGTGCGGCGGCTTTAAGTTTAACGCCGTATCTGCCGCCCTGTTTTACGAGTTGCGGCTCGTCTAAAACCATTTCGTCGATAGTCGGAGCGACCACGCCGTAGCCGTTATCTATTGCGTCTTTAAGCGCGTCTTTGATTTTCAGATATTCCTTTCTCGAACCCGCAAAAGATTTTACAAAATTCATCAACTCGTAATCGTTTTCTATTTTATCGCCGCATTCTTCCGAAAGCACTTTATAGAACAAGCCGTCTTTTGCTTTAACGCAATAATCCGAAACGCCTTCGCCCGTTTTAAGTTCGCAAAGTTCGGCGGGCATAAAGTCGGGATTGTCGGTAAAACAAGCGGTCAGTTCGCCGTAATCTTTCATTTTAGACATGTTCTGGGAGCCTTGTTTAATGCCGTCTAAAAGTTCTTCTATAAAAGGATTGTCAAGCGGAAGAGCGCGCATCCATTTAGGAATATCCACGTTAAACGAGCACATCGGAAATTCCAGCAAAACTTTTTCTATAATCGCGCCTATGTCTGCGGAAGAAATCTGCGCGACGTTAACCGTTACCACCGAAACGCCGTATCTTGCTTCCATATCGGAGGCAAGTTTTTGCGTTTTGTCGTCTTCGGGATTTGCACAGTTAAGCACTATAACGAAAGGCTTTTTTAAACTTATAAGTTCGTTTATTACTTTTTCTTCCGCTCTGACGTAGTTCTCTCTGGGAATTTCGCCGAAACTTCCGTCCGTCGTTACCACAACGCCTATTGTAGAATATTCTTTAATGACTTTCTCGGTGCCTATTTCGGCAGCCTTGTCAAAAGGAATTTCTTTGTCGTCCCACGGGGTTTTAACAAGCCGCGGTTTACCGTCTTCGGTATTGCCGCCTGCCCCGTCTACCATATATCCTACGC
>JAEYEN010000014.1 GCA_023403375.1 Bacillota bacterium
GTGACGTTAGCGGTGAGGTCCCACCTGTTCTCATACCGAACACAGAAGTTAAGCTCACTTGCGCCGAAAATACTTAATTGGTGACGATTCGGGAAAATAGGTAGTTGCTGCATCCAGTTGAAAATGGAATCTATCGAATGATAGGTTCCGTTTTTTTTGTTTTGTTTTTTATTTTGCGTTTTTGTCTTTCTTTGTGTTACTTGTGTTTGCCATATCTTAATGACAATATTTTTTTCTATTTTTTAATAATTTTTTTCAAATATGACTAAATTTGTCAAATTTCAAATTTATAATTAAATAAAAATAAGTTATTTCGTAAAAGCGAACGTTAGGGGAAAATATGACAAAAGAAAGCTTACAGGAAATATTAAATCATCCCGATATAAACCTAATCAGAAAGAAATTATCTGGCGAGGGGTTTAAGGACGCTAAAATTGACAAGACGTTGAAAGAAGTCAGCATTGTAGATATACTGAACGGCAATAAAGTTGATTGTGAAGACGTTAAAGCGGGTAAATATTATTATTGCGGAAGCATTATAACAGACGTAAAAGATTTTGAAGATTATACTTGGCTTTGGATAGAAACCCTAAAACTTTTTAAGTCGGATAATCGTAGAGATAAAAGGCATAATAACAGAGAACCTTTTGCGGAATTTGAAGAACAGAAAAATGTTTATGTTCCTCATAAAGTAATGATATTTGCAAGGGAGAAAGAAAAATAAAACATGACGAAAGAAATATTACAAGAAATAGCAGAATTAAAGAATTATCAAAAAATTGAAACGGAAGTTGTAAGCAAAGGCAAGTATTTTAATATGGCGTGGCATCCTACCTTAAAAAAAATTAACCTTGTACCTATAATGCAAAGCAAAAACTTTGTGCTTTTAGACCGAGTGCGTAATTATAAATATGCTTTCGCCTTGGGCTTTGCAGACGATGTGGAAGAATACCCCGACTATCAATTTATATGGCTACAAGTTGATAAGTACGACAAGAGTTGTAATGCTTGGCTTCCGCATATCTTGAAAATGTACGCAAAGGAGAAAGAAAAAGTATGAGTGATTGGTGGAAAATATCCCCTGCTTGTCAAGGTTGTAATGAATACGAAACGTGCGATGAGCCGTGCGCTCTCGCAATGAGTTTTTTTGAATATTAGAATAAAAAGGCGGCTATTTGTATTTTTGACATTAAGGAGAAGGAAGATATGACGGAATTTGAGAAATTTATGCAAATGATAGGGACTTCAAGCGGAATAAAGTTTATTGTAAAAATAGCGGAAGGGAACAAAGAATACGAAGAAAAAATAATAGAGTTTATAAAGGAAAACAACATAGACTGTAATCATTTATGGGAAGACAGTGATGAAGGCGATAGGGCATATGATGATTGGGAAAAACTTATAATGTTTGCGTTGGAGTTAATTCCCGAAAAAAAAGAGTAAAAAGCGAAAAAACAAATAAAGACAAGAAATTAATATAAAGAAGTTGAAACAAAGTATAAAAGGTGTTTGAATTAATATGAAAGTTAAAGTAAAAGAAGAAAATCGAAAAATAATGGGTAGTTTTTTTACAACAAGAGATTTGTTAAAGGATAAAATTTATAACGCAGAAATTGATAGCGGAAAACATAAATGGTATCGAATAGTAGATGAAAGCGGGGAAGATTATTTGTATCCGCCTATGTTATTTGAAATCATAGAAGAATAAACAAATAAAAAAATATAAAGGCAGGCGCCAAAAGAAGTATGGGAAGCATTAAAGAATAAAGGCGTAACCGAAGAAAATATCTCAGACGGCGCTTATAATAGTCAAGAGAGTAAGGCGAAAGATACGGCTAAAAAAGTATTGCGTCTTCACAAATATTCTAAAAAACTTGACAGTGTGGTTATGGATAGTTATAGTTCCGTCAGAAAAACAGTTCAGAAAAAAGGATATGCAAATATTAATGTTTCTGACGGGGAATATATGTACATAGTAAGAATTAACAAATCAAGCGATGATTTTAATTATGACGTTTTAAGGAAAGAAAAAATATGAATACATTCAAAGAGTTTATGAATAAAGTGGGAACTTCAAACGAAATAAAGTTTGTTGTAAAAATAGCGGAAGGGAACAAAGAATACGAAGAAAAAATAATGGAGTTTATAAAGGAAAACAGCATAGATTGTAATCATTTATGGGAAGAGAGTGACGAGGGCGATAGAGCATTCGATGATTGGAACAAACTTATTGAGTATGCATTAGAGTTAATTCCCGAAAAAGAAGAGTAAAAAAACAAATAGAACTTATAAAGGCAGGCGCCAAAAGGCGCTTGGCTTTTTTTATATCAAAAAACAAGGAGATTAAAAAATGGAAAACAAGAAATAAAGAATACATAGAATTTTCAAAAAAGCATACTCTTACAAAAGGTCAAAAAACGTGGAAAACGTGCTAAAATTTTCCAAAAATTTGAGTCGAAAAATTATCGTTCGACAAAATATAAAAAATTTTTCATAATGTGAAAATTTTTTCATATTTTTGCTTGACAAGGAATATATTGCGATGATAATATATACGCGAAAGTGAAACATTGTTCATATTTTTAGGTAAAGGAGAATAGATATGCCAATAGTGATTGCTCCGATAAACTGCAATTTAAGAGTAGTGAGAATATCGGCTGATGAAAAGACAAAAAAGCATCTGGAAAGTTTAGGCATTACTGTAAACGGAGAGATAATGGTATTATCGAGTAGCGGCGGAACGGTCGTGTGTAAGATAAAAGACGGCAGAATTGCGCTTGACCACGACTTATCTACGAAGATATTTGTTGCATAAACAGGAAAAAAGAAAGGAGAAATATATATGCAGAAAACACTTGATTTGTTTGCTATCGGCGAGAGCGGTTTTGTGCGCACTGTCGGCGGAGAAGGCAAAATTAAAAGGCGTTTATTCGATATGGGCATAACTCCCGGTGCAGAGATATATATGAGAAAGAAAGCACCGCTCGGCGACCCCATCGAAATAACCGTCAGAGGATACGAACTTACGCTTCGTAAAACCGAAGCGGTTTGCGTAAATATGGAGGTAGAGAGCAAATGAAACATTTTGCATTAGCCGGCAACCCTAACTGCGGAAAGACTACTCTTTTTAACAGTTTGACGGGTTCTACGGCTCACGTCGGAAACTGGCCGGGCGTTACGGTCGACAAAAAAGACGGCGTTTACAAAAAGTGCAAAGAACCTATCGCGGTAGTAGACTTACCCGGTATTTATTCTTTGTCTCCTTACACGCCGGAAGAAGTTATCGCAAGAAACTACATCTTGGACGAAAAACCCGATTGCGTTATCAATATCGTAGACGCGACCAACTTAGAGCGTAACTTATACTTAACCACGCAGATACTTGAAATAGACGTTCCCGTTGTCGTTGCGCTTAACATGATGGACGCGGTTGAAAAAGCAGGCGATAAGATTGACGAAAAGGAACTCGAAAAGAGATTGGGCGTTCCCGTAATCAAGATTTCCGCGCTTAAAGAAACCGGTCTTAAAGAATTGATGAACGCCGCTTATGAAGAAAGTTTAAAAAGCAGAAACGGAACTACCGTTCTTGAACGTTCTCCGCTTACTCACCTTATCGGCGACGTCAGAATCGCGCTTAAAGGTCAGGGCGTAGAAAATCCACTTTTCCATGCTATTAAACTTGTTGAAAACGACAGCATTGAAGTGGAAATGCATAAAGATACCGTCGCTATGATTGACGAATTCAAAAAGACTTTCAACGACGACGTATTCGGTTGCGATTTCGAAGCGCTTGTTGCGGACGGCAGATATAAATACATATCAAAAAATTTTGCTACCGTTGTCGAACGTAAGAGCAAAGACAAGTTAAAAATGTCCAAGTCCGATAAGGCGGATAAAGTTTTAACCCATAAAATCTGGGGTATTCCGATTTTTCTGGTTATCTTGTTCGCAATATTCCACTGCACGTTCAGCGAAGACTTCTTATTCCTTGGTAGCATTTTCAAACTTCCGAGCCTTGTTGATTTAGGACTTGCAGTAGAAGAAGGCGAAGAAATAATCTTCAACAACTTCGGCGTAGAACTACTTGCTTGTTTCTATGACGGCGCGGTGTTCTCACCGGGTGTAATTATTAACAACCTGTGGAATAATATTATAGTAGAGCATGCGTTCGGCTGGCTTGTAGGAATAGTGGAAGGCAGCAGCATGGCTCCCTGGGCAATCGGTCTTATCAACGACGGCGTTATCGAAGGACTTAAAGCGGTTCTTTCGTTCCTGCCCCCGATACTTGTATTGTTCTTATTCTTCTCTATTTTGGAAGACTCGGGATATATGGCGCGTATCGCATTTATTCTCGACAGAATGTTCAGAAAATTCGGTCTTTCGGGAAGAGCGTTCTTACCTATGATAATGGGCTTCGGTTGTTCCGTTCCCGCTATGATTAACACGAGAACGCTTGCCGATGAAAAAGAAAGGACTGCAACCATAAGGGTTATACCTTTCTTCTCCTGCGGTGCTAAACTCCCCATACTTACCGCGATTGCTGGCGGTATCGTTACCTACTTCGGCGTAGGCAACGCTGACCTTATTACTTATGCTATGTATCTTCTCGGAATAATAACCGCAATACTCAGCGTATTGCTTATGAGAAGTACGTCGCTTAAAGGCGAAACGCCACCGTTCATTATGGAACTTCCCTCATATCACGTGCCCCAGTTCAAAAACCTGATGGCTCATTTGTGGGAAAAGACCAAACACTTCGTTAAAAAAGCGTTCACAATCATACTTGCTTCTACGATAGTGATTTGGGTTGTCAGCCATTTCAGCGTTTCGTGGGAATTCCTGGAAGACGAACAAATCAACGAAAGTATTATCGCTCAGGTTTGCAAGATATTCCAGCCCTTGTTCACACCGCTCGGCTTCGGTTCGCAACTTAATGAAAACGGTTGGGTATTCGTTGTCGCGGCAGTTACCGGACTTATTGCAAAAGAAAACGTTATCGCGACGTTCGCAACGCTCGCCGCTTGCCTTAGCATAGAAGGTGCGGAACCCGCAGTTGCTATGATAACCGCTACCGGAATAACCATTCCTGCGCTTATCTCGTTCATCGCGTTCAACATGACGACCATTCCGTGCTTCGCGGCGGTAGGTACCGCAAAAGCGGAACTTCAAAACCAGAAAAGTTTCAAATGGACGTTGTTCTTCTGGATTGCAGCTTCCTACATTGTAGGCACTATGGTTTATACCATTGGTTCTTGGTGGTGGACCTGCTTTATCTGGGCGGCGGTAATCGCCGGCGTAGTTGCGATTATTGTTCTACGCAACAAAGGTAAATTAGGTAAGTTATCCGCTAAGTTATAAGGAGATATAATATGGGATTACCGGAAATTTTAATTATTTGCGCTTGCGCGCTGATTGTTGTCGGCGTTGTTGTTGCAAGAATAATACGAAAGAAAAAAGGCAAAGGTTCTTGCGATTGCGGTGGTGATTGCTGTCATTGTCAGGCGTGTAAAACCATTGATGAAAAAAACGACCACAAACAATAAAATAATCTCTTAAAAAATGCAGGACGGGATTTCCCGTCCTGTGTTTTTATTCTAAACAAATTAAAAAACGCAAGACGAAACCGTCTTGCGTTTTTGCTGTTTTAACCATAAAAAATCAAAGGTTTTTGCTTGCAGGTCTTGACAAATTTTTACTATAAGAGTATCCTTATTATGCTACACATAAATAATTTTGTCATTGGGGATACTATACGTAAACGGTATTTCTCTTTGACCAATGATAAAATTGTGTAGCAACAAATTATAATCTAAAAAGAGGAATTCGTTTGTGCGGAGCCTTTTTGGGTTCCGCATTTTTTTAAAGGAGAAAGAATTATGGAAAAAACTTGTGAAATTTGTGGCAGACCGTCAGGAACGGACTTGTTATGTCGGGAACATTCAGAGATGAAAAAACGCGGCACGGTTGTAAAATGCCCCGACTGTGGGAAATGGCATATAACGTGGGTTCCATGCAAATGTAGAAAGGAGAAATCGAAATAGAATCAACTTATTTGCCTAGCTGATTTGCAAATTTTTAAAAATACCGTTTAACGGAAGAAAATTTTGCCATAAAAGTTAGTTTTATAAAAATCAAGTTGAACGTTTAAGTGTAAAGGCTGTAAATTAACGAATAGTTTGAAAAATAATTTTAACACAAAACAAAAAGGGCGGTTGCGCCCTTTTTTGCGTTAAACGTTTAATATGCTATTACAATAGTATATTTTTTACTTTTATTATAACAAGGCGTGCGGAAGCGGAGCGCAAAGCGTTATCATTAAATTGACAATTGCGCCTTGTAAATGCTATAATTTCTGATAATTATACAGGCGTTTTTCGGGTGAAAAGAAACTGCAATTTTCCGAAAAATTTTTTACGCCGCCGAACGGAATTATGGGAAAGTTAAAAGATTTTATCAGATACCGCCGCGCTCTTAGTTTTGCTAAACTTAAACACAAAGGACAAATGAGAAAAGAAGGCACGCCTTATATAACTCATCCGATAGCCGTGGCAGAAATGCTTAAAAAGGCGCGATACGGCGTTGATTATCAGATTGCGGGGCTTTTTCACGACCTGTTGGAAGACACCGACGCGACCGAGCAGGAAATTTTGGAGCGTTCTGACGAGCAAGTGCTTAAAGTTGTTAAACTTTTGACGAAGCGAAAAGGTTACGTTATGGCGGATTACGTTAACGGAATAAAGGGCAACGAAATGGCTTTTGCCGTAAAAAAATACGACAGGCTTAACAATATTTTAACCGCTAAAAAAGCGGGGCTTGATTTTTGCAGGCAGTACATTGCAGAAACGGAAGAATGGTATTACGATTTTTCCGACGAAATAGTGAAAGCCACCGAAGAACTGAAAAAATACGTTATAGAACACGGCGAAAAAAAACGATTAACGGACGCGGAGAAAAAATGATAAAGGTTTTATTTGTATGTTACGGAAATATCTGCCGAAGCACCATGGCGGAGTTTCTGTTCAAAAAGTTTGTTAAAGAAAAGGGAAAAGAGCAGGAGTTCTATATACAATCGGCGGCGACTTCCGACGAAGAAGTCGGCAACCCCGTACATATAGGGACGAGAAAGATTTTAGAGCGCGAAGGGATAAACTGCGCCGAAAAGCGCGCAAGACAGATAACGAAAGAAGACTATAAAAACTTTGATTACATTATAGGAATGGACGATAAAAACATTCGCGCGCTCAACCGTTTTTATAACGGCGACCCGAATGGCAAAATTTATAAACTTCTGGATTTTACCGCCGACAAGCGCGACGTGATAGACCCGTGGTTTCTTTGGCTTTCCGACGGGGTGGGCGATTTTGAAAGCACCTATCGCGACGTTATGGCGGGCATAAACGGGTTTTATGATTATTTGTCGGAAAACAAATTGTTGAAAGGTTAAAAACCCCTTTATCGGTATTTACAAAAATATATTTTTGTGGTAATATATTTGTATCTTTTATCTGATACGGAAAGAAGAAAGGAGAAAATAATGAAAAAATTATTTGCGGTTATTTTGTGCGCGGTTTGCGTATTTTCCTTTGCGGCTTGCGGCGGAAACGGCGGAAGCACCGTAAAAGTCAGCAAAATAATTCTTGACGGCAATATGGCTACGATAGACGTGGGCGACACCTACGAAATCGCTGTAAAAACTTTCAAAGTGGGCGATGAAGATAAAAACAAAAATCTTCTGACTTACAGTTCGGCGGACAGCAACGTTGCAAGCGTAGACGGAAACGTCGTTACGGGCGTTGCTTACGGCGTAACCAAAATTCTTGTAAATTACGAGAAAACGACGGCGGAGTTTTTGGTAGAAGTAAAGGCTTCTTCCGACATAAATATTGCTTTGTCGGAAAAATCGGCTTATCTTGCGCCCACGGAACAGTACGACGTTAACGTTTCCGTATTTACGGTAAACGGATTGAGTAAAGACGTGGCGTTGCTTGGTTGGACAAGTTCCGATACTTCCGTGGCAACGGTAGAAAACGGTAAAATCACTGCGGTAGGCGCAGGTACCGCTTCCATAGTCGCAAAATATAAAGGAGAATCGGAAACGTTTACGGCAAAGGTGGTTGATAAACAGTTTGCCGCGCAAACCGACATTGCGGAATTAAACGAAAACGCGGTTACCGTTCAGGGCAGAGCATATAAAGGCACCGACGACGAATGGGTATTCGACAACGTTAATTCGGGTATAGAATACTCTTTCTACGGTACAGAAACGGCGATAGTCGTTTCCGCGCCGACTAATCTTAGCGGTAATCAGATAAGTTATGCCGGCGTTATGGTAGACGGCGTTATGACGCGCATTGCGCTCAACAAAGGCAATAACGGAAAATACGTGCTTGCCGACGGACTTAACGAAGGCGTTCACACGATAGGCTTTTATAAGGCTACCGAACAGGGCTTGTACTCCGCAGGCAATTGCAGCGTCAAAATTCACTCTGTGGTATCTTCTTCAAAGAGCAGAATTATAGCAGTGGACAACTCGGTTGCAAGATTAAAAATAGACTTCTACGGCGATTCGATAACCTGCGGCGCAGGTAACGTTTACGACGGTAGCGAAAGCGTTGTTTTAAGAACGCTGTGCGAAGACGGAACTATGTCTTATGCGGCGATAACCGCACGTGCGCTTAACGCTAAACATTCTATGGTAAGCACTTCGGGTATCGCTGTCGATTCCGACCCCAACGGTCTCGGATATAAAATGACCGAATTGTGGGATAAATATTCCCGCATAAGCAACCAGCCGTTCACCGTTGACGAAAATACCGACGTTGTGGTAATAAATCTCGGCACCAACGACGCAAACGGCAATCCGACGGCAGAACAAATGAAAAATTATGCGCTTAATCTTCTTAATCCTATGCTTGCCGCATACGGCGAAAATACCAAATTCGTCTGGGTATACGGAATGATGGGCGAAAACGCCAACGTCAGAAGCGGAATAGAAGCGGCGGTCGCTTCTCTTAACTTGGAAAGAGTAACGTTTTTGTCGCTGGGCGCTTACGAAAATCACGACGGCGAACTTGCCCATCCTTCGCTCGAAGCACATAAAACGGTTGCCGACGTCCTTACCGATTATATAGAAAATCTGGTAAAATAACGATTGTAAAAGCGTTTGAACAAAAGAAAAACCATAGAAAAATCGTTAAAAACAAAAAATGATAATTTTTAACAAAAATGATAAAGGCAAGTTAAAAACTTGCCTTTATTGTTAATTTGTAACACATTTTTTATAATTTAATATAAATAATTAAAAATTTTGTTGACAGACAAAAAGTATTGTGATAATATCAATAGAAAAACAAAAGGAGATAAAAACATGGCTATATCTGCTAAACAGAACGAAATCGATAAGATGAAATGGTTTAAGAGCATTGATATAGGCACTGACGCTTGCGGAACGTTTGATTTCTGCTCTAAATGCGACAAAAATCTTTCTAATCCCTGCGAACAGGCTTACGATAAATTCAATGCAAAAACCGAAGAAAAGAAGGCTGCTCCCGTGAAAAAGGCGGTATCGAGAGCGGCGAAAGCGCCCGCTAAAAAAGAAGCGGCGGCTACCGTTGCTCCGCTTGAAAAAAAGGCTGAAAAAGCGGCTTGCAAAAAAGTTGAAAAGGCGGAAACAGTGGAAAAGACCGCTTGCAAGAAAGAAGAGTCTTGCTTTAAGACTGCTTGCAAAAAGGCTGCTGCAAAAGCGCCCGCAAAAAAGCCCGTTGCAAAAAAGACTAAGTAATATTTCGCAGGATTATATTTTATGCAACAAAAACGCCCGACGATACGTCGGGCGTTTTCTTTTTAACTTTTCAAAGTAGTATATTTATTTATTCAGTAATTCTCTCGTCGTGTTGACAACGTTTTCCACGGTAAAACCAAACTTTTCAAAAAGTTTTTTGGCAGGCGCGGATTCGCCGAATCTTTCCATACCTATAATTTTTCCGTCTAAACCGACGTATTTATACCAACTCATAGGAGAAGCGGCTTCTACCGCGACTCTCGCTCTTACCGAGCGGGGGAGTACGCTTTCTTTATAAGAAGCGCTCTGTTTTTCAAACTCTTCCATACAGGGAACGGAAACCACTCTCGCGCTTATTCCGAGTTTTTCGAGTTCCGCTTTTGCGGAAACTATAAGGTTTACTTCGCTGCCGCTCGCCATTAAAATAACGTCGGGCGTTTTCTTGTCGCTGTCCGCTAAAACGTATGCGCCCTTAAAGGCTTTTTCGCCCGTGCCGTCAAGCATGGGGAGAGTCTGACGGGAAAGGAATAAGCAGGTGGGTTCTTTGCCAGAAACCGCGCTTATCCACGCCGCGGCGGTTTCTCTTCCGTCTGCGGGGCGGTAAACTTTCATATCGGGCATCGCTCTGAGTCCCGCAAGTTGTTCTATCGGTTGATGAGTAGGTCCGTCTTCGCCCACGCCGATTGAATCGTGCGTTAAAACGTACGTTACGGGCAGTTTCATTATCGCAGACATTCTCATCGCGTTTTTCATATAATCGGAGAAAACGGCAAAGGTAGCGCAGTAGGGGATAAGTCCGCCGTGCAGATACATACCGTTTACTATCGCCGCCATAGCGTGTTCTCTTATACCGAAGTGGATATTGGAACCCGTTTTGTCGGTCGGCAAAAATTCGCCGCGGTTTTTCATAACAGACTTGTTCGCAGGCGCAAGGTCCGCGCTTCCGCCTATTAAATTAGGAATATATTTTGCGAGTTTGTTCAAAACCGTCGCGCTGTATCCTCTGGACGCGTCGTCCTTCTCAAACTGCCACAATTCTTCTATATTTTTAAGGTCGGGAAGTTCTCTCTTTTTCCACGAAATATATTCTTTTGCGAGTTCGGGATATTGTGCCGAATACTGTCTGAATAATTCTTTCCACGCTTTCTGCGCGCGTTTTCCTTTATTGCCGAAGCGTTTGCAGTGTGCGAAAACTTCTTCCGGCACTTCAAACGGGGGATAGTCGTAACCTAAATTTTTCTTTAATGCGGCAACGCCTTCTTCGCCGAGCGGCGCACCGTGGCAACTTGCCTTGCCCGCAAGCGGAGAACCGTATCCTATAACGGATTTTATAATTATGAGCGAAGGTTTGTCCTTTTCGGCTTTTGCCTTTTTAATCGCGCGGTTCAAAGCGCCTAAATCGTTTGCGTCTTTAACCTTTATAACCTGCCAGCCCATCGCTTCGTGGCGTTTGCCGACGTCTTCGGTAAAGGTTATATCCGTATCGCCTTCAATGGTTATATCGTTATCGTCGTATAAAACGATAAGTTTACCGAGTTTGAGCGCGCCCGCAAGCGAAGCCGCTTCATTCTCGATACCTTCCTGCATACAACCGTCGCCGCACAAACAATAGGTGTAGTGGTCCACGACGGGGAAGCCGTCTTTATTGAATCTGGTTGCGAGATAGTTTTCCGCCATAGCCATACCTACGGCGTTGGCGATACCCTGACCTAACGGACCGGTAGACGTTTCCACGCCCGGGCATACGCCGTATTCGGGGTGCCCCGCGGTTATGGAACCTAACTGACGGAAGTTCATAATGTCTTCCTTTTTAAGTCCGAATCCGAAAAGATAATAGAGCGAATAGTCCAGCATAGAGCCGTGCCCCGCCGAAAGAACAAACCTGTCGCGGTTGTCGAAATCGGTGTTTTTGGGATTGAATACCATATTAGTAAATATAGAATAGCCGATAGGCGCCGCGCCGAGCGGAAGCCCCGGGTGCCCCGAATTTGCTTTCTGAATCGCTTCTGCCGAAAGAACTCTTATGGCATTTACGGTTAGTTGTTTTACGTCGTTCATTATTATCCTCCGAAATTACTCGTATTTTCACGCCGTTATCGTCGGCGCCCGTTCAGTTAATTTATTATATAATAAAAGCGTTTGTTTTTCAAGGGGTTTCAAGTAAATACTTTCAAAAAAACTTGTTAAATAAAAAAACCTATGCTATACTATTAAAAGTAAACGTTTAAAAAAGACGACATCGTAACGGAGAAAAATATGGATAATAAACAATTCGTAACGCAGATAGCCGATATTGACGCTAATTTTACTCAGTGGTTTACAGACGTGGTTTTAAAAACCGAACTCGTTGACTACGGCCCCGTAAAAGGCACAATGGTCATCAGACCGTACGGCTACGCTATATGGGAAAATATTCAGAAAGATATGGACAGAAGATTTAAAGAAACGGGCGCGGAAAACGCTTATTTTCCTCTTCTTATTCCTATGAGTTTCTTTACCAAAGAAGCCGAACACGTAGAAGGCTTTGCTCCCGAAGTGGCTGTGGTAACGCACGCGGGCGGCGCTAAATTGGAAGAACCGCTTGCCATTCGTCCTACCAGCGAAACTATTATCGGCACAATGTATTCCAAGTGGATACAGTCTTACAGAGATTTGCCCGTTATGATGAACCAGTGGTGCAACGTTATGAGATGGGAAAAAACCACTCGTCCTTTCCTTCGTACCAGCGAATTTTTGTGGCAGGAAGGACATACCGTCCACGCAACGGAAGAAGAAGCGATGGAAGAAACGATGAAAATGCTGGGCGTGTATAAGTCTTTCGCGGAAGAAACGCTCGCCATCCCCGTGCTTTGCGGCAGAAAAACCGAAAAGGAAAAATTCGCGGGCGCGGTGGCGACTTTCGGTATGGAAGCGATGATGCTTGACGGTAAAAGTTTACAGGCAGGCACTTCGCACTATTTAGGTCAGAACTTCGCAAAAGCGTTCAATATAAAATTTTTGGATAAAGACGGCGCGCTTAAAACGGCGTATACCACGTCGTGGGGTACTTCTACCCGTATGATAGGCGCTATAATTATGGCGCACGGCGATAAGAGAGGCTTGGTGCTTCCGCCCAAGGTCGCGCCCGTTCAGACCATAATAATCCCCGTAGCGGCGCATAAAGGCGGCGTTAACGAAAAGGCGGAAGAAATCAAAGCGGCGCTTGTTAAAGCAGGCGTAAGGGCAAAAGTCGATATGAGAGAAATGAGCCCCGGCTGGAAGTTCAACGAATGGGAAATGAAAGGCGTTCCGCTGAGAATAGAAATAGGCCCCAGAGATATAGAAGCGGGCGTTGCGGTGCTGTGCAGAAGAGATACTCTCGAAAAACAGACCGTAAAATTAGAAGAACTTACGGAAACCGTCGTAAAACTTATGGACGTAATCCAGAAAGATATGCTTGTTAAGTCGAGAGAAAGAAGAGACGCAAAAATCGTTAAAGCGGACAGTTTAGACGGAATTTTGCAAGGCGTGGAAAACAAAAACTTCGTTAAAGCGGGCTGGTGCGGTTGCAGAGAATGTGAAGACAGAATAAAAGAATATTCCGCCGCCACCGCAAGAATTATCGACGACAGCGAAGGCGTTCCCGAAAAGTGCGCCGTTTGCGGAAAACCTGCAAAACATACGGTTATTTTCGCAAGAGCGTATTGATATACAAAATAACGGCATAATATTTTATAACGGGCTTATAAATTTCAACCGAAAATCGGAAGAATAAATTTTTACGAAAAAAAACGGAGAAAAAAATGGCATATATTATAAGCGGTGCTAACGTAATAGAATTAAGTAAAGGCGCAATATGGTCGGTTGCGGGCGTAGTCCTTGCCATAACCATTGCGTTCTATCTGTTAAAATCCATAGGTTTATATATAATCTGCAAAAAGCAGGACACGGAAGTGCCGTGGCTCGCCTTTATCCCCATTGCGTGGATTTATCTTATCGGGCGTCTGGCAGGGCAGGTAAACTTTTTCGGCAAAACGGTTAAAAACTTCGGCATAATCGTAGTTATTATCTACGCGCTTTCCGAAATTCTGGCGATTATCGTTTATCTTATGATTTACGTTCCGATTGTCGGATTTTATCTCGAAGGCGGGGAGATTTATATTTCTTCTTCGTTAAGCAGCATAAACGCATATCTCGGCAACGCTTCTAACGTTACCAAAATAAACGTGGGCGAATATTTTGCGCTGGTCAACTTTAAAGACCCGTATACGGACGCAACGTGGGCGGCGCTCAATATTTTATCTTATATACAGAATATTTTAAGCCTTGTTTCGCTTATAGTTACGGCGATGGCTTTTTCGGGATTTTACAGGGCGTTTTTCCCCAAACATTATTTTATCGCAACGCTCTTTTCGGTATTCGGAATATGCGGACCGTTTATATTTGCGATAAGGAATAACGACAGAGTAAACTATAACGAATATATGCGCGAAAGGTACCGCGCTTTTTACGGTAACGACCGTTCGGACGGCGGTCCTTACGGCGGAAACAATAACGGCAATTACGATAATAACGGTAATTACGGCGGCGGAAACCGCTCGGACGACCCGTTCGGCGACTTTGACGGAAAGGATAATCATTCCGAAAGCGACGACCCGTTCGACGAGTTTGACGACCGCGGGAGAAATTAAAAGATAGTATGACAGACACCATTTCGGCAATTTCCACGGCACCCGTAGCAAGCGGCGTGGCGGTAATAAGATTAAGCGGTAGCGACAGTCTGAACGTTGCGAAAAAGATGTTCAGACCCGTCGGAAACGTCGGCGTAGAAAATTTTGAACCCAGAAAGATGTATCTGGGCGAGATAGACTGCGACGGATTTTCGGATATGGGGCTTATGGTGTATTTTGCCGCGCCCAACAGTTTCACGGGCGAAGACGTGGTAGAGTTTCATTCGCACGGCGGCGTGGCTATAACGCGCGGAATTTTAAGGAACACCGTTAAACACGGCGCAAGGCTTGCCGTGGGCGGCGAGTTTACAAAGCGCGCGTTTATGAACGGCAAACTTTCGCTCTCGTCTGCGGAAGGGCTTATAGAGATGATAAACGGAGAATCGGTCGCGCAGGCGAAAGCCGGCTATTCTCTTTACAGAGAAAAACTTACCAAAGAAGTGAATTCTTTGCAGGATATGCTTACGGACGCGCTTTCCGAAATAGACGCGGATATGGATTTCCCCGAAGAAGATTTGGAGATTGCCGCGCACGAAAAAGTCAAGGAAGCGCTGGTAGAAGTAAGCGACAGAATAAAGAAATTGCTTGATACTTACCGTTCGGGCAGAACGATTGTAAACGGGGTTAAAGTAGGTATCGTGGGCAAGCCGAACACGGGCAAAAGTTCGCTTTTGAACGCGCTTTTATCTTACGATAAGGCTATCGTTTCTTCCGTTGCGGGGACGACGAGAGATATAGTGGAAGGCAGTATAGAAATCAACGGCGTGCGTTTTAATTTTTCGGATACGGCAGGAATAAGAAGCAGCTCGGACGAAATTGAGAGTATGGGCGTTATGCTGTCTAAAAAGGTGCTTGACGAAAGCAATATTCTGCTTTTTGTGTTAAGCGCGGTGGATATAGACCGGACGGACGAAGAGATAGCGCGGCTTATTAAAGATAAAAACGTGCTGACCGTTATAAATAAATGCGACTTAAAATCCTGCGATTATCCCGCTGATATAGAAGTTTCCGCCAAGGACGGATATAATATAGAAAACCTTAAAAATATGCTTTTTACCCGTGCTACGGGCGGCGAAATAGATTTAAACGGCGACTTTATTTGTGAAGAACGCCATTACGACGCGTTAAAGCGAGCATACGATAAATTGACGGAAGCGATAGCGGCTGCGGATACGGTAACTCTTGACCTTCTTTCGATAGATATAAAAGCGGGGTGGGATTATCTCGGCGAAATCTCGGGCAAAACCGCCACCGAAGAGATTATAAACAATATTTTCTCTAAATTTTGCGTGGGGAAATAAACTATGGTTAATCTGGAACTGTTCAGGGTTTTTTACACGGTTGCAAAATGCGGAAGTCTGACTAAATCTGCGGAAGAGTTATATATCTCCCAGCCCGCGGTTTCGCAGGCTATAAAGCAGTTGGAAGGGCAATTGGGCGGCAAACTTTTTAACCGCACGCATAAGGGAATGGAACTTTCCGAAACGGGAGGCAAGCAAATTTTTCCGCTTGTGGAAAAGGCGTTAAAACTGTTTGACGAAGCGGAAAGCAAGTATGCGGAACTTAAAGATACCGCAACGGGCGTTGTCAGAATATGCGCTTCCGACACGGTTGCAACGCATTTTTTATTGCCGTATATTAAAGCCTATCACGAAAAATATCCCGACGTAAACCTGATTCTGCAAAACGGCACTTCCAACGAAACGATAGAACTGTTAAAAAGCAAAAAGGGCGATTTGGGGTTTGTGAATCTGCCGATAGAAGACAGCGACATAAATTTATCCAATACCATAATGCAACTGCACGACACGTTTGTCGCAAGTAAGGAGTTTATAAACTTAAAAGATAAAACGGTGGACCTTAAACTATTGCAGGATTATCCGCTTTTAATGCTGGAACTTTCCACCGCGACAAGGCAGGCGATAGTTTCTTTCGCACATTCTCTGGGAATACATTTACACCCCGAAATAGAACTTGCAAGTTTAGAACTGATGACCGAACTCGCAAAGAGCGGAATAGGTATCGCGTGCATACCGAGAGAATTCGTCAGGCACGAACTTGAAACGGGCAGCCTGTTTGAAATTAAAACAAACCCCGCGCTTCCGACGAGAGCGATAGGGCTTGCGCTTCCGAAAGACGAAGTGCCGACTTTTGCCGTTAAAGAATTCATTAAAATGATAAACGAAAAATAGCGGATAAGCCGAAATGCCGAAGTTTTGTTAAATTATTAAAACAATTTGTTAAAATAATAGAATAATTTGTTGAAAAGATAAAATTATCAGATAGTTGAATAAGGAGCGAATATGGAAATCTGGCAAGCCATAGTTTTGGGTGCGGTTCAGGGATTTGCGGAATTTTTGCCAATCTCGTCAAGCGGACACCTTATACTTTTGCAGCACTGGTTCGGTATAAAAAGCAACGTTTTGTTTTATACCGTAATGTTACATATCGGCACGCTGATACCTGTGGTAATAGTGTTGTGGAAACAGATTGTGGGGCTTTTCAAAAAGCCGTTCAACAAACTGCTTTATCTTGTGATAGCCACCGTTCCCGCAGGCGTGATAGGGCTTGCGCTACATTTTTTGGTGGATTTGGACGCGTTTGTTTCTGCAAACGTGTGGGTACTTGCAATTGCCTTTACGCTGACTGCCGCCGAAATGCTTTTTTCGGAATGGTATTCTAAAAAGAAAGAACTTGTTAACCCGATAAACGCAAAGACCGCGTTTATAATGGGTTGCGGTCAGGCGGTGGGCGTATTCCCCGGAATATCCAGAAGCGGAACGACGATAACCGCCGGCACGCTTGCAAAAGTGGATAAAAGCGAAAACGCCGACTTTACCTTTTTAATGAGCATACCGATAATTTTAGCGGCGTTTTTATTAGAAGGTTATAACTGCATAAAGTCCGACGGGCTGAGTAACGTTGAGGCGCTTCCGCTTATATTAGGGGTGCTTACCGCAGCGGTAACGGGGTACATAGCGATAACGTTTATGTTAAAACTTATTAAAAAAGCCAATTACAAATGGTTTTCGCTTTACCTTGTGTTACTTGCGATTGCAACCGTCGTAACTTCGGCTGTGGGGATTTGATGAAAAAAATAAATGTGGAAGAACTGAAAGAATTTATCGGCACTTGTTCTCCGAAAGAGTGCAAAAGCGTCGTTAAAAAATTAGTCAAGGAAAAACTTAAAGGAAGTAAATAAAATGAAAAAAGTATTTGCAGAATTCAAAAAGTTTATAACGCGCGGAAACGTTATCGACCTTGCCGTCGGCGTTATCATCGGCAGTGCGTTTACCGCAATAGTAACCGCGCTTACCAACAACATATTAAAACCGCTCATCAACGGCTTGCTTTATATGATAATAGGGCAAAGCGACGCTACGGCGATTTATACATTTTTGGTTAAAGAATACGACGCTACGGGCGCTATCGACCTTGCAAAATCCATTTACATAGACTGGGGCGCGTTCATTAACTCCATAATCAATTTCCTGCTTATCGCAATTATTCTTTTCGTTATCGTTAAAATTATAAACAGCGTTAAAGAAAGCGGTAATCTTATCGCAAAAGATATGAACGAAAACGTCAAGAAGAAACAGATGAAACTCGAAATGAAAAAAGCGGGGCTTAACTATAAAGATAAAGTGGAGTTTGAAAAATATTACGCTAATAAGATTTTAGAAGAAGAACGCGCGGCGGAAGAGGCGGCGGCGAAACAGAAAGCCGAGGAAGAAGAAGCAAAACGCCACACTACCGAAGGTCTTTTGGAAGAAATCAAGGCGCTTTTGGAAAAACAGGCAAAATAATTAAACCCTTACTAATAAAAGACGATTATTAAAAAAGACCGTTAAACGCTATGATAAAAAGCAATCGAAAGTCGGATATTAAATAAGATTATAGACTTATAAAAAAGATTGTTATACAATAACAGAAAAATAAAAAAACGACCGATAAGTCGGTCGTTTTTAATTTTTAAAGCATTAAATTTTCTAATCTGCATAGAAACGTTTAGGAAACGTCTGTAAGCAGATTTATACATTCGCTGTGGTAAAGCGCAAAATAGAATACGATTTTTGGTTGTTCCGTATTCAATTTATGCTTATGACAACAGTGCAATCGAAACGGAGCAGAAAACCATAAGAGAAAGCGCGTCTACGATAGTGGTTATAAAAGGACTTGCGACGACCGCGGGGTCTAATTTTATTTTTTTCGCAATCAGCGGAAGAATACAACCCACAAGTTTTGCCATAATTACCGTTGCAAAAAGCGATATTGCAACCGCAAGGCAGATAAGCGGGGTATAAGCGTATCCGAACAAAAGCCCGTCGATAAGTCTTAATTTTCCGTAACATACGGCGGCTAACGTCAGCGCCACGAAAAACGATACCCTCAATTCTTTCCATAAAACTCTGAAAAAGTCCTTAAACTCCACGTCGCCAAGAGAAAGAGAACGTATTATGGTAACAGAAGACTGACTGCCTGCGTTTCCGCCCGTGTCCATAAGCATAGGAATACACGCAAACAAGCAAGTGCTTAACTGATTCAAAGTCGCTTCGTAAGTGTTTATGATTAGTCCCGTAAAGGTTGCCGAAACCATAAGGAGCAGGAGCCAAGGTATGCGTGCGCGCCAGATACTGAAAACCGACTGTTTTAAGTAAACGCGTTCGCTCGGCAAAATAGCCGCCATTTTCTGTATATCTTCGGTCGCTTCTTCCTGAATGACGTCTACCGCGTCGTCAACCGTTACTATGCCGACAATACAACCTTCTTTATCGACGACGGGGAGAGCAAGGTAGTCGTAATCTGAAAACTTTTTGGCAACGTCTTCTTTGTCGTCAAGCGTATTTGCGGTTACAACGTTGGTGTCCATTATGTTTTCAATAACCTGCTTTTTTTCAGAAAGCAACAGGTCTTTTACCGAAACGACGCCGATAAGGTGCTTTTTCGCGTCGGTAACGTAACAGGTGTAAATACTTTCTTTGTTAAAGCCTGTTTTTCTTATTCTGTCAAACGCTTGGTCTACCGTAAGCGAAGCGGGCAGAGAGATGTATTCGGGCGTCATAATAGAGCCCGCACAGTCTTCCGGATATTCTAAAAGTTCGTTTATCTGTTTTCTGTTTTCAGGGTCGGAGTTTTTCAGTATTCTCTTAACCACGTTGGAAGGCATTTCTTCGATAAAGTCTACGGTATCGTCCAAAAACATATCGTCGATAACCGCTTTAAGTTCTTTATCGGTGAACGCCCTTACCAGAGTTTCCTGCGTGTCAGTGTCAAGTTCTATAAAAACGTCGCTTGCAAATTCTTTCGGGAGTAGTCTGAAAAACATCAGTTGTTCTTTTTCATCCAGACTGCTTTCCATAAATTCCGCTATATCGAAAGGTTGCATGTCGAGTACGGTTTTCCGAAGGTCGGCAAATTTACGCGTGTCAAAGAAATAAGTCAATTTTTCAAATTGTTTCTCTAATTCTTCCGTCATAAAGTACTCCTTCCGGCAAATAAAAACCTGCCGATTTTTTACCGGCAGGTAAATATATTATAAGCAAAAAACCACTTAAAACCATACGGGCTTTAGCATCACAGGGCTGTGTAATTGCGTTAGGTTAAGCCTTGTTTTCGACAAAACCTTCTGACCCTCGCATGGTGTCTCCACCACTCTGCGGTAGCAATCCGTATCCCTATGGTAGCCTTACCTACCGGACGTATTCATTTATCTTTTAAAGTTTACTATTAAAATAACGTCTTGTCAACAATATTATACGTTTTATAAAATAATTTTGTTAACTATTTTTTAACCGCTTTCGGTATTCCGTGCGGCTCCGTACGGTTTTATGCGCGCGTTAAATCTTCGTCGTCTATCCCGAAAGTGAGTTCTTTGTTTTTGGAAATCATATCGGATATAAACGCGTCGTAATTTTTAGGATTTATTATTATAACCGAATATTTGTCTTTGCCGTAGTATACAACAAGTTTATCGCTCTTTTTGAAGTGCGTGAGAGCGACGACGTCTTTTTGCGCTATTTTCGACTTGATAAACCCGATGTGCATGGTAAGATAGTTTTCAGAAACGGTATAGCAGCCGTAAAAGGTCAAAGACACCGAAAAAGCGAAAAGCAAAGCGGTTATAAAAATAATAACCGAATAAAGTATTGTTTTCGCAAAATCTATCGGTGCGAAAACGACAAGGTTATAAATATTGTAGCCGAGTGCCGCGCCCGAAATCAAAATAACCGCTACTATAAAAAAAATAATCGCGGGCGTGTAGTTGAATCTGTATTTTTTCATTTTACGCTCCTGTAAATATTGTACATTCAAAAACTCAAAAAATCAACGAATATTTTAACTTTTTATGCCGAAACCCTTGCCCGCGCTTGCAAAAACGGGCGGTTTATTATATAATCTTATTAAATAGTCTGTTAAATAATTTTCATTATTTAAAATTTACAATATTTTTTCGGAGAACACAATGATAAAACTAATCGACAAGGGCGTTTATTATAAGGGCGGAAAACCCGTCAGGGCAAAATCTTTCGATGAGGAAGCGAGAAAGAAAACCATTGCGTATAAAATTTTAACGGCGCATAACCTTTCCGGAAACGATAAAAAACTCAACGTTAAGTTTGACGAAATCACTTCGCACGATATAACCTACGTCGGAATTATTCAGACCGCCAAGGCTTCGGGGCTGGATAAATTCCCCGTTCCGTACACGCTTACCAATTGCCACAACTCGCTTTGTGCCGTCGGTGGAACCATTAACGAAGACGACCATGTTTTCGGGCTTTCGGCGGCTAAAAAATACGGCGGAGCTTTCGTGCCGCCGCACCTTGCGGTTATTCATCAGTATATGAGAGAAATGCGCGCGTTTTCGGGCGCGATGATTCTGGGCTCGGATTCGCACACCCGTTACGGTGCGCTCGGAACGATGGCGATAGGCGAAGGCGGTCCCGAACTCGTAAAACAGTTATTAAATAAAACTTACGACGTGGATATGCCGGAAATAGTCGCCGTGTACTTAAAAGGCAGATTGAGAAAGGGCGTCGGCCCGCACGACGTCGCGCTTGCGCTGTGTAAAGC
>JAEYEN010000099.1 GCA_023403375.1 Bacillota bacterium
GCGCAACGGTTCCTATATCGGGGTTCGGCTACCTTTTGGCAGAGGGCGCGAGAAAAGGGGCGAAAGAAAGTCTTTTTAAGGCGATTACGGGCGGAATAACCGCTGCCGGTATGGGAATTACGGCCGCGATAGTTTTCGGTTACGTTATTGCGGTAATATTTAAAGCGCGCTCTAAAAAGAACTGAAACAACGAAAGGGAATTAAATAAAACCGATTGGTTTTGTAAACAAAATAAAAACAACAAAAAAACGTATAATTACAAATAATTCGTAATATTCTTTTATTATGATAGAATGTTACGGCGAAAATATCTGGTATAAAAGGCGAAAACATAAAGGGGTAAAAAGGTTTTTCGTCTTTTTTATCGTTCTATGCCTATTAGTCGGGATATTTTTGTTTTATAAATACCGCGTTACCGAACAAATCGTTTCGGCATGTAGCGCCATGGCATATTCTTACGGCGCGGATTCCGTGAACAAAGCCGTTTTGTTCAATCTTGAAGAAACCAAATACGACGATATAGTGTCGGTTGAAAAAAATTCCGACGGTGATATTGTGCTTTTAAGCGTTAATTCGCAAAAAATAAATTCTATAAACAGAACGGTTGCGGAAAGAACGAAAGCGCTTTTGGAAAGTAGACTGAACAAAGGGGTTGAAATACCGTTAGGCTCCTTTTTCGGTTTGAAACTGCTATCGGGATACGGACCGCCCGTTTCATTTAAATCTTTATCCGTAACGGCGGTAACGTGCGACTTTTCGGGCGAGTTTGAGAGCAGCGGAATAAACCAGACGAAACATTCGGTTTATATAACCGTTAAATCCACGGTAAATATAGAAATACCGCTTGAAAGAAAAGAAATAATAGTAGATACACGAGTTTTAATGTGTGAAGCCGTTCTTGTCGGGAAAGTGCCCGAAGTTTATCTTAACGGTAAATTGTGCTAAAAATATAAAAAACCTTTTTAATCAATGAAAAAGAGTGTTTTTGTTGACAAAAATATTTACAGGCTGTATAATTACTAAAAAGAATATAAAGACTGTGAACGAGACAGACGTTAACAAAAACAGTATTCAGAGAATAAAACCCGTCGGCTGAAAGGTTTTTATACTTTTTTAACGTTATTCACTCGGGAGTTTTGCGCCGAAAGAAAGAGTAGATTCTTTTTATTAGACCGCAACGTTTTTTCCACGTTACAGGAAACAATAAGGATTGCTTTTGCAATCGAAAATAGGTGGTACAGTGTTTTAAAGACGCCCTATAATATCGGCGTCTTTTTATTTTAAATAGGAGTGTATTATGCAGGAAAAATTTGAACAGATTAAAAGCCGCGCGGCGGAAGAAATCTCTAAAATTCATAATTCGAGATTACTTTCCGATTTGAAAGCGAAATTTATCGGTAAAAACGGCGAAGTTACGTCGCTTCTTCGCGGAATGAAAGATATACCCGCGGAACAACGTTCTTCTTTCGGTAAAAGAATAAACGATTTGAAGTGCGAGATAGAGCAATACTTTGCCAAAAAAGAAGCGGAAATCAAGGAAAAAGAACTTGAAGAAAAATACAAGGCGGAAGCCGTTGATATAACTTTGCCCGGAAAAACCTGTGCAAAAGGCGGACTGCACCCGTTAAGTCTTGTAAGAAATCAGATAATAGACGCGTTCAGCGGTTTTGGTTTCGAGATTTTTGAAGGGCCCGAAATAGACAGCGACTATTATTGTTTTCAGGCGCTTAACATACCGAAAGACCACCCTGCGAGAGATATGCAGGACACGTTTTACATTTCCGACAACGTGTTGCTTCGTCCGCACACTTCTCCCGGACAAGTCAGAACAATGGAAAGCAAAAAACCGCCTATTAAAATATTGAGCCCCGGCAGGGTGTATCGTGCCGACGACGACGCTTCTCATTCGCCGATGTTTCATCAGATAGAAGGTCTTGTTGTTGACAAGGGCGTATCTTTATGCGATTTGAAAGGACTTTTAGACGAATTCGTTAAAATAATGTTCGATGAAGATACGAAAACGAGATTCCGTCCGTCATTCTTCCCGTTTACGGAACCCAGCGTAGAAGTGGACGTTACCTGTTGTAAGTGCCACGGAAAGGGTTGCAGTCTTTGCAAAGGAACGGGCTGGATAGAAATTCTCGGCGCGGGCGTTGTGAATAAGAACGTTTTAGAAATGAGCGGAATCGATTCGGAAGTTTATTCGGGACTTGCGTTCGGACTCGGAATAGAGAGAATTGCTATGATAAAGTACGGCATTTCCGACATCAGAACACTGTTTGAAAACAACGTTAACTTCTTAAAACAGTTTAACAGGAGATAATAAAAATGAAAGCACCGTTATCTTGGCTTAAAGAATATGTAGATATAGATTGCTCGCCCGAAGTTCTGGAAGAAAAACTTTTTTCCTGCGGGTTTGAAGTGGAAGGCATGGAATATGCCTATAAAAATTTAAATAAAGTAGTTACCTGCAAAATTATTTCTATGGAAAAACATCCTAATGCGGACAAACTTTCCGTTACGCAGGTAGACGCAGGCGAATACGGCACGCTCCAAATTATAACTGCGGCAAAAAACGTATTTGTTGGCGCGATTGTTCCCGTGGCACTCGACGGAGCGACGCTTTTTAACGGCGAACACATAAATGCCGGTAATCTTCGCGGACTTCCGTCTTACGGTATGTTTTGCGGCGGGGAAGAGATAGGCATAAACGACGACTGGTATAAAGGCGCGTCCACAGACGGCGTTCTGATATTTTCGGAAGACTTGCCGTTAGGTAAAGAAGTTAAAGATATACTTGAATTAGAAGACGTTATATTTGACATAAACGTAACCGCAAACCGCCCTGATTGTCAGTCGATTTTCGGTATTGCAAGAGAAGTTGCGGCAGTGCTTGGTAAACCATTTAAAACGCCCGACCTTTATTACGAAACGGATAAGGAAGTTTCGACGGTTAATACCGTAAAAGTGTTTGATAACGCAACCGATTTATGCCCCAGATATATTTCACATCTTGTTAAAGACGTTAAATTGGCGGAATCTCCCTTATGGCTTAAAAGAAGACTTTTCAGAATGGGCGTTCGCGCGATAAATAACTTTGTAGATATTACAAACTACGTTTTGCTTGAACTCGGTCAGCCTATGCACGCGTTCGACCTTAAAGATTTAGAGGACAAGACCGTAAATATCAGAAGAGCGGTAAACGGTGAAAAGATAACCACTCTCGACGAAAAGGTGTTTGAACTTAACGATAACAATCTTGTTATTGCGGACGGCAAAAAGCCTGTTGCGCTGGCAGGCGTTATGGGCGGACTTAACAGTGAAATAAAAGACAGTTCCGAAAACATTTTGCTGGAATCTGCTAAATTTTTAAGAGATAATATAAGAAAAACGTCAAGAGCGTTAGGGCAGAAAACAGACGCTTCCGCCAGATACGAAAAGGGCGTAGACGTATTTACCGTAAAACTCGGAATGGAGCGCGCGCTTAACCTTATTTACACGTTAAAAATAGGCAAAATCGCTTGCGACGAATATGATTTATGCGTAGAAAAGACGGAAAACAAAGTATTAAAGACCAAAATTTCTAAAATAAACGGAGTTCTGGGTATAGACGTCAGCGCCGAAACCATCGAGCGTATATTAAACTCTCTTAATTTTGAGACCGCCGTGAACGGCGACGAAATAACCGTTAAAGTTCCGCAGTACAGAGAAGACGTGGAAAGTTATCAGGATATAGCGGAAGAAATTATAAGAGAATACGGCTACGAACATATAACGCCTACGCTCCTTAAAACTTCCGCAATCACAAGCGGCGGAAGAAACGAAGCGCAAAAACGTATAGAAGACCTTAAAAAACTGCTTGTCGGATACGGGTTTAACGAAGCGATAACTTACTCGTTCGTGTCTGAAAAAGACTTCTCGTTGTTTAAAATCGAAGACGAAAAATTGCTTAATCCCATAAAAATCATAAATCCCATAGGCGAAGATATGATGATTATGAGAACGACGCTTTTGCCGTCTATCGTTAAAGCCGCTTGTTCCAATATTGCGAGAAAGAATTTCGACGGCAGACTTTTTGAACTTGCTAAAACCTATTTTGCTAAAAACGAAAAAGACGCGCTTGCAGACGAAAAAACCGTGCTTTCAATCGCAACGTTCGGTGAAAACGAAGATTTTTACACCATAAAGGGCGTTTTTGAAGGAATTTTTGATTATCTTTGCAGCGGCGTTGATATAAAATACGTTAAGTCTAATAATAAAGGAATGCACCCCACAAGGTGTGCAGACGTTTATGCGAACGGCGTTAAGATAGGATACTTCGGTCAGATAAATCCCTTGATTCTCGATAAATTGAATTCCGACAAACCCGTTTATGCAGGTGAAATTTATTATGACGAACTTGATAAGTTGTTCAATGATAAAATCGTCTTTAAGTCCGTTTCCAAATTTCCCAAGATAGAACGCGATTTGGCGGTTACGGTAGACGCGGACTTGCCTTACGATAAAGTTTACGATTGTATAAAGGGCGCCGCGGGCGAATATCTGACGGAACTTAAATTGTTCGATATATATCAGGGCGAACAAGTAGGAAAAGGCAAAAAGAGCATGGCGTTTAACCTTGTCTTTGTCAGCGTTGACAGAACGCTTAACGTAGAAGAAATCGACGCGGCCATAAAGAATATCCTGACTGAATTAAAAGAAAAAACGGGTGCCGAACTGAGATAACGGAGCGAATATGATTTCAACCAAAACCTGCAAAACAATTGAATATGATAAAATTCTTGCCGCAGTGAGCGAGTTTGCGGTTTTGGGCGACGGAAAACGCAATATACAGGAGTTCGTTCCCGTTACCGATATTAAAGAAGCGCAATTTTTGCAAGACAAAACGACGGAAGCCTATAAACTTCTTTATAAATACAATACTTGCGGTATAATATTTTGCGAAAACGTATTTGACGAACTGAAACGCGTGGATATGGGCGGCACGCTCAATAACGGCGAACTTCTTAGAATTGTCAATAACCTTAAATCCGCGCGCATTATTAAAGAAGCGATATTGTCGGTTAAAGACGATAATATTAAAATAATCCCGTCTATCTCGGCGCTTTTGTTTACAAACAGAGAGTTTGAAAGCGAAGTTACTTCTAAAATTATTTCGGACGACGAAATAAGCGATAACGCTTCGCCTAAACTTTTTTCTATAAGAAAGGCTATCAGCGACCTTAACGCCAGAATCCGCGACCAACTGAATTCGTACATGCGCGGTAACTTTTCTAAATATTTACAGGAAAGCGTTGTTACCATGCGCAGGGACAGATACGTTGTTCCCGTAAAAAGCGAATACAGAAATTACGTTAAAGGTTTTATTCACGACCAGTCTTCTTCGGGGGCGACGGTTTTTATCGAACCAGAGCAAGTAATGGAACTTAACAACGACTTAAAACGCGCTATGCTTGACGAAGCAAACGAAATTCAGCGTATTTTAAGGGAACTAACTAGCAAAGTGTCTTGCATGACGGAGGCGATAAGATATAATTACGAAAACCTGATAACGCTTGACGAATGTTTTGCGCGAGCGCAGTATTCGTTTTGTAACAAATGTACGGAGCCGCTGTTAAACGATAAATGCGTCGTGGATATAAAAAAGGGCAGACATCCGCTTATAGCAAAAGATAAAGTTGTTCCGATAGACGTGTCTTTTGGAAGCGAGTACAGATTTTTGCTTATAACTGGTCCGAATACGGGCGGTAAAACGGTTACGCTTAAACTTATAGGTCTTTTATCGCTTATGGCGATGAGCGGACTTTATATCCCTGCGGCGGACGAGAGCAAAATAGCCGTTTTTGACGGTATTTATTGCGATATAGGCGATGAACAGAGTATAGAACAAAATCTTTCAACGTTTTCTTCGCACATAAAAAACATAATAGAAATACTAAACGTTGTGGATAAAAACAGTCTGATATTGCTTGACGAATTGGGCGCCGGTACCGACCCCGAAGAAGGGAGCGCGCTTGCGCTTGCGATAATAGAAAAATTTATAGAACTGAACTGTTGCGGAATTATCACAACGCACTATTCTGAACTTAAAGAATTTGCGGCGAAAAGCGATAAAATCTGCAACGCTTCTATGGAGTTTGACGCAAAAACGCTTAAACCGCTTTATAAATTAAACGTGGGTATCCCCGGAAGTTCAAACGCGATAGACATTGCAAAAACTTTGGGGCTTAATGAAGAAATTATACGCGGTGCGCTTTCGCATTTATCGAAAGAAAAGATTTCTTTTGAAAACATATTAAAGAAAGCCGAAGAAAGCCGCAGACGGGCAGACGAACTTTCAAACGAATTAGACGAAATCAAAAACAAAAAACAAGACGAACTGTCCGTTATAGCCGAAGAGCGCGACAAAATAATCAAAGAACGCGAAAAAATATATGCAACCGCAAAGGCGGAAACTAAAAAAATTGTTGCCGATAAATTGGAAGAAGCGGAAGAGATTATAGGCGAACTGAAAGAGATTTTAAAGCGCGCTAATCTGGAAAGTAAAGATTTATTTAAGGCCGGCGAACTCAGAAACCGCTTAAAAAACAGCAAATATTTAAATACCGAAAATGACGCGTTGCCTATCGAAATGATAAAGGCTAACCCGAAAACGCTGAAAGAAGGGGACGTTTGTTTTGTAAAATCGCTTAAAGCGGAAGCGGTAATTGCAAAATTAAAGCCGTCTAAGTCCGAAGCGGAAGTTACGATTGGTAACGTGAGAACGGTTGTAAAGCTTGACGATTTATTTAATGCCGAACGTAGAAAAACCAACAATAACGTTGTGAAAATAACAAAAAAAGCGACTTCTAACTTGGCTGTATCGGAACTCAACGTTATAGGTAAAACTTCTTTGGAAGCGCTTTCGGAACTTGAAAACTTTTTGTGTCAGGCGGATATGCACGGACTGACGGAAGTTAAAGTTATACACGGCGTTGGCGAAGGAATTTTATTAAAGGCAATCAGAAACGCATTGAAAAACGATAAAAGAGTTTTGGAGTTCAGGCGCGGCAATTACGGTGAAGGCGAAAACGGGGTAACAATAATCACTCTTAAATAATAGTAAATTAAATAAACACAGGCTTTAATTTGCTTTACTTAGCTTAAATTTTAGCGGTAAGTTGATAAAGTCGGAGTTATTAAACTTAAAGATACAATTGAAAATTTGGAGAGAAAAATTGCAGGAGATTTTTTACGAAGAAACATCGGTATGTGCCGATTATAAATCGGAAAAGGCAAAATTTAACACCTTTCTGGCTTTAACCTACGTTTTTTATGCGCTTGCCGTGGCATGGGTTATAGCGGTTTTTGCCGTGGTGGATTTTTCTACGTTTACAAACAACATATTTTTGAAAATACTTTTCTTGTGTCTTCCTACGTTGTGCTTTATAGCGCTTGCGATTTTTTTCACTTTTTATAAGTGTAAGTTCTGCGTTGATTATGATTATACGTTTATAAGCGGTTCTATCAGAATATCGAAAGTTATAAATAACTATAAGAGAAAGCACGTTTATACTTTTGATTATACTAACGTTAAGCAGGTGGGTAAATTCGGGAGTGAAAGTTTTTCCGAATTATTAAACCTTGCGGATTTAAAGACGGATATGCTTTCCGCCAATAAAATGCCGACTGACGGAAAAGACTTTTTTTATCTTTTCGTCGATAGTTTGAATGAACAAAAACATTTGATAGTTATCGAATGTACGGAAGAATTTATTAAGAATATATTGAAATATTGCGGAAAAGCGATATTGGAAAAGGATTACAGATGATATATTTAGATAACGCCGCAACGACTAAACCGTATAAAGACAGTCTTGAAAA
>JAEYEN010000038.1 GCA_023403375.1 Bacillota bacterium
AAGGTGTAAGCAAGGAGAGAAAAATTATGAAAAACAATAAAAATAACGCAAAAAACAACGCCGTCGAAAAGGTGGAAAAAATAGCGGAAAAGAACAAAAAAAGCAGCGGCGCGGAAAACTACGAAAAGACCGATATGAGCGCGGTGGAGCAAGGCGCTTTTCTTAACGGAGAGAGCGCGAAACAATCGGAAAAGGGAAACGACGTACAGTCGGAGCGCGCTTTTTTTCGTGCGGACGAAAAAAATTCTTACGGGAATAAAACCGAAGAGTTGAGAGCGCAGGAAAAAAGGCTTGCCGAAAAGCGGGTGGAACTTGCCAAACTTAAAGCGCTTAAAAAAGCCGAGAAGAAAGAAAGGCAGGCGGCGGAAAAGAAAGAGCGCGAAAAACTGAAACGGGAAAAAACGCTTGAAAAGAAAGAGCGCAAAAAAGAAAAGCAGAGAAATAAAACGAAAAAATCGGGCGGGTATATCGCGGCGATAATAACGCTCGGCATATCCACGCTGGTGCTGGCTTCCGCACTGACGTTTACCTTTTTAATGCCGACGGAAAGCGACACCGCCTTAGAATCTTCTTATAAGCGTTCGTTTTACAACGTGGTGGACGGCGTGGACAATATGGATACCAATATGTCCAAAATACTTGCGACGAAAGACGAAGGGGCAATGCAGATTTATTTGCTCGACCTTGCCGTAAACAGCGAAGTTACCGAAAACGATTTGCAAAGTCTTCCTTTTAAGGACGAAAGCAAGTTTTACACAACAAAACTCGTAAACCAGATAGGCGACTACGCCAAATACCTGAACAAAAAGTTGGCGGAAGGAAAACCGCTTACGACGGAAGACAAAGCGGGACTTTTAGCGCTTTATCAGAACAATCAGACGCTGAAAAACACACTAAACTCTATGATAGAGAAAATGGGACAGGATTTCTCATTCTCGTCTATCGGTGAAACGGACGACGGAAATATAGTCGTTGCGGATTTTAACGAACTTGAAAATCTTTCGGTGGAATATCCCGAACTGATTTACGACGGACCTTTCTCCGACGGGATTACCGACAGAAAAATTAAAGGGTTAGACGAAGAAGAAGTTTCTTTAAGTTACGCAAAAGACAGATTTACCGCTCTTTTCGGAGAACTCGGGCTTGAAAACGTTACGGAAGACGGCGAAACCGCCACGGGTATAGAAACCTACAACTTTTCGGCAACCGTTAAAGGCGAACCGTTGTTTGCGCAAATAAGTAAACGCGGCGGAAAACTCGTTATGTTCGATTACGGCGGAAGTTGTAAAGAAGTTAACTACGAGCAGCAACCCGCAATAGACCGCGCGGAAGAATTTATGAAAAAAGCGGGAATTACGGGTATGAAAGCGGTTTGGGTAAACCTTAACAACAATCTTTACACCATAAACTTTGCCTTCGACCTGAACGGCGTTATAGTCTATTCGGACCTGGTTAAAGTGAGAGTTTGCGCCGAAACGGGCAACGTTATCGGTATGGAAGCGTCTTCTTACTACTATAATCACACCGAAAGAATTTTAGAGCAGCCCGTTCTGACTAAAAACGAAGCGCAGGAAAGAGTTTCCGATAATATAGAAGTCGAAACGTCAAGACTTTCGGTCGTTCCCGTCGGAAACGAAAGCGAAAAACTGTGCTACGAGTTCTCCGGAAGTTATGACGGCGCCTTGTATTACGTTTATATAGACGCAATCAGCGGTAAACAGGTTCAGTTGTTTAAGGTTATAGAATCTACCGAAGGCACGCTTCTTATATAATTAGTATAAGCGGTATATAATCGGCAAAGAAATATTCGATTATAGAATATAATCGGTCAAAAACCGACTAAACTAATATATATAGTTAAAATATCCTGAATGTTGTTAATATCGGTATAGTTAAAGCGCCCTGATTTTCGGGGCGCTTTTAACACGTTAAAAAATTAAAAACGTTAAAAATATATAAGAGATGAAAGAAATGAAAAGTCAAATAAAAGGGTAAGGCGAAAAAAGGCGTTCACGCTTATCGGTTAACCGAAAAGAGTTAAAATTAAAGCCAAAACGGTTAACTTGTTAGCCCAAAAAGGTTAATGTTTTAACTCAAAACAGTTAACGGAGGGCGACTTGTTTGCGGCTAATCCATTTTAATGCAGTCGCCCGTAATCGCGTCCTGAAACATCATAAAGTAACCGTCCCCTTTCATATCGAAAACGGACAGGGGAACGAAAGAGCAAAAGCCTTTAAGTTCCTTGGGCGGTTCTTTTTTATACTCGCTGGGCACGCCGTAGCAAATGTAACGGGGTTTCCCGTTTTCGTTTACCAACCCCACGACGTAATACTTGGTTTCGGAATAATTTATTTTCGCCCATTTGCTGTCGGGCAGGTTTTTTTGTAAAGTTTCTTCGGGCGGAAATCTGGAAAAAACGTCTTCTAACTCTTTTCTTGCGGAGAGATAGTAGGGGTTTGATTTTGAATAGACTGTGCTGCTATCAGAATTTGTTTCATTTTGCACTCGTTTACCGTTCGCATCGTTTTTTTGCGTTTCTTTTTGGCTTCCGCAAGCAGAACGCTCATTTTCAGTTCGTACATATCGTCTGTCCGTGTCCTCTATAATTTCTACTTTTTTTCTTATTTCGTCTTCCAACTCGTAATAATTTTCCGTGGCGACCGCTTCGTCGTCGTAGTCTATGCGGCAGAATTTATCCAGAAAATCCTTTTCTCCGTTATCGCCGTCTATTCCGCCGTCACCGCAATCGTCGCTACCGTTTTCGTTATCTCCGTTCTTTCCTTTTCTTTCTTCGTCGCCCTGCTTTGTCGGGTTTTCGTCTCCGAAGTCGGGGAAAGATATAAGGGGAAAGGGTTCGGGAGAAGCGGACGGCGTTACCGGCGGCTTTACGGGCGACAGGGGAACGGTTTTTATAAGCGGGTCAAGCGGGTCGTCTTCGGCGTTTTTGTTTTTATCGCCGTTTGTTTCCGAACAGTCTGTGCGGCACCGCACGGTGGCGACGCCCGATTTTTCAGATATGGGTTCACGTTCACATTCACATTCACATTTCAAAATTTCATATTCTGAATTTGTATGTTCCGAATTTTCGCATTCAGGGTTTTCGGGCTTTGCGTTTTCGCTTTTTAACCTTTCGCATTTTGAGTTTGCGCCCGTGCTTTCTGCGATTTTCTCTCTTTCCTTTTTTTCTGAAAGCAATTTTTCGGCAACGCACTTTTTAAAGTCGGAAGAATTTGTTTTAATCCCTTCGCTTTGCGAATAGGCAACGATGACGGGCGCGTCGTCTTTAACGAAAATAAGTCCCGCCGCAAACCCGTTTTCTATAAAAGGCACGCCGTCGAAAGTTTTCGTTACCGAAGAAGGGCGTTTGCCAAGGTCGAAAAAATAAAGTTTGCGCTTGTAGTCGGAAACGCAGAAAATAAAATTGCCGTCGGTGGCGGCGGCGACGTTTATTACCGAAAGATACAGGGTGGAAACGCCGTGGTCTGTTTCTATTCTGGCAATTCCGCTTATTCTTTTGTTTGTAACGGAAAACCCGTCGGACAGTTGATTAAGCACCAAAATTTTCTTGATAAAATCCATATTTATACCGCCGAGAAACAAAAATAATACTTTTTTATTACAATATATATGATTAAACGGCACAAAAATTGACTTATTTTGTCTTAAATACGCTTTTTCGGGCGTATTTTCGGTAATGTAAGGCAAACTGTCGATTTATAAGAAGAATTTATACGAAAAATGTAAATTTGTCTTTACAAACGGCAAAAAAGATGATATTATTATAATGCGACACGATAAGGTTTTTGCAAAATTTTACGAAAAAAACGTATAATTTGTACTAATATTTCCGTGTTTTCGCCATAATATTTTCAGGGAATTAACCGCAAAGGTTAAACGCCGAAAAAACAGAATTAAGAAATTAGTATTCAGTATTAAATAGCGGGTAACCGATTTACATAAGGAGTGAAATATGACTACAAACAAGAAACTTATTGATTTTATCAATCAAGCGAAAGAACTTTGTCAGCCTGACGAAGTTGTCTTTATCGACGGTAGCGAAGCGCAACTCGAAAAGTTAAGACAGCAAGCCGTAGACGAAAAGATACTGATAAAATTAAATCAGGAAAAACTTCCCGGCTGCTATCTCCATCGTACGAAAGTTAACGACGTTGCAAGGGTAGAAGGAAGAACCTTTATTTGTTCCAAGAAGAAAGAAGATTCCGCTCCTATCAACAACTGGATGGAAACAAACGAAGCGCTCGAAATGCTTAAAGGCATTTTCAAAGGCGTTATGAAAGGCAGAACGATGTACGTTATTCCCTATTCTATGGGTGCGGTCGGCAGCAAGTTCTCCAAAATCGGTATCGAACTTACCGACAGTATTTACGTTGTTCTCAACATGGCGATAATGACCAGAGTCGGCGATAAAGTTTTAGAAGCGTTAGGCGACGGCGACTTTGTTAAAGGCTTACATTCTTATGCGGAACTTTGCGAAGAAAAGAGATATATCTGCCACTTCCCCGAAGAAAATCTTATTATGAGCGTTAACTCCAACTACGGCGGAAACGTTCTTCTCGGCAAAAAGTGCTTCGCGCTCCGTATCGCTTCCTATCTCGGCAAAACCGAAGGCTGGATGGCAGAACATATGCTTATTCTGGGTATCGAAAACCCGAAGGGCGAAATCAAATACGTTGCGGCGGCATTCCCGTCTGCTTGCGGCAAGACCAACCTTGCTATGATTATCCCGCCCGAAATTTATAAAAAGAAAGGTTATAAATGCTGGTGCGTAGGCGACGATATCGCTTGGATAAGAGTCGGCAAAGACGGCAGATTCTGGGCGGTAAACCCCGAAAACGGATTCTTCGGCGTTGCTCCCGGAACCAGTATGAAATCTAACCCCAACGCGCTTTTATCCACCAAAAAGAACACCATTTTCACTAACGTTGTTGAAAATCTTGACGACGAAACCGTTTGGTGGGAAGGTATGGACGATAATCCCCCGAAGAACGCTATCAATTGGAGAGGCGAAAAGTGGGATTACACCAAATACGACAAGAAAGACAAATCTACCTGCGGCGCGCATCCCAATTCCAGATTTACCGCTCCTACGGTTAACTGCCCCTGCCTTTCCGACCAGTTCGAAGCACCCGACGGCGTTCCGCTTTCGGCAATCATCTTCGGCGGCAGACGTGCTAAAACCGCTCCGCTGGTTTATCAGTCCAAAGACTGGAACAACGGCGTGTTCGTAGGCTCCATTATGGCAAGCGAAACCACCGCTGCGGCAACCGGCGCGGTAGGCGTTGTAAGACGCGACCCCATGGCTATGCGTCCTTTCGTAGGCTATAATATGGGCGACTACTTCGCACATTGGATTGAAATGGGCAAAAAAGTTAAAAATCAACCCAAGATATTCAACGTTAACTGGTTCAGAACCGACGACGAAGGCAACTTCATCTGGCCGGGATTCGGCGACAACCTGCGCGTTCTCGACTGGATTTTAGAACGTTGCGAAGACAAGGTAGACGCGGTAGAAACTCCTATCGGTTATGTTCCTAAGGCAGAAGATATCAATATCGAAGGCTTAGACGGAATTACCGAAGATACCATAAAAGACCTTCTCTCCGTAGACAAAGAAAGTTGGAAGAAAGAAACCGAAGGTATCGAACAGTTCTATCACGAACTCGGCGAAAGAGTTCCGAAAGAACTTTACGACGAACTCGATGACTTAAAGAAAAATCTCGATAAATAAGGTTTGACTTTAACTAATCAAAACTGAATAGTATATAAAAATTATATTCAAAAATTACGGTCGTGAAAGAATTGTCTTTTGCGACCGTTTTTTTTGCGTAAATTTTAGTATATAATTTTTATAAGTCGGGCTTTGTGATAACCTACGGTAAAGAAAAAATTGACTTTGCGGAAAAAATAGACGCTTTTTCTCGTTGCTTTTATAATTAAATAATGATAAAATATAAAAAATCAATGGAAAGAAGGAACGTATAATGGATAACAACCCTTCAAAAGGCTTTAAAAAACTGCTTAAAAAAACGCAAAGCGCGTTTATCGTTTCGCTTATAATAACAATACTGTTTGTTGCCGGTATACCTATGATAATATGTTTTGCGGGCAAAGTTACGATTTTAATGATTCTCGGTATAATTTTCACGGGCGGCGGCTTTTACGCAATGCCCCTTATGTGGATTGCATACGGCAATAAGGTCAGATACTTTAAAGTGCTAGTCGCAATAGAAAACAAAAATATTTATACCGTGTCGGAATTATCTTCTATATTAAACAGACCTGCAAAAGAGATTGTGGAAGACGTTAAAAAACTTCTATCCGACTTTTATCTTGAAGGATATACGTTCGACGGGACTATGCTTATCCCCGTCAACCGTCCTAAAAAAACAGCCGATAAAATTTCTTCTAACAAATGTCCTAACTGCGGCGCAAACTTAATAGATACGGATAATAAAGTTTTTTGCCAATATTGCGGCTTTAATAAATCTAAATAATTTGTAATTTTTGTAATATTTAAGTTTATTCAATAAAACCGAATAGCGAAAAAAACTAATAATTTGTAAACCCAAAAAGGCGCGGGCTGATTCCGCGCCTTTTTATTATTAAAAAATAAAAGCCGATTAAAAGTTTTTTAATCGACCGTTAAACGGTATAAAAAAATTAAAAATGTAAAAACTCTTTATATATAAAAAATATAAGGAGTTTTTTTATGGGCAAAAATATGCTTACAACAAAAGAAGCAACGCTTATTTCCGACCTTTTAACCTACGAAGAGCAAGCGTGTAAGAAGGCAAGAATCTACCAGAAAACGTTGACGGACGTTACGCTTAGACAGACGTTCGGCAAGATAGCGGACAATCACGAAAGGCGTTTTAACGCGCTTTTGGAAATGTTATAAGGAGAATTAAAATGGATAAGTATAAAGCAGATATAACGCTTAACGAAAAAGACAGTTTGCAGGATATGTTGAATTTAGAAAAAACTATGGTAAAGGTATATGCAACCGCGCTTACGGAAGGGGCTAGCAAAGGGTTCAGAACGCTTATCAAACAGCATATAGACCAGACGGCGGAAGACCAGATGGACGTGTTTTTAGCAATGACCGAACACGATTATTACAGAGTTCAGTCTGCGCCCGAAACCACGCTTATGGAAGAAAAAAACAAATTTTCCAAAGTAAAAGGGCAGTTGAGTTAAGCCATTTTACTTCGGCAAAACCCGTAGTTAAAAAAAGAGCCTTGCGATTAAGCAAGGCTCTTATTATATTTTCGCTGAAAAACGTTAATGATTTTTTGCATACAAAACCAAAACTACAACGGGAATAAAATTTGCCGATATACTTTTGCGGTAACTGCCGTTTTGTATGTTTTTACGGCTAAAATACGCTGAATTATAAATTATTCAAACCGTAACTATAAATTATTCAAGCGGTTGTTCGGTTTTTGATTTTTTTGCTTCCATTTTGGTTACGACGATTTTAAGGACGATAACGGATAAAACCATAACTGCTATCGAAAGCGGAAGCATAACGTACCAAAGGGGAACGAAGCCGGCGACGATAAAGCATACGAATGATACCGCCGCAACGAATATCGCATAGGGGAGCTGCGTGGAAACGTGGTTTAAGTGTTCGCATTCCGCACCTGCGCTGGACATAATCGTCGTGTCGGAGATGGGAGAACAATGATCGCCGCAGACAGCGCCTGCAAGACAAGCGGAGATGCCGACAACCATAAGGGGGGCTGCGTCGTTAACGTTTCCGTCAAAAGCAAACATCGCGGTAACGATAGGTATTAAAATACCAAACGTTCCCCAACTCGTACCCGTAGAGAAAGAAAGGATACAAGCGACGATGAAGATAATTGCGGGAAGGAAAGATTTTAAGGTTGCAGGAACTTTTGACATTATTTCCGCAACGTAATCGGCAGCGCCCAGAACACCCGTAACGTTTTTAAGCGCGGTGGCAAACGTTAAAATAAGTATTGCGGGGACCATTGCTATAAAACCTTTGGGAATACTTTCCATAGATTCATTGAACTTAACGACTCTTCTCAGCGCAAGATAAATTATCGCAAAAATCAAAGCGATAAGTCCGCCCCAGGGAAGAGCAACCGAAGCGTCGGTTAAAGAGAACCATTCGGAAAAACCTTGTCCGCCGTTCTGAATACCGACGTATATAATCGCACCCACGCAGGCAACGATAAGAACGAATATAGGAACAATCAAATCCCACACTCTGCCGCGTTCGGAAACGCTCGTATCATCCTGCTTTATCTGTTTGCCCGAGAAAAGGTCGCCGTTCTGCGCGTTTATTTCGTGCTGTTTCATCTTGCCGAAGTCAAACTTCATAAGCGTTATGGTAATGATGAACACCAAAGTCAGTATAGAGTAGAAGTTCATGGGGATTGCCATAATAAAGAGTTTGAAGCCCTGTCCGTCCGCAACGTATTGCGAAACCGCCGCCGCCCAACTGGAAATGGGGGCAATCATGCAAATGGGTGCCGCCGTCGCGTCTATTAAATAAGCAAGTTTTGCGCGCGATATTTTATGTTTATCGGTAACGGGGCGCATAACCGAACCGACCGTTAAGCAGTTAAAATAGTCGTCGATAAAAATCAGAACGCCAAGCACAAAGGTGCATAACGCCGCGCCGATTTTGGTTTTAACGTGCGTTTTCGCCCATTCGCCGAACGCTCTGCTGCCGCCCGCTCTGTTAACTAAAACGACGATGATTCCGAGTTCTATAAGGAACACGAAAATGCCGGCCGTACCGGATACCGCGGAAATAAGACCTGTGTTTACAACGGTATCAATAGTCGTAAGCGGAGCGAAGTCTGCCGCCAGAATACCGCCCGCGACGATACCGATAAATAAAGAAGAGAAAACTTCTTTGGTGATTAAAGCAAGGCCTATTGCTATAACGGGGGGGAGCAAAGCCCAGATAGAGCGGAACACGTTGCCCGCTCCGCCGCAGGTTTCGCACACTGCGTCTTCTATAATGCCCGTACCGTTACAAGCGGGGCATACGGCATGCGCCGCGCCCGTTGCCGCAACGACGATAAGCGCCGCTATGATTACCACTGCCGCGACAAGTAAAGTTATGGTTTTTCTTGTGAAAAACTTCTTTATGCCCGACGTACTCTCGTTTAACATATTAAACTCCTTCTGTAAAAAAATTAACAAAAAATCACGATACCATCAAATATCGTGATTTACTCATAATATTCAATAGCGCAACATACCTTGCGGTATGACAGTTGCAGAGATATTCTCGCTGCACCCAGACGAACGCGCTATCGGGAAACGTATTCTCTTCGGCGACTTAACCTTTACCGCGTAAACCAAAGCCCGCGTTTACGTTTATCATTTAAGTCGCGCCTCTATTTCGTTTTTTGCATATCTAAATATATAACTATTGTAGCGGCTTGTCAACGATTTTTTAAAAATTTTATCGATTATAGGCAAATTTTATCCTTTTTTGTTTGCTAAACGCCATAAAAAGGGGTATACTTACTTGCAAGAAGGTTTTCGGACAACACTTCTATAAAACAACCGAGGAAGGAACATAAAAACCCCTTTCGTTCGGGAGGGGTTTTTTTATGAAAAAATTCAGCACTAAAATTCTTGCAAGGGCAGGCGTTATCGCCGCGCTTTACGTGGTTTTCTCTCTCCTTACATATCCCATAGCGGGCGGCAATATCCAGTTCAGACTTTCCGAATGTTTAACGCTTTTACCGTTGTTCTTTCCAGAAGCGGCGGCAGGGCTGTTTGTCGGCTGTATGCTTTCCAACCTTATTTTGGGTTGCGCCGTTTACGATATACTTTTAGGAAGCGTTGTAACGCTGCTTGCGGCGATAGGTACGTTTTTTACGGGCAGAATAATAAAAAATTTCGCTCTTAGAATATTCGTCGGCGGGCTGTTTCCCGTTCTTCTTAACGCGTTCTTTCTTCCGCTTATCTGGTATCTCGCCGCGGGTAGTCTTGAATATATCTACATCGTTCAGGCGGCGTTTTTAATCGCTTCTCAAACGCTATCCGTCTACGTCGTGGGAACGCCCGTCTGTATTTTTATACAAAATCATAAAGATAAATTCTTTTTTAACTGATTGCCGATTGTTTTTTCATTCGACAAACATAAAAAATATAAAGGTATAAATAAACAAAAAAACCGCTCTTTTATAAAAGAACGGTTTTTAAAGTTTTGGGTTTTTAGTTTTTACGTTTTTAATTTCGTATTTTAGTTCTGCGTTCTGAAAGGATTATAAGCAATCCAGTAGAAAATCAGCCATAACGCCGAAACGCCGACTATCGAATATATTATTCTGGAAACCACGGCGTTTGCGCCGCTTCCGAAAATATACGCGACCAAGTTAAAGTCGAAAAGCCCTACCATAAGCCAGACGACCGCGCCTATAAGAACCAAACTAAAAGCGATAATAGTCGTTATTTTCATACTTACCCCCGCAATTTAGTATGTGCGGCGGGATAAATTTTATTCTCTTTTACTAATAATACTCGGTTTGGGTGCGGTTACAGGAAAGCGTTTTCCAGAACAAGCCTGTCGAAGTTTATTTTTTCAACAAAGTCGTCCACTTTAAGTTTTAAATTGTTATATTTCGCGTAGTTAAAAAGGTGGGTTTTAATTATAACGGGCGTGGGAATATCTAAATTTTCGCAAATTTCACGCACGTATTCAAAAAATTTAGAATAATCCATCGTTTCGGGTTTTTCCAAAACGTATTGTTTAACTATTTTACCGTGTTTCATAACTTTCGCCCAGATTCTGACCATAGTATCTCCTTAACCGAAAAATATTTTAGCATATTTTATGCGCGAACACAACCGTGCGCTTTTAATCTTGACAAAAAATTTTTTATATCGTACAATATTCTTATTATCTTTATGGGGTACGGGTAAAATGAAAGAACTCAAAAAGAAATTGATTGCGCTTTTGGAAGAAAACGCCAGATATACTTTTTCAGACCTTGCCGCAATGACGGGGGAAGACGAGAACGCGGTTAAAACCGCCGTTTCGGAACTTGAAAAAGCGGGCGCGATAGTAAAATATACCGCTATCGTAAACGAAGAAAAGTTGGGGAGAAAAAGCGTTCAGGCGCTTATAGAAGTCAAGGTCGCTCCGCAAAAGTTGAACGGATTCGATTCTTATGCGGAAGAACTTTATAATTTCCCCGAAGTGAGAAGTTTGTATCTTATGAGCGGCGGATTCGATTTGGCGGTGTTTATCGACGGCGAAAGCCTTGGCGACATTGCTAAATTCGTCGCGGAAAAATTAAGCATTATAGACGGCATAACTTCCGTCGCAACCCATTTTATACTTAAAAAATATAAAATCGAAGGCAATATTTGCAACAATAACGAAGAACAAAAAAGGCAGATTGTACACGCGTGAGAAATTTCGTAGCAAAAAGGGCAGCCGAATTAAAGCCGTCGGGAATCCGTAAATTTTTCGATTTGGCGTCAGGCGAGCCGGATATAATCTCTTTGGGCGTCGGCGAACCCGATTTTATTACCCCGTGGGACATAAGGGACGCGGGAATTACGGCGATAAAAAAGGGTCTTACTCAATATACGTCTAACAGCGGACTTACGGAACTTCGCAAAGAGATTTGTCATTATTTAAAAACTGAATACGGCGTTGAATTTTCGGTGGATAACACCGTCATCACGGTCGGCGCCAGCGAAGCGATAGACATAACGCTAAGGGCGGTGGTGGACGAAGGCGACGAAGTGCTTGTTCCCGACCCAAGTTACGTTTCGTATAAACCGAGCATAGAACTTTTAGGCGGCGTGGCGGTTTCGGTACCCTGTTCGGGAGAGAACGGGTTTAAACTCACGCCCGAAAATTTAGAAAAAGTAATAACGCCGAAAACAAAGGCGCTTATTTTTCCCTATCCTAACAACCCCACGGGCGGAATAATGGAAAAAGAGTGCATAGAAAAAATCATTCCGATTATCTTAAAACACGACCTGCTTGTGATTTCCGACGAGATTTATGCGGAACTGACTTACGGCAAAAAGCACTGTTCTATCGCTTCTTTTAAGGAGTTGAAAGACAGAGTGGTTTTAATAAGCGGCTTTTCCAAGGCGTTCGCAATGACGGGGTGGCGTATAGGATACGTCTGTGCGCCCGAAGCGATTAGAAAGGCGTTGCTGAAAATTCATCAGTACGCTTTGATTTGCGCGCCCATTTTCTCGCAATACGCTGCGCTGGAAGGGTTAAAAAGGGGAAGAGCAGACGGCTACCGCTCGGTTAAAGAGATGCTTTCGGAGTATGACAAGAGAAGGCGCTTTATGTATAAAGCGTTTACCGATATGGGGCTGGAATGTTTCGAGCCTGCCGGTGCGTTTTACATTTTCCCGTCCGTAAAAAGCACGGGACTTGACGGCGAAGAGTTTGCGACAAAGCTTGTAAAAGAAAAGAAAGTTGCGGTAGTTCCCGGAAACGCTTTCGGCGAGTTTGGCAAGTATTACGTAAGATGTTCTTACGCATATTCGATGAGCAATCTTATAAAAGCGACGGAAAAAATCGCGGAATTCGTTAAAGAACTAAAAAAATAGCGCGGCAAAGGGAAATTGTTTTTTTGTATGACGACTGATATTTACAGCCAACTTAACCTTACGCCAAAAGAAAAATTCCTGTCGCCGTCCGATAATAAATGCGGACGGGCGGACAAGTTTTTTGACGGCGCGATAAATTTTTTCCAGTCGGAAAGATTTGTCGCGGCGGCTTTTCTTGTGGGATTTTTATTATGGTTTTTCGGACTTACCGTAACGGTCGTTGCGGTTTTTTCGATATTCTTTATGATAATTTTCTGCACTTGCGAGGACGTTAAAAACGCTTTCGCGCTGGTTTTCTACGTGCCGTTTTTCATTCAGGATATAGGGTATAATTTAGATTGGCACTGGTATCTGGCGTTTATAATTCCCGCAGTGTTGTCGGCTATTTGTTTTGCGCTTAAAAACATTTTAATCGGCGGTAAAAGAATAAGAAAGGGCGGAATGTTTTACGGCGCGCTCGTCGCGCTTTGCGCTTTTTTGCTCGGCGGCATAGGGCGGTTCGACTTCAAAACCTTTTACATAACGTTCGGGCTTACCGTGGCGATTTACTTTATGTATTTTGTGGCGGTAAATTTTACCCGTGATTTTTCGTCCTACTTTAAATATCTTCTTATTTTCGGCGCGATAGTGCTTTCAACTCAAATCATAATCGCAAGTATAAGAAGCACCGTTTTTATGGAAGAAGAGTCGAGAAGGATTGACTTTTACTGCGGCGCGAACATAAATACCGTCGCCATTTACGTTCTGATAGGCGTGGTTTCCTGCTTTTTCGTCGGATATAAAAAGAAAACGGACGTGGCGTGTATTTTACTTGCGACGTTTTTTTCCGTTGCGATACTTATAACCACCTGCCGTACGGTTATGGCACTTAACGTTGCGGCTATGCTTACGGGCATAATCGTGTTGTTTATAAAATCGCCCAAAAAGATAAATTATATAGTGCTTGTTGTTTTTTATGCAGTTTGCGTGGTTATTGCGCTTTGCTGTTTCAAGAAAGATATAGAAAGTATAATATATATAATAGAAACAAAAATTTCGGGCGGTTCAAGCGGGCGCGGCGAATTATGGCCTTGGTGTATAGACAGATTTAAAGAGTATCCTTGGTTCGGCTATGGGTTTGTAAGCGATTTGGTTGTACCCGGAGTCAGGAATTTAGAATACGCGCATATTGTTATGGCGCACAACACAGCCATTCAGTGGCTTTGTTCGCTCGGCGGAATAGGTGCTTCTATGATGGTGTATTTTTATCTTTGTAAGTACGGTACTATTTTATTTTCTTCGAGTAAAGATAAATACTATGCGCTCTTTCTCGCCGTTACGGTTGCGACTACCGGTATTTTAGACCAGTCGCCTACAATGGACCCGTTCGTATTTTTAATAGGGATTGTTTTCGTCGCCATCGTTGAAAGCGGAGAAAATAATTATACCGATAAATTCGTTTGCTCTTTGAAAAGTTTCAGTTAATAAAATATTTATAAATTGTTAAATAAGTAGTTATAGTTGTTAAAAAAGAATAAGTAAATAAGAAAAGACAAAAACGGCGCGGAATTTCCGTGCCGTTTTTTATATGTTTTTATTGTTTATCATAATATTATATAGTTATAAATTAAAGTTATGTTGTTTTTATATAATATCGGATTTTAGGTTTACTTGTATCGTTTTTTAATTTTGCTTCGGTTTATTCTGCGAATCTTGGTTTTCCGTGTTCTGTTCGGAACCGTTGTCGGCAGGCGGTTCTTCCGTTTTTTGGGTTAATAACGCCGCGTCGCTTTCCGCTTTTTTCTTTTTCAATAACTTTACGGGGTCGAATTTAAGTTCCGTTATAATAACCGAAAGGAATATTATGACGAACCCCGTTATGAGAAGTCCCGAAATGCTTTCTTCTCCTAATATGATAGAGAAAATCGCGCCGAAAACCGCTTCAAAACATAAAATAAGCGCGGCTTGGTTCGGCGGGGTAAATTTTATGCCTATAATCTGCGCCATTTGCGCAAACAGAGTGCAGACGAGCGCCATATAAATTATCCGCCATAATTGTTCGCCGTCCAGCGCATAACTTTCTATTCCGCGCGTGGGCAATTCAAAGATAAGAGAGAGCAACGCGTTAAGCACGCCGACTACAAGCAGTTCCATAAACAACAGATTTATGCTGTCGTCTTTTTTGTCTTGAAAACGGTTTATAAAAACTATTTGAAGCGCATAGAACACCGCGCCGACAAGCGTTAAAGCGTTTCCTAAAACTACGTCAGAAGCCTTTTCGTCCCCACCCGAGAATGCTATAAAACCTATGCCCGCGATACAAAGCACCGCCGAAATAACGTTATAAGAACAAGGCTTTTGCTTAAAAAATATCCAAAGCAGAAAGGGCGTAAGCACGCAATAAAAAGAAGTCAGAAAGGCGTTTCGCCCGGGGGTGGTGTATTCTAAGCCTATCGTCTGCGTGAGATATGCGCCGAAAAGAATAAGCCCCAGAACGGCGCCGCGTAAAGCCGTGCCCTTTGGCATTTTTATTATTTTTTTGAAAAAAACTATAAAAATTAAAAGAGCGGATGAAAAGAATCTTAAAAAGAGCACGTAATATTTAGGAACGACGTCTATCGTTTGTTTAAGTATCGCAAAAGACGTGCCCCAAGCCACCGTTGCCAGAAATAAAAGGATTTTTCCTATAAGACTTAATTTTTTAACGTTTTTTTCGTACTGCATGTCGGTTGTCCTATGAGTAAGATTAAAGAAATTATAATAAAACGTTGTCGATAAGGCAAGTAAAATAAATAAATTTAGAATAAAGTAAAAATTTTTTGTCAAAAAAGCAAAAATATAATTGACAATCAAAACTAATTTGGGTATAATACATAAGCATTTAACGAAAAGGTTTCGCTAAATTCGATATGGCGGCGTAGCTTAGTTGGTTATAGCGGCCGGTTCATACCCGGCAGGTCGTTGGTTCGAATCTGACCGCCGCTACCACGATAAAAACGGCTTGTGCCGATAATATAACGCTGTGCGTAAGCACGGTCATAATAAAAAATACAGATTTATCTGTCATACAAGGCCCCTTGGTCAAGCGGTTAAGACACCACCCTTTCACGGTGGTATCATGGGTTCGAGTCCCGTAGGGGTCACCAAAAACAAAAAAGCAATGCGTAAGCGTTGCTTTTTTACTTTTGCCGTTCCTTTGGAACGGTCGAACCCTTAGGGTTCGCTCACTCAGCCGTGGACGGCAAACCCCTCGCAAACTGAGTTTGCCTTCCCCTTAACAAGGGGCAGAAACCCGTAGGGGGCACCAAAACGAAGCATTTTTAAGCAAAAAACGGCTTAAAAGTGCTTTTTTCTTGTCTGTCATTGCCGTTGGGTGGCAAAATCGGCGGGAAAAATGGTGTCAAAATGGACGGGCGGCGAAAAATGTCGTAAAAAAGAAAACGAACGGGAAAAACGTTTGACAAGCGGCGTTTTGTTTGGTATACTTTTAACGTAAAATAAATCTTTACCAATATAGGTTCGGATAAAGGGCCCGAACGTTTCTACCGCATCGCCACAGACGCGACTATTGGATTTAACTATTGCCGTGAAAAATCGTTTACGGCAGAGTTGGTTTTTTGGCGACGGGTCTGAAAGTTTTTTCAGCCTGTTTTTGTTTTTACGGGGATTTATACGGGGATTTATATGGAACTTTTAGAAAAAGCCATTCTTGAAAAGGGCAAAGTTTTAAGCGCGGACGTGCTTAAAGTCGGTTCTTTTCTGAACAATCAGTTAGACGTTAAACTTTTATACGCTCTGGGCGAAGATATATATAAACATTATATAAATAAAGGCGTAAACAAAATTTTAACGGTAGAGGCTTCCGGAATAGCGCTTGCAAGTCTTACCGCGCTTCACTTCGATTGCGACGTGGTTTTTGCGAAAAAAAGCAAAACGACAAACGTGGACGGCGGACTATATTCGGCAAAATGTTTTTCTTTTACGCACAATAAAAGCAACGAGCTTATAGTTCCGAAAGAGTTTTTGTCGGACAAAGACAACGTGCTTGTTATAGATGATTTTTTGGCTAACGGCGAAGCGGCGAACGCTTTGATAGACATTGTAAAACAGGCGGGGGCGCACCTTGTGGGCGTTTCCGTTGCGATAGAAAAAGGATTTCAGGGCGGCGGCGATAAACTCAGGGCGGAAGGCATAGACCTTTACTCGCTTGCGGTTATCGACGAGATGAGCGCGGGAAAAATAGTTTTCCGCAAATAACAGGTATCAAACCCGAAAGGGTCAGGAGGTTTTATAATGAAAAAACTTTTAACACTTTTGATTACTGCAATCGTTGCGGTAACATGCTGTTTCGGTCTTACCGCTTGCGGCGACGACGGTAAAGTGAAAATCGGTCTTATCTGTCTTCACGATGAGAACTCGACCTACGACAAGAACTTTATCGACGCTATGGAAGCGGCTTGCGAAGCGAAGGGAGTACAGTTGGTATTAAAAACCAATATTCCCGAAGGCGAAGAATGTTATACCGCTGCGGTAGACCTTGCAAACCAAGGTTGCAAAGCAATATTTGCTGATTCTTTCGGACACGAAGATTATATGATTAAAGCGGCGAAAGAGTATAAGGACGTTCAGTTCTGCCACGCAACCGGAACCAAAGCGAAGACCGCCGGTCTTGACAACTTCCACAATGCGTTTGCCGACATCTATAAAGGCAGATTCATCGCAGGCTATGCGGCAGGTCTTAAACTTACCGAAATGGCTGCTGACGGCGGACTTGACGCTAAGAAAAACGAAGACGGTTCCATCAACATCGGATACGTCGGCGCATTTACTTATGCAGAAGTTATCTCCGGCTTTACTTCTTGGTATATCGGCGTAACGATGGGATATAGAGGTGCTGTAAACATGAAAGTTAAATTTACGGGTTCGTGGTATGACGAAACCGAAGAAAGAAACGCGGCAATCGACCTTATCGACAACCAGAACTGCGTTCTTATTTCTCAGCACGCTGACTCCTGGGGCGCACCCAAGGCTTGCGAAGAAAAGAACGTTCCTAACGTTTCTTACAACGGAAGCACCGTTTCTCAGTGCCCCAACACCTTCATCATCTCTTCCAGAATCAACTGGCAGCCTTACTATGAATATATGATTGACGGCGTTACCAAAGAAGGCGCTACCATTTCTTCCGACTGGACCGCTTCTTTCGGCAACTACTATGATTCCAAAGCAGGCTCCGTTGCTCTTACCGAAATCGGCTCTGCCGCTGCGGATGGAACTTCTGCATTGTTAGATGAAGCAATGTTTGCTCTTAAATACGGCGAATTTGAAGTTTACAACGTAAACAACTTCAAGGTAACCGTAAACAAGACCGAAGGTTCCGAGAAAAACGTTAACGCAACCGTAGACGAAAACGGACATCTTACCAGCTACAAAGTCGGCGACGTTGAATGCATCAAAACCAAAACGGTTGGCGGAAGCACCGTTAAATACTTTGCGGAAAGCGACGTTGAACTCTTCCGTTCGGCTCCTTACTTCGATATACAAATCGACGGTATCGAATATTTGAACGTTAAGTTCTAATACCAAAGAAAAATAATTTATACCCAAGGGGCGAGTATCCGCCCCTTGGATATATTTATTTATAAACAAAAATTCATAAATAATAAACAAGCGTATTTTAACCGTTAATAACAAAAGAAATCTAACGGGTAAACGGTTGCGGGAAATAACCGCGGTAAACAATATTTGAAATTACGAAGAATTGCTTTGGTGCCTGATGTGCCGACAGATTTTTAAGCGGTGCAAAAGGCGGCGGGGCGTAAAGTAAAATAACGGAAAAGAAGTAAATGACAGAATTGAACAATAAAACTGAAAACACAAAGCAGGTTGCTGTAAGGTTTGACAATATTGCCAAAAGGTTCGGAACCGTTCTGGCAAACAGCAACGTTACTTTCGATATATATAAAGGCGAAGTGCTTGCGCTTCTGGGTGAAAACGGAAGCGGAAAAACAACGCTTATGAATATGCTTTCGGGCATATATTATCCCGACGAAGGGCAGATTTACATAGACGATATGCCTGTGTCTATCGCTTCTCCCAAACAGGCGTTTGAACTCGGGATAGGAATGATTCATCAACACTTTAAGTTGATAGATATATTCACCGCGGTGCAGAACATTGCGCTGGGTATTAAGAAAAAGGGTTCTTCCAGCTTTAAAAAAGTGCGCAGAGAAGTGCTTGAAATCTGCGAAAAATACGGATTTGTAATCGACCTTGACAAAAAGGTTTACAATATGTCCGTTTCCGAAAAGCAGACGGTAGAAATCATCAAGGTGTTATACCGCGGCGCGGATATACTTATCCTCGACGAGCCGACCGCAGTTTTAACCCCGCAGGAAACGGAAAGGCTGTTCGGCGTTCTGGACAATATGAGAAAGGACGGCAAGTCCATTATCATAATCACGCATAAGTTAAACGAAGTTCTCGCCATATCCGACAGGGTTGCGATTTTAAGAAAGGGCGAATACATCGGCGTGGTAGACACCGACAAAACGAACGAGAAAGAACTTACGGAAATGATGGTCGGCAAAAAAATCGACCTTAAAATAGAAAGAATAAAAACCGACATAGACAAGCCGCTTTTAGAGATAAGGGAACTTAAAATCAAAAAAGACGACGGCAGCGTGGCGATAGACGACGTAAACTTTTATATCCGCGGCGGCGAGATTCTCGGCGTTGCGGGAATAGCCGGTTGCGGGCAGAAAGAACTTTGCGAAGCGATTGCCGGTTTAAGAAAGGTGGAAAACGGCTTTATTATGCACAAAGGCGAAAGCATAATCGGGCTTCCTGCCAAAGAGATTATAAAGAAAGGCGTTTCGATGAGTTTTATCCCCGAAGACAGACTTGGTATGGGGCTTGCGCCTTCGTTCTCGATAACCGACAATATGATGCTTAAAACGTATAACGAAAAATACGTGGTTACCGAAGAAGACAAAACGCCGTTGGAAGGCAAGAACAAATTTACGACGTTCTTTAAGAATCTCGGTAAAAAGATAAAGGTGTTCGGCAAAGTTCTCGGCGGCGACCTGTTTGTCGACAGAAAGTCGGCGAGAAAGCGCGCGGAAGACCTTATAGAAAAGTTGGAAATAGTTACGCCGTCAACCGAAACGCCGGTAAGAAAACTTTCGGGCGGAAACGTTCAGAAAGTTCTGGTCGGCAGAGAAATAGAAGAGGGGCCCAACGTTATAGTTACGGCTTATCCTGTAAGGGGACTGGACATAAACTCTTCTTATGCGATATACGACATATTGAACGAGCAGAAAGCAAAAGGCGTCGGCATTTTGTTTATAGGCGAGGACTTGGACGTTATGCTTGCGCTGTGCGATAAAATAATGGTTTTATGCCACGGCAAAAATATGGGTATCGTTCACGCAGAGAAAACCACGAAAGAAGAGTTGGGACTTATGATGACCGGTTCGCTTGATCTTACGGAAGTTAAGGCGGACAAACAGTTCGGTATTGCGAAAGACAGTAACCTGACGCAAGCCGAATGGGAACAGGAAAAAGAGAAAGCGGAAGAAATGAAGGAGGGCGACAGATAATGGCAAATAATTTTACCGGCGAAAAAACCGCGGCAAAAACCGTGCGCGAGCCTTTGTTTCATATAGTAAAGAAAAACAACGTAACCACCAAACAGGCGGTTATAATAAGAACGATAGCCGTTCTTTCGGGCTTTATATTCTCTGCACTTTTATGTCTTATACTTGTCGGCGCAAACCCGATAGAATTTGTGGCGCAGATGTTTATGGGCGCGTTCGGAACGGGCAACAGAATCTGGGATCTTTTAAAAGAAATGGCGCTTTTACTCGGCGTAGGACTTGCGCTTATCCCCGCATTCAAGATGAAATTCTGGAACCTTGGCGGAAACGGGCAGATACTTATGGGCGCGCTTGCCGCAGCGGCTTGCATGATTACTATGGAAGGCAAGGCTTCCGACGGGGTTATAATTTTATGTATGATACCGGCTTCTATTCTTGCAGGCGCAATTTGGGCGGTTATCCCCGCAATATTCAAAGCCTTTTTCAAAACAAACGAAACGCTTTTCGCGCTGATGATGAACTATATCGCAGTGGGTATCGTTGCCATCTGCATAAGCGTTTGGGACAGAACGGGTTCGCAGACGATAGGTATAATTCCGTCGGGACATTTACCCATTCTCGGCAACAAAAACCTTCTGACCATTTTAGTCGTAGCCGTTTTAACCGCGCTTATGTTCGTTTATCTTAAATTCAGCAAGCACGGTTACGAACTTTCCGTTGTCGGCGAATCCGAAAACACGGCGAGATATATCGGCTTAAACGTTAAAAAAGTTATAATAAGAACAATGGTTTTATCGGGCGCGATATGCGGTATTATCGGTTTGCTTCTGGCAGGCGCGATAAACCACACCATTTCGGATACGACTGCAAGGAACCTTGGCTTTACGGCGATAATAGTCGCCTGGCTTGCAAAATTCAATCCCCTTATGATGATACTCACTTCATTCTTCGTCGCGTTTATGACGAAAGGTATGGGGCAGGTTCAGTCTTTCTTCGGAATATCCAGCAACGCCGTTTGCGACCTTATAATCGCGATAATGTACTTCTTCGTTATCGGTTGCGAGTTCTTTATCGCTTATAAAATTATAAGGAGAAAGAAAGGCGACAAAAAAGCGGACGGCGATAATAACGGCAAATGTAAATTTACCGAATTCTTTAAAAATCTTTTTTCAAAAAAGAAAAAAGCGGCGGAAAACGAAAAGTTCGAAGTAAAAGCGGAAGGAGGTAACGAGTAATGTCAATGGTTATCGCTGCTATCAGCATAGGTATAGTTTTTCTTTACGGTTGCGTGGGCGAAATAATCACCGAAAAAGCAGGGCACTTAAATCTCGGCATACCCGGCATAATGTGTATGGGTACGGCGGGCGGATGTTACGGCGTTTCGGTTTATATGGCTTCGCTCCGTTCTCCAAGTATGGCAAGCGGCTTTGCGCTTATTTTAATCGCTATTCTCTTCGCTATGCTTTTTGCCGCAATCGCAGGCGCTATTTACGCTTTCCTTACGGTAACGCTCAGGTCTAACCAGAACATAACCGGTCTTGCGCTTACCACGTTCGGCGCGGGTTTTGCAGACTTTTTTATAAACACGTTCGTAAAAAAGACCTATTTTTCACAGGCGAGCAAACTGTTCAGAACTCTCTTTAACGTCGGCGAAAACGCTTCCTGGATAGAACAACTTTTGTTCTCGCACGGGTTTTTAGTGTATTTCGGAATAATCATCGCAATAGCCGCAGCGCTTATTTTAAGAAAAACCAAAGTGGGCTTAAATCTCCGCGCGATAGGTGAAAGTCCCGCAACGGCGGACGCCGCGGGCATAAACGTAAACCTTTATAAATACGCGGCAATTTTAATAGGCAGCGCGATAGCGGGGCTTGGCGGACTTTTCTACGTTATGGATTTCAGTATCGGCAGTTACGAGAATGCAAGCACCATTCAGGCTTTCGGCTGGCTGGCAATCGCACTCGTTATATTCACGTTGTGGCGCCCCGACCTTAGTATTTTAGGCTCTTTCGTGTTCGGTTTGTTATACGTTTTAAGCACCTTTATAAACGACACGAGTTTTGCGCAGAAAAGACTTTTGCAAATGCTCCCTTATATCATAACCGTAGTTGTCTTAATTATCACAAGCATTGTCGGTAAAAAGGAAACGCAACCGCCTGCTTCGCTCGGGCTTAACTATTTCAGAGAAGAGCGATAGAAGACTGCTTTGTTTACAAAAATCAAATAAAAAATCCCGAAAGCGTTATTGCTTTCGGGATTTATATTTTTCAGGTTTTTAGTTTGATTTTAATCGTTTTAGTCGTTATCTGAACATACGCAGTGTGTCGGAAACGATTTTCACTTCAAAAGGAATGTTATCGTAAAGTTCGCCGTCTACGTTTACGGTGTAGTCGCCTTTAGGTGTGATTTTAACTGCCGTTATTTGTTTGCGGTGATATTCTTTAACCGAATCCACGTCGCCCTTTTTAAGTTTAAGAAAGGCTTTCACTATTTTTAAGCCGTGCATTTCGTCTACCGTAACAAAATCTAACTTTTTGTCGACAGGGGTTGCCGTGGGGCAGATTCTGAGTCCGCCGCCGTAACGGTGTCCGTTTGCGATACACGCCATAAAAGAGTGAACGTCTTTCGCCTCGCCGTCTATTTCCGCGGTAAAGTCCGAAAATTCAACGTGCATAAGGGTTTTTATAAGGCATTTGGTGTAACCGAATTTGGTTTTTCTTTTAAGCGCGGCGTAACGTTTCAACACGTCCACGTCTACGCCCATACCTATAATGTTTAAGCCCCTTACGGTCGGCATCTGCATAAAGTCGGTATATTTCGGCGTGCCGTCTATAATAAGGTCAAGCGCTTTAACGGGGTCGGAAGGGATACCTATCGCCGCCGCAAAGTCGTTACCCGTTCCGCAGGCTATAAGTCCGAGCGAAACTTTGTCAAAGTTTTTAAACCCGTTTATAACTTCGTGGAGAGTTCCGTCGCCGCCGATAACGACAATCGTGGTTGCGCCGTTGTCGATAAGTTCTTCCGTAAGGCTGATGGCTTGCTTTTCTTTTTCGGTATAATGGAATGCGTATTCAACCTTTCTTTTAATAAGGTGTTTTTGAATTTTAGGAATGGCTTTTTTAATTTTTCTGCCGCTTTTGCCGCCTGCGGTGGGGTTTACCAAAAAATCTATCATTTGTTCTTTCCTTTTTTGTACTAATAAATTTTACAACAATTTAGCGAAAATTTCAAGGCTTTATGATATAATTAAACTATGAATATACGATTTGTGCCTGAAATTCGCGCTTTATGTGCGAAAATACCCTTTCCCGTGTACGCCGTGGGCGGTTACGTCCGCAATTTTTTAATCGACGGCGAAGCGTCGGAAGATTTGGATTTGGCGGCTCCCGTCGATTTTTGCGCAATAAAACCGTACGTTGAAGAGTGCGGCGATAAAATCATCGCCGAATACAAAAGAACGGGTACGGCGGTTTTCGTTACGGGCGGGGTAAGGTGCGAGTTCACTTCTTTCAGAAAGGAAAGTTACGCTGCGGGCGGCGGTCATTCTCCCGAAAGCGTTGAAAGGACGGACGACATAAAAGAAGACGCGCTCCGCCGCGATTTTAAGTGCAACGCCGTTTATTATGATATTAAAAAGAATGAACTGATAGACCCGCTTGGCGGCGTTTCGGATATACGGAATAAAATTTTAGACACCGTTAAATCTCCCGAAAAGGTTTTTTGCAGCGACGGGTTAAGGCTTTTAAGGCTTGCGAGATTTTGCGGCGAACTTGGTTTTAAGCCGACGGAAAGCCTGCTTAACGCGGCAAAAGAGTATGCGGACAATATTAAAGACGTGTCCTGCGAACGCATTTATTCGGAACTGAATAAAATTCTGGTTGCCGACGGCAAATATAAGTTTTCGCCGAAGGACGGGCATTACAGAGCGCTTAAAATTTTAGACGAAACGCGAGTTTTAGACCGAATTTTACCCGAACTGACTTTGGGCAGGGGAATGGAGCAGAGAAGCGATTATCACAATCACGACGTTTTAGAGCATAGTTTAAGGTGCGTTTTATATGCGCCGCAGGATATCAGGCTTGCCGCGCTTTTGCACGACGTCGCCAAACCTTATTGTATGAAAAACTTTGGCAGTTACCGCGGACACGACGCGCAGGGTAAAAAGATGGTCGGCGATATTCTTGGTCGGCTTAAAGCAGGAAACAGGGCGACGGACGAAGTTAAGTTCCTAGTCGGCGCACATATGTATGATTTGGACGGAAAAACGTCTGTGGCAAAAGTAAGGCGGTTTATCGCCGACAACGAAAAATATTACGAAAAGTTGACCGAACTTAAAATTGCTGACGGCAAAGCCTGTAAAGACGAAGATTTTATTCCGCCGCAGGTTATAAGGTGGCAAGAAATTTATGCGAAGATGAAAAAAGACGGCACGCCGATTAAAGTTACGGACCTTAAAATTTCCGCAAAAGATTTGCAGGAAACGGGCTTTTCGGACGAAAAATTAGGCGCGGCACTCAAAACGCTGAGATACCTTGCGATAGATAATCCGCAATTAAACAATAAAGAAAGTTTATCCCGCGCCGCAGAAAAACTGTTAAAAGGTTGACCGCGCGCCGATTCCGGACGGATAGGCGGCAAAAGCGGTAGCGTTAAGTTGCCATATATTGGCGTTGACAATCGCAATAAAATATTGTATTATAATAGTTACTTTATGAATATTAACACAATATGTTAAATAAAAAATAAAAGTATAAATAAAGCATGAAAAAATGCGGCTGAAAGGTTAAGGAGCGAACAATGAGCGAATTAAACAAAGACAACAATAAAGAAAACAATTCAGAAATAACCGAAAAGACGCTTTCAAAAGAAGAGTTGAAAGCAAAGCAAAAAGAAGAAAGACAAAAAGAAAAAGCGGCTTATAAAGAAGCGAGAAAGATAAAACGCGGTAAAAAAGCGTTGCATCTTCGTAAGACCAAAAACTTTATATTTTTTCTGACGGGTATGGTTTCGGCGTTCGCTTTGATTGCAGGCGGCGTTTTTGCCGCAATCGGGCTGGTTCCCGTTAAAACTTACACGGGCGCAAACACGGAAAACGTGGTAAGCGAAAAACTTGCGGACAAAACCGTTTTGGAGATTGCGAGAACAATCGGCAACGGCGAATATAAGGTCAAAGACGTGCCTGTGTTTTACGGAATAATTAACAGCGTTTTACATTCCGCGGGAATGGACGCGTTTATATCGGTAAACGACGACAGCCTTAAAGAAGTGGCCTTCGATAGTACTTTCGGCGAAGGAATTCTGGCAAGTTTAAGCGTTTCTTCGCAGTTGTTCGGAGATATGGCAAGTCTGGAAATTTTCGATACGGTAGCCGTTCCCGATGAAGAAGACCCGTCCAAAAACGCGGCGCTGACCGAGTTTAACCCCAAACTTTATTACGTTTTATCAATCGGTACGGCAGGCGGAGAGGACGCGGTTTACGCACGCGCATATAACGACGACGGCACTCGTGCGGAAGGAACGGATGGACAGCAACTTTATTACCTTGCGCTTGACAAAATGAACGTATCCGACATGACCGACGTGTTTACAGACAGATTCCGTCTTATGTCCGTTAAGTCCGTTTTGCAATGCCTTGGCGGCGTTGAAGACGACAGCCTTATAACGGATATACTCGGCGATAAGAAGATAAGCGAGATGGGCGATTTCGGGACGGACGACATTAAACTGAGTTCTATAATAGACCTTCCCACCGCAGAAAACGAGTATAAAAACAAAAAGCTATACGACGTGCTTTTAGACGCGACGAGTTTTGACGCCGCTACCAAAACTTACGACGATACGAGAACTTATGAAGATATTTTGCTTTCGGACCTTTCGGGCGAAAACTTCAACATCAACAACGTAAGGCTTGTCAAAGTGCTGGACGCACCCGAAGCGGGGGCGGAAGAAAACGTCGTCTTAAAACTGTTAAGAAGCGACAAATACAACGAAGGCGACCCCGTAAGACTGGGCAATTTAGACGAAAAGATAAACGGACTTTCCATAAACGATATGTACGAAGTGGAATGTATGACGAAAGACGTTGCCACCGTCGCTTCCGGCGTTGAAAGCATTAAGTACAAAAAAGAAATTGTAGGCGGTAAAAACGTTTATTCCCGCGACGACGTAAACGGAGAATATTATATTTCTACCGACGGCAGAATATGGACTTTCCTTTTGTACGAACTCGGCACGGCGGACGCAGACGGCTTCGCTTCTTCTTACACCGACAAATCGCTTACGTTTTCTAACTTAAAAGACAATATGAGCGGTCTTTCGGACGCGATTATGGACGCTACAATCGCCGAACTTTACGCTTCGGGAATTATAAGCACAAAATACGACAAACTTATGACAAAAACCGTAAACGAAGTTATGTTCGAACTCAACAATCTGCTTTAATATTCTGTTTCGATATAGGGTTTTAAGAAAAACTTTTAACGCGACAGATTACATAATAACGGCTTAAACCGTGCGGAAAGCGGGGCGGGGCGTATAAAAAGGCGACTTATCGGCACAAAGCATTGCCTGATAACCTGCCCGAAACGGGCGAAAAAGATAAAAATAAATATTAAAATAAAATAATTGACAAAATAATATATTTTTGTTATTATATAGTAACTTGCGGAACACCGCAAAAAACCTTGCTTGGTTTAAGCCAAGCCGAATAAGACCGGGAGGTAAAAAATTATGACTAAATACGAAATGCTTTACATTCTCGATGCGTCGCTTACGGACGAAGTAAAAGACGCTATCGTAAAGAAGTTCGAAGATTTGGTAGTAGGAAACGGCGGCACCGTTGAAAAAACGGACCGTTGGGGCATTAAGAAATTATGCTATCCCATCAACTACAAAACCGAAGGCTATTACGTTTTGATGACTTTTGAAGCCGAAAAAACGTTGGTTGTCGAACTTAAACGTATCGCAGGCATTACGGACGGCGTAATCAGAAGATTGATTACAAAAAGATAAGTAGGAGAAAATGTATGAACAAGGTTATCCTTATAGGTAATTTAACGCGGGACCCCGAACTTTCCGAAACGCCCAACGGCGTTGCGGTTTGCAGATTTTCTATTGCGGTATCGAGAGATTACGCAAACGCTAACGGCAACAGAGAAACCGATTTCTTTAACATAACCGTATGGCGCGGCAGAGCGGAAAACTGCGGCAAATATCTTAAAAAAGGAAACAAAGTTGCCGTTGTCGGCAGTTTACAGACTCGTTCTTACGAAGATAAGGACGGAATCAAGAGAAACGTTACCGACATAATTGCGAACGAAGTGGAATTCTTAACGCCCAAAAACGCACAGAGCGAAGACGGCGAAGAACCCGCCAGAAAAGAACGTCCGCAACTCGAAGCGATTGACGATAATCAGTTACCTTTCTAAGGCGAAAAGTTAATCGCACTAAATTTTAAGGAGAATAAAAATGGAAGAAAATACGGTTGTTACCACCGAAGAACAGACCGCTCAGGCGGCTCCTGTTAAGGAAGGTAAAAAGTTTGTAAAAAGAATGCCACGTAGAAAAGTCTGCGCTTTCTGTCAGGCTAAAACGGACGTAATAGATTACAAAGATATCAACACGTTAAAAAAATACGTTACCGAAGGCGGAAAAATCCTTCCCAGACGTATGACCGGCGTTTGCGCAAAACACCAGAGAGTGCTTGCCACCGCCATCAAACGTGCAAGACTTGTAGACTTGTTGCCGTTCAAGGGCGAATAATTCTAAATTTGCTTTATAAAAAAACCGCCGACGGCGGTTTTTTTGTTTTTAAAGCCCCGACTACAATCGGGGCTTTTAAGTCGTTTTAATTTTCTATATAAGTTTATTTTAACTTCTTATATAAGGTTTTTAACTTTCTATATAAATTTATCTTAGTTTTTTATCTTTACGTTTCTTTGTTTTTATAAACGTGTAAATATTTTTCGTTCAAATCATATATTTAAAAGATAATATATATCAAAAAATTAAAAAAATAAAGGGCGGCGATAAGCACAGTAGCCTGTGGCTGATTTAATAGATAAAGGGCGGCGATAAGCACGGTAGCTTGTAACTGATTTAATGGGTAAAAGTATCTGATAAAAAGCAACTGAAATCGCCGCGTCGAAAGGCGAAAGGATTTAATCTATAATCAGATTGTTTATATCAAAAACCGCGTCGCTTAAAAATTCGCTCGGCGAAACGCCTAAACCTTCGCACAGCATAATAATCGTTTTTAAAGTGATGTTTTTGGTGCGGCGCTGCATTATGCTTTTTATGGTGGGAAAGGGTATTCCGCTTAACCGCGCAAGTTTATACTGCGTCAGGTTCTTCTCCCCCATATACTTATATAACCGTTCGACAACCGCGTCGTTTATAGTCCTCATCTCGGAATTCCTTGTCTCTAAAAAACTTAAAATTAAACGCAAAATCTTTATAATAAGCTTTTTGTATTTTTCTCGTTTTCGTCGGCATATATACCGCCGTAATTCAATTGTAACCTAACACTTTAATAAAAATAGGATGGTAAATCATCCAAAAGGTTGACGTATCATCCTAAAAGTGGTAATATTTGACATAAGAAAGAAATAGTGATATAATTTTTTAATTAAAAGAGTAAAAGTTTATTTTTGTAAAAACCGAGAAAATCTTGTATGAGAAAAACTCGGCAGAAAAAATAAACGGAGAGAATAAACGGAAAAAGTTAAAGGAGAGTTAATATGACAAAAAGAAGAATAGTAACTATCGTACTTTCCGTACTCGCGATAGTTTGCGCGTTTTGTCTTGCGGCTTGCGGCGGCGACGACGCGGGCGGCGATAGCAGTGGCGGACACACGCATACGTACGACGAAGCGGTATGGGAAAAAGACGGCACGGGGCATTGGCACCCTGCAACCTGCGGACATACGAGCGAAAAGGGCGGATTCAGTCAGCACGAATGGGACGAAGGTTCGTTTAACCCTGCCCCCACGGCAACGAATCCGGGCGTAAAAATTTTCACCTGTGAAGTTTGCGGCTATGCTAAAACAGAAACGGTAGAACCGCTCGGCGCGGGTGCAAACAGCGTTTCGATAGACCTGTCTGCTTTATCAAACGGCGTTTCTTACGATAAAACCGAACACGGTATAGATAAAACCGCCGTTACGCAAGACGGTACGGGCGAAATAACCATAGAATATAAACTTAAAGGCGCAGGCGACGAAACCTATTCCGCACAAAAGCCGATAAAAGCGGGAACGTGGGTAGTAAGGGTGAAAACCGCGGCGACTGCCGAATATAAAGAAGGCGTTGCCACTGCGGAATTTACTATCAACCCCAAAGAACTTGCGTTACAGGGAACGTTTACCAAAGTTTACGACGGCAACGCGGAAATTCAAGGCGCCGTAACAAAAGGCATATATTCGGGCGACAGCGTAACCGCAAAAATTACTATGACGAGTGCGGACGTTTCCGCTACGGTAAGCGCGGTATCGCTTGAAGGAACGGACGGCGCAAACTATAAAATAATAAGTTATTCTGCGGCAACTATAAAAATAGAACAGTTTGACCTTGTTGTTCCCGAAACGGAAACGTTTGCCAAGGAATACGACGCAACGGGTTTGTTCGCAAAAGAATTTTCCGTAACCGACGGAATACCCGATGATGATATAACGTTAAACTTAACCGTAGGAAATTCGAATGCGCATAGCGGCATGACAAACGTCAGTTCTTACGAGATACTTGGCGACAAAAAAGATAACTATAAGTTCAGCGGTCAGCAGATTAGGGTAAATATATCCAAAAAGAAAATCGCATACGACAAAGAAATAGTATTCTATCTTGAATGGAAAGATTACTCTACGAATCCTGTCGTGTACGATTTTAAGGAAGAACACGGACTTTGCGCGGGCGATGAGTTACAATATAGTTATAAAGTCAATATAATAAGAGGAAGCTCGATAGACCATGTAAACTTCCAGGACAAATTCCATATAGGTAAATATAATGAATCCGGCGGCTACTGGCCTTCCAGAGATTACGAGCTGCCGTCTAGTCAAGAATATGCCGCTCAGAACTACGACATTAAATGGCGTAACGTTTATCTGTATACTTATACGACGGAAAGTTTTAAACTTTCAATAGAAAACACGCCCGTTTATGCGTCTGAGCCCAATCAGATAAGATTTACAGGTTACGTTACCCGCGGTATGATAGAAGTGGGCGATACGGGCTATTTTACCGATAGCGACAAATTGTTCACCGTAGAAAAAATCAAATTATTACATAATAACAGCGTTATCGATGCAAATGCGGAAAAAGCCTATATTTTAAGCCGCGTAGAGGTTACGCTTAGCGGAGAGTTTAGCAACGATATACTTAAAAACTGCTCAATTTTCGCCGAAAAAAAGACGTTCGCTACTAAAAATATTAAAGCGCGTACAAGTGGCGCAGGTAGAGATTGGACATGCAAATATGACGTTTACGACGGAAAAGGACTTGTTAACGCTACGCTTATAGACGAGCACGCTATCAGCGGCACGACCTATCAGTGGTTGGAGTTTGACAGAGAAGTGGCGTTGTATGAAAACAAGGATTCTATAAGTACTAATATTTACTCGTATGACGCTATAACCGACGGCTATTATGACAGGGAAAAATATAAAACAAACAACATTTATTACAGAGAAACGGAGCACTCTTCCGACACGGCTTATACGGGAACGTGTACTACTTGCGGCGCGGTTAAGGGAGCGCACGTCGAAGGGACTTACGTACGTAATGAAAAAACGACCTTCAAAGTAACCAGAGACAACGTTTTAAGACAGGATAAGATATATTTTAAACTTTATATCAACAGCACAATGAACAATACGAATATCTGGTTGCGCTGCTATAACAAAACTACTGATGACGGTAAAAGTTTTACCGCGTTTGAAGTGTATTACAAAGATTCAAACGGCGAATTTGTTAAAGTTTCTAAGAACGAACAAAATAAGTACGACTTAACAGCCAAGACTTATTACATTGTATTCACTTTAAATCAGACGGAAGGAGTTTCGGAAAGCAGTTATCAAAATCTGTATATAAACGTTGGATGGGGAGCATAAACGAATTCTTAAACAAGATTTTAAGCGTTTATTAATGCAAGATATTTTATCCGAGAAAAATTCTAAAATAAAAAGCGCTTGCCGAATTGTCGGCAGGCGCTTTTTGTGTTGTATTCTAAATCGTTGTGCTTTTTGCTTATAATATATTTTCCGTAAATTATAACGTTATTATTTTACGGCTTTTACGAGAAAAGAAAAAACAAATAAATCGAAATAATAAAACCGTATCTGCCGCAGGCGACCTTTATACCGCCTTTAAGCCTTTTTTTGACAGAAGTCAAATATCGTTTGAATTTTTCTTGCGATTTGCCGCTTTTTTGGCAAAATTTACCTGCGTTTGACAAAAATTATCAAATAAAGAAAAATATTAACATAAAAAATGAAAAAAATAAAAGATTTTGTTAAAAATTGACAAAAATTTAAAAATAATTTTAAAAAATGTCGAAAAAATGCTTTACAAATGTTTTTCAAAGTAGTATATTATCATTGTCGAAAGGGAAAAATCTCCAAGACAAACAAATTGAGTCGTCATTTTTGCCGTAAGGCAGAAGTGATGGAAAATAAAAGCGCGGCAACGCGTTCTTAATCCGCTCATCATTTTCCCCCTTATCATATATTATTCAGGAAGCAGTAAACGCAACGTTTATTGCTTTTTGAATTTTTAGGGGAAAATTCGTGAATACGTGAAAAATATGCGGGGACGGGAAAATTCGAGGGAGCAGAAGGAAGACGGTTTATTGTATTGCGAAGGGGTGCTTTCGGCGTGTGAACTTTTCGGCTGCAAATTCTCTTACTTGCAAACTTGTTGGCCGTCGGGCGCGTCGATTTGTCTGCCATCGGGCGCGTGGAATTGTCGTTTGTTTGGCGCGTGGACTTGTTTTTCGGCGGGCGCGCGAACACGGATATAATAGGATTATGGTAAAACCGAGTAGAAATTTTTTTACAAAGTAAAAATTTTTCGCAAAAAATATAAAACGGGCTTTTAATTATTGAAAAACCGCGGCAATGTGTTAAAATGTTTATGATAACCGATTTTTGGTACAAAAAGGTTAAGCACGATAAACGTTATTG
>JAEYEN010000089.1 GCA_023403375.1 Bacillota bacterium
GATAAACGGCAGGTATCCCGAAGTTATCTTTATGAAAAATCACGGACTTGTGGTAAACGGCGATTATCTCGAAAGGGTTAAAAGCGTTAATACCGACGTGAACGAAACGATAAGAAATTATTTCGGATTAAAGGATAATTTCCGCGCCGTTTCGCTTACCAAAACGCCCACGGGCTATTTGTCGGACACGCTTATAGTCAAATTATTCGTTGCGGAAAACCAACTCGATAAAGCGTTTCTGGATAAATATCCGCTTTATCCCGACCAACTTGTTTATCTGAATAACGTTCTGGCAAACTCGCCCGATACTATCGTTGTTAACAAAGGTAAGGTTTATTACAACACGGATATAAAGCAGGCGACTACGCTTGACGAAACGCTTGCCGCTTATCTGTTTGTGCTGGACGTTATAAAGAAAAATAAACTTACCGTTTCGGTTATGAACGAAAAAGAAGTTGCGTTTATAAACGGATGGGAAGCGGAAAAATACCGTCGTTCGGTAAAATCCTGAATACATTGAAAATCATAAAAAAACATAATTAAAAAGGAGAAAAGGGACTTATAACGTAAGTCCCTTTTTTATTTGCCCGAAACGCCGTTTTTTTAAAATTAGGTCTTGAAAAAGGGTATGTTTTATGTTACAATTATCGGTGTATATATATACGGAGGGAGATATAAATGAAGACTAAGGCGGTAAGGCTTTACGGTAAAGAAGATTTGCGACTCGAAGAGTTCGAACTTCCCGAAATCAAGGACGACGAAATACTTGCGCGCGTTGTTTCCGATAGTATTTGTATGTCGTCTTTCAAGGCGGCGGAACAGGGCGCGGAACATAAACGCGTGCCTGCGGACGTAGGGGAAAACCCCGTTATAATCGGGCACGAATTCTGCGGCGACATAATAAAGGTAGGTAAAAAATGGCAGGGCGAATTCAAAGAAGGCGAAAAATTCGGTATTCAGCCCGCAATGAAAGGAACGGTAAGAGCGGCAGGATATTCTTTTAAGTATATCGGCGGAGACGCGACTTACGTTATTATTCCGAACGAATATCTGGAAAACGGTTGTATTTTGCATTATAGCGGCGAAAGTTATTATAAAGCGTCGCTTGCGGAACCCGTTTCCTGCATAATAGCAGGCTACCACGAAAACTATCACAGCGTTTACGAAAACCACACTCACGAAATGGGTATAGTAAAAGGCGGGTCCGTCGCTATACTTGCAGGCGTTGGACCGATGGGGCTCGGCGCGATTGATTACGGTATTCACTGCGACAGAAAGCCTGCGTTAATGGTCGTTACCGATATAGACGAAGCAAGACTTAAAAGGGCGGCGGAAATTTTATCCGTGGAAGAAGCGGCAAAGAACGGCGTTAAACTTTATTACGTCAACACTTCCAAGATAGAAGACCCCGTAAGTTATATGAAAGAGTTAAACGGCGGCAAAGGATTTGACGACGTGTTTGTTTATGCCCCTGTAACCCCGTTGGTGGAACAGGGCGATAAACTTCTGGGCGACGGCGGTTGTCTTAACTTTTTCGCAGGTCCCGTCAAAACGGACTTCTCGGCGAAATTCAATTTTTACGACGTGCATTACGCTTTCCACAGAATCACGGGTACGTCCGGCGGCAATACCGACGATATGAAAGAAGCGTTAAGACTTTCGGGCGAAGGCAGAATCAACCCGTCCATTATGATATCGCACGTTGGCGGACTTAACAGCGTTGTCGAAACCACGCTCAACCTTCCTAACATAAAAGGCGCAAAGAAACTCGTGTACACGCAGATAAAAATGCCGATGACGGCGATTGCCGATTTTGCGGAATTAGGAAAAACCGACAAGTTCTTTAAAGACCTTGCGGAAATATGCGCAAGACACGACGGTATCTGGTCGGACGAAGCGGAAAAATACGTTCTGGCAAACGCCGAAAAAATATAAAAAGCAAATATAATAAAAATTACACTGAACAAAATAATCGTTCAGCGTTCAGATATTAAGGAGAAAATGATAGATGGCTACACCTGTATTGATGCCCAAGCAAGGCATAACGGTAGAGAGTTGCATACTTACTAAATGGAACGTAAAGATAGGGGATAAAGTTAAAGTCGGCGACGTGCTGTTTTCCTTTGAAACGGATAAATCGTCAATAGATTTTATATCCGAAACAGAAGGCGAAGTACTTGCGCTTTTCTGTAACGAAGGCGACGAAGTTCCCGTTTTAACCAACGTAATGGCGATAGGTAAAAAGGGAGAAGACGTTTCTGCGCTTTCCCCCGCAAAACAAGAAAACGCCGCAGTGGAAATAAGCGCGGCACCGCTTTCTTCGGCTGAAAATAATGCGGAAGCAAAAGTCGGAGATAATACGGACAAAGCAAAAACCATTCCCGCAGACATAAAGGCAAAACCCGTTACAATGCCAAAATCGGGCATAACGGTAGAAAGTTGCATTTTAACTAAAATGAACGTGAAAGCGGGCGACAAGGTAAAAATAGGCGACAATATTTTTTCTTACGAAACGGATAAATCTTCTTTCGACTATCAGGCGGAAGAAGAAGGAGAAGTGCTTGCGGTATTTTATTCCGACGGCGACGAAATACCCGTCGGCGAAAACGTTCTCGTGCTCGGCGAACACGGAGTAGACGCGTCCTGTTTCGCTCCCGGCGGAGCGGTTAAACCTGCGGAAGCCACGCTTATAAGCGCGGAAACCCCTGCCGCGGCACCCGAACAATCTTCCGCCACACAATCGGCGCCCACAGAACACGGCGCGGCGAAAGGCGATAACGGAAGAATTTTCGCTTCTCCGAGAGCAAGAAATCTGGCGGTAAAACTCGGCGTTTCGCTGTCGCAGGCAAACGGCAGCGGGCCTAACGGCAGAATTATAGAACGCGATATAAGAGAAGCGGCGCTTAACCCCGTTTCCGTGGCGGAAGAAAAGCCTGTAATCGCGGAAACCGTGCGGAAAGCCGACGTAGACGTTAAAGCGTTCAAAGACGAGAAGATGTCTTCCATAAGAAAGGTTATCGCCAAAAATATGGTTTTAAGCCTTTCCACAATGGCGCAGTTAACGCATACGCTTTCATTTGACTGCACTAACGTTTTAGCGTTCAGAAAATATCTTAAAGATAATGCGGAAAAACTTAAACTTCCGCCCATAACCGTTAACAACATTATTGTTTTTGCGGTTTCGAGAGTGCTTAAAAATCACAGAGATTTGAATGCTAACTTAATAAACGGCGACACTATGCGCTATTTTGAACATACGAATATAGGCATAGCGACGGATACGCCGCGCGGTCTTCTCGTACCCACGCTTTTCGGCGCGGATATGATGAGCCTTTCCGAAATAGCGATAAAGAGCAAAAAACTGTCGGCAGACGCAATAGACGGAAAACTTTCTCCCGATCTTCTGACGGGCGGTAGTTTCACGGTAAGTAACGTTGGTACAATGGGCATAGAAAGTTTTACGCCCGTAGTAAATCCGCCGCAAACGGGTATACTCGGCGTAAACACTATGGAAACGAGAATTAAACTTGGCGCAAAGGGCGAAATAATTCCGTACACCGCAATGAGTTTATCTCTGTCTTACGACCACCGCGCGTTAGACGGCGCGCCCGCTTCGAGATTTTTGAAAGAATTGAAAGAGTATCTTGAAAACTTTTCATTGAATCTCCTTGCAGACGGCAATTGTATATAAACCGCAACTGAATACAATCGTTCTAAAAAAATCGTATTAAAATCAAACTGTATGGTAAGGAGAAAATTTAATAATGGAAATTTATGATTTAGTCGTTATTGGCGGCGGTCCGGCAGGGTATCTGGCGGCGGAACGCGCGGCGCACGCAGGGTTTAAAACGCTCGTCGCAGAAAAAAGAGAGTTCGGCGGCGTGTGTCTGAACGAAGGGTGCGTGCCTTCTAAAACCTTTCTTAATTCCGCAAAAGTTTGCGACTACGCAAACCACGCGGGGCTTTACGGCGTTAACGTAACGGGCGGCGCCACGGTAGACCAGAAAAAGGTTGTGGAACGCAAAAACGGCGTTGTTAAAATGCTTGTCGGCGGAATAAAGGCGGCGTTAAAGAAAAATAAAGTCGTGATGAAAACCGCGCAGGCGCATATAGACGGAAAAACGGCGGACGGGTACGAAATAACCGTCGGCGATGAAAAGGTTATCGCTAAAAGACTGTTGATAGCAACGGGGTCTATGCCCGTAGTCCCGCCTATCAGCGGACTTAAAGAAAATATAGAAAGCGGTCTGGTGCTTACAAACAGAGAGATTCTTGACTTAACCGAAATTCCCGAAAGGCTTGTTGTAATAGGCGGCGGCGTTATAGGGCTTGAAATGGCAAGTTATTTTTCGTCCGTCGGAAGCAAGGTTACCGTTGTGGAAATGCTGAATAAAATTGCGGGACCGACCGAAGCGGAAGTTTCTTCCATACTGCAAAAGGCGTTGGAGAGAAAGGGCGTTGTGTTTAATCTCGGTTCTAAGGTTACCGTGATAGAAAAAGACGGCGTTGTGTTTGAAAAGGACGGCAAAACCCAAAAAGTTACGGCGGATAAAGTGCTGCTATCTATCGGCAGGCGCGCGGTTACGCAGGGTATAGGCTTGGAAAACATAGGCGTTAACACAGAGCGCGGCGCGATAGTTACGGACGATACAATGCGCACTAACGTTGCAAACGTTTACGCCACCGGCGACGTGAACGGTAAAGTAATGCTCGCCCACACCGCATACAGAGAATCGGAAGTTGCAGTAAACAATATGCTTGGCAAAAAGGACAGAATGAGATATAACGTCATTCCGTCCGTAATATATACTAATCCCGAAGTGGGTTCGGTGGGCGAAACCGAAGAGAGCGCAAAACAAAAAGGTTTAGACGTTAAAACGGTAAGTATCCCGATGACTTATTCGGGAAGATACGTTGCCGAAAACACGGTTTTAGACGGAATATGTAAACTCATCGTAAACAAAAAGACCAACACGCTTATCGGCGCGCACATAATCGGCAGTTACGCAGGCGAATTTATCGTAAGCGTTTCCGCTATGATTGATTTGGAAGTGGATATAGAAAATATCAAAAAACTCGTGTTCCCGCACCCCACGGTGTGTGAAATCGTCAGAGAAGCAATTTTCACTATATAGCGGTTCGCCGTGCGGCAACGCGTTATAAAACGAAACATAAAACAATCAAAATATTATATTTAAATATATGTTAAGGAGAAAAACAAAAAATGGCTAAGCACTTATTTGTCGACCCTTTGAAACTCAGGGAAAAAGGCAAAATCAAATTTGAGGACATTCTCGTAAATCAATACGATAAGACAATCGAAGACGAGAAAAAGAATTTCAAAAAGGACGATTTCGTCAGAATATTCAACGATATCGCGGTTCTGAGAGAATTTGAGAGCATGATAAACTCCATTAAAATAAAGGGCGAATATCAAGGCTTTAAACATTCATATCCCGGTCCCGCGCATCTGTCGATGGGACAGGAAGCGGCGGCTGTCGGACAGGCTTATAACCTTGACTTAGACGATATGACGTTCGGTTCTCACAGAAGCCACAGCGAAGTTCTGGCGAGAGGTCTTGCTTCCATAAACAAACTGAAAGACGACGAACTCTATAAAATAATGAAAGAGTTTATGAACGGCGAAACGCTCGCCCCCGTCGAAAAACTGAACAAAACGGGCAACGTCAAAGATTTGGCGATAGACTTTTTGTTATACGGGTTTATGAGCGAAATTTTTGCTCGCCGCACGGGTTTCCATAGGGGAATGGGCGGCTCTATGCACGTGTTCTTTCTCCCGTTCGGAATATATCCCAACAACGCAATAGTCGGCGGTGCGGCGCCTGTCGCTCTGGGCGCGGCGCTCTACAAAAAAATCAACGATAAAAAAGGTATCGTTATATCCAACGTCGGCGACGGCGCTATCGGTTGCGGCGTAGTTTACGAAAGTATGAACTTTGCGGCAATGGACCAATACCGCGAATTGTGGGAAAAGAAAGGCGGCTTGCCTATACTTTTCAACTTCTTCAACAACAACTACGGTATGGGCGGTCAGACGCGCGGCGAAACCATGGCTTACGACTTCCTGGCAAGGCTGGGCGCAGGCGTAACCCCGTCGCAGATGTATGCGGAAAGGGTAGACGGATTTAATCCGCTTGCCGTAATCGACGCGGTAAAGAGAAAGAAAAAATTATTATTAGAAGGCAAAGGTCCCGCAATGCTCGACGTCGTTACCTACCGTTTCGGCGGACACTCGCCTTCCGACGCAATGAGTTACCGCACGCAGGAAGAAGTGGACGCGTGGAAAGAGTACGACCCGCTTGTTACTTACAGAAAAGCGCTTGTAGACGCAAAAGTAGAAAGCGACGGCAAGTTCGACGATATTCTCGCAAGCATTTCAGAAAGAATGTTAAAACTTTGCAAACTTGCGGCGGACCCCGTTGAATCGCCTTATCTCGACTTCAATAAAGACCCCTATTACGTGGAAAACCTTATGTTCTCCGACGGCAAAGTGGAAAACTTCGGCGACAGACCCGTAGAAATAGGCAAAGACGTTAAAATGCCTATGGAAGAGAACCCCAGAGTTAAACAAATCGCAGGCAAATCCCGTTACGCGTTCGACGAAAAAGGTCAACTCGTTTCCAATATGAAGAGATTTAACATAAGAGACGGTTTGTTTGAAGCGATAATAGACAGATATTATAAAGACAGCACGCTCACGTCTTACGGCGAAGACGTAAGAGATTGGGGCGGCGCGTTCGCGGTGTATAAAGGACTTACCGAAGCGCTTCCTTATCACAGACTGTTCAACTCGCCTATATCCGAAGCGGCAATCGTTTCTTCCGCAGTCGGATACGGACTTTGCGGCGGCAGAGTTATAGTAGAACTTATGTACGCAGACTTTATGGGCAGAGCGGGCGACGAAATTTTCAACCAACTTGCCAAATGGCAGGCGATGAGCAGCGGCATACTCAAAATGCCGGTAGTGCTCCGCGTTTCGGTCGGCAGTAAATACGGTGCGCAGCACTCTCAGGACTGGGTCGCTTTACCCGCGCACGTTCCGGGGCTTAAAGTTTGCTTCCCCGCAACGCCGTACGACGCAAAAGGTCTTATGAACGCCGCGCTTAACGGAACGGACCCCGTTATCTTCTTTGAAAGCCAGAGAATTTACGATAAGGGCGAAGAATTCCATAAAGAAGGCGTGCCGAAAGAATATTACGAAATTCCGCTCGGCGAACCCGACGTTAAGAGAGTGGGTAGCGACGTTACCATTTTAACGATAGGCGCAACGCTTTATAAAGCGATGGAAGCGGCGAAAATTCTTTCCGAAAAATACGGAGTAGAAGCCGAAGTCATCGACGCGAGAAGCATCGTTCCCTTTAACTACGAAAAAGTTATAGAAAGCGTTAAAAAGACGGGCAGAATCATTCTCGCTTCCGACGCTTGTTCGCGAGGCAGTATACTGAATGACTTTGCGAGAAACATAAGCGAACTCTGTTTCGATTATTTAGACGCACCCGCTGTGGTTTGCGGCGCGCAGAACTGGATAACGCCCCCGTTTGAATTCGATGCGGAATTCTTCCCGCAGCCCGAATGGATTATAGATTTTATCAACGACAAGATTTTGCCGCTTAAAGGGCACGTTTCCAAAATCAATACGTCTGACGCGGAAATAATCAGAAAGGCGAAAAAAGGCGTTTAATAAAAACCTATCGAAAACAAAAGCGATATTAAAAGCGCAAAACTCACGGAAAAATCTTTTCCGTGAGTTTGCGTAAATAACCATTAAACAAGAAAGCGATTAAATAAAAGAACTATAAAACAAACGAAAGAAATATTAAACAAAAGCACGATTAAACAAAAAGGCTGTAAAAGTTAATATAAACCAAACGTCGATAAAGGCGTTGTGTTAACGCTGTATGACAGTTTAATAAAGGCGGTAGAAAATGGACAAATTTTACTTTATAACGCACGATATTCACGACCCGTATTTTAACATTGCTTCGGACGAGTATCTGTTAAAGCAAAAAGACGGGTATTACATATATTTATGGATAAATTCGCCTGCCGTTATAGTGGGACTTAACCAGAACACGTTACAGGAAGTAAATACCGCTTTTACCGAAAAAAACGGCATAAAAGTTGTAAGAAGGCTGACGGGCGGCGGAGCGGTCTATCACGACCTTAACAATATTTGTTATACCGTTATCGCGCCTTACGACAGTAAAACCGATAACTATATAAAATTTACGGCGCCCGTTATAAAATATCTTTCGACGCTTGGCGTTCAAGCGGAGTTTGCCGGAAGAAACGATATTTTAGTAGACGGCAAAAAAATTTCGGGGAACGCGCAGACCATTTACAAAAACAGAATATTGCACCACGGCACGCTGCTTTATAATACCGATATGTCCGTTCTTGGCGACGCGCTTAAAGCGAATAAACTTAAAACCGAAAGCAAGGGCATAAAATCGGTAAGGGCAAGGGTACAGAATATTTACGATTTGCTTCCGCAAAAAATGTCCACGCAGGAGTTTTACGCAGGGCTTTGCCGCTATTTTAGGGAAACTTGCGAAGAATACGTTCTTACAAAAGAAGATATAGCCGCAATAGAAAAACTCAAAAAAGAAAAATATTCCACTTACGAGTGGAATATCGGAAAGTCGCCGAAAGGCAAAAGCAGGTTCGACGGCAGATTTTCTTTCGGCACGATAACGATAACTTTCGACACCGAAAACGGCATTATCGAAAACGCCGAAATTCACGGGGACTTTTTCTCGCATAACGACGTAAGTATTCTCGCCGAAAAATTAAACGGCAAAAGAATGTCTTATTCCGACGTTAAAGAAGCGCTAAAAGACGCTTCCGAATATATCGTTAACGCCGACGGAAACGAAATAGCCGAAAAAATGTTTTCCTGATTTTTTGAGCGAGTTACCGAATTTATTTTTGTCCGGAAACGGACACGGTTATATCAGCCGTAAATTTGTCGGCAAAATTATCTTTGAATTTACTGTACTGCTTGTTATTATAGCGGTACAGTTTTTCTTTTATTTTCAAAAAATCGCAACCGAAATTTTTTTCTTTCTGAACCAGATTTTCTATATTCTCTTTAAGCAACGCTTCCGCTTTTTCTTTAACCGCTTGCGGAAGCGGCGGATTTTTGGAGTATGTCGAATCGGAAGCGGTCGCATTCTGGTCGCTTATTTTACAGTAAACGTCAAGACAGATTTCAAGCACGAGTTTGTCGTCTTTTGCGTTAAGCCACACTTTCGGCGTGCATTGCTTAACGGTTAAAAGATAGTTGTGCGCGTCGTCGTCCGCACTTTTAACGTTTTGTAAACTTATGGTAGAACCCGAATAGTTTGCGTATAGCATATTCAAAGTAAAAGTTTCCTGCGCATTGAGTTCGCCCGTTACAAACCCATCCTTAAACAGCATAGTCGTTCTCGCGTCGAACAGGGA
>JAEYEN010000101.1 GCA_023403375.1 Bacillota bacterium
GTTTTAAGGTGAGTTTGATTTTATCTTTGGGAATTATAACGCCCACCCTGTCGTTTTCGTTCCACGTATCTTCCGTGTCGAACACGTAATCTTCTTCGTTTTCGTCCGTTCTGACGATAAGTTGATAGTGGTCGCCTTTATAAATCATAGAAACGATATTGCCCGCGGCGCCGCCGTCCGCTTCGTTATCGGTAATCGTTATATCTTTAAGTCCCACTTCCACGTTAACGTCCACGTCGGTTAAATCTATCTTCTCGCCTTCCGCAGTGATAAGGTAACCGTCTTCGTCTAATATAGAACCGGGATAAAGTTGCGTAACGTCGCAATCGAATTCGCCGTCGCCGAACACTACCGTGTTGTTTTTGGTTATGTATCCTTCGTATTTATTGGAAGAGAATTCTTTTGCCATTATGTGAATATCGTCGGGCTTGATATATATGCTGGCGGTTTCTCCCACCTTTTTCTCTACCGTGTCCTGAATCACCACTTCCGACTTGCCTACCATCATAACCATTTCGTAATGAACGCCCTTAAAAATGGAACTGACGATTTTGCCTTTAACCTGACCTTTATCATCGTCGGTCAGCACCACGTCTTCGGGGCGTACGACGACGTCCACCTTTTCGTTCTTTTCAAAGTCGTCCACACAGTCGAAAACTTTATTTAAAAATCTTACTTTTCTGTCGCCGAGATAAGTGCCGCTGAATATATTGCTTTCGCCTATAAAGTCGGCAACGAACGAGTTTTTCGGTTCGTTATAAATATCGGTAGGCGTACCTATCTGCTGAATAACGCCGTCTTTCATTATAACAATCGTATCGCTCATGGTAAGCGCTTCTTCCTGGTCGTGCGTTACGTAAATAAAGGTTATGCCAAGTTTTTTGTGCATTTCTTTAAGTTCGAGTTGCATATCCCTTCTCATTTTAAGGTCAAGCGCGCCCAAAGGTTCGTCAAGCAATAAAATCTCGGGCTCGTTGACTATCGCTCTCGCAATCGCAACCCTTTGCTGCTGACCGCCGGACAGCGTAGAAACCGAACGTTTTTCAAACCCTTCAAGGTCTACCATTTTCAAAACTTTTTCTACTTTTTCGGCGATAACGCTCTTTTTAAGTTTTTCGGTTTTAACTATCTCTTTACCGTTCTTATCTTTATATTTTACTTCGTACTTTTGAAGTTTAAGCCCGAACGCAACGTTATCGTAAACGTTTAAATGCGGAAAAAGCGCATAGCGCTGAAACACCGTGTTTATGGGGCGTTTGTTGGGCGGCAGGTTGCTTATGTCTTTGCCGTTTAGCAATATTTTGCCGCCCGACGGCTTGTCGAACCCCGCTATCATTCTGAGCGTTGTGGTTTTACCACAGCCCGAAGGGCCTAAAAAGGTTACGAATTCGCCCTTTCTGACGTAAAGGTTGATACTGTCAACCGCGACTACTCCGTCTTCAAACTGACGTTTTAAGTCAACAAGTTCGATGATTTTTTCTTTTTTGTTCTCAGCCATTTTTTTACTCGCTATCAGTTTTTTATAGTTTTATTTAATTTCCGCCGAATGTTCGGCGCGACTTTTTTCTTTTTTTATTAAATCGTATTTTATAATCCGCCCGTTTAACGCCTTATTAAAAAGACGGCGGCGAAGAAACCCAGATAAATTCCGCTTCTTTATTTGTTTTGTTTAATATGCTATGAACTTTATCCGCTTTATAATAAAAACTTTCGCCCTTTTTAACCTTAACTTTTCGTTTTCCCAAAGACAAAACTATTTCGCCCTTTAACACGTATCCGAACTCTTCCCCTTCGTGCGGAAAATCTTCGTCCGTCGATGAAAGCGGTTTTAATACCATATGAACGGGTTCCATAGTGTTTTTCTGCGCGTTTGGAACCAGCCAGTTAAGCGTGAACTCGTCCGTTTCCTTTTCGATAAAATCGTTTTTTCCGAAACACAGTTTTTCTTCGTCTTCCGTCCTGTCGAAAAAATCTTTAAGATTAGTTCCCAGCGCGGAAAGTATGTCTATCAGCGTTGCGATAGACGGGCTTGTCAGGTCGTTTTCAAGTTGCGATATATACCCTTTCGTGAGTTCGCACCTGTCCGCAAGTTCTTCCTGCGTGAGAGAACACCCAAGCCTTAAATCTTTTATCTTTTCGCCTAATAACATTTTACGACTTCCTTTATCTGAGTTTAGAGATTTCTAACCAAAAGTTTAACAAAACTAAACTCAAAAAACGAATAGATTATATATTAAACAACCGCGTATGTCAAATGATTTTATATATTTTTTTCGAGCAATTCCGATATATTTTTCACGGCGCGGAAAAACGGGCTTTCCGCGGCTTTCGGATAATTACAAAAAAACAACGATACACCCCCGTAACGCTGCGTTACGGGGGTGTAAAGGTTATTTATGATTTATAGTGATTAAGTCAGGTAAGTTTTTCGGGAATTTCATTTTACGGCGTCTTTATTATAAAGACCGAACGGTTCGTAGTGAATAGCGCCTACCGATACTATCGTCGTGTTGTTTGCGGCGTTAAAGGTATCGAGATAAGGTTTATGCTGGAAGTAGTTTGCGTCGGCGGAACCGTCCTGTACTGCGTTGTTGGGAAGAACGTAGTCGTCGAATTCTCTTATAACGACCGTCCAGCCCTTTGCTTCGAGAGAAGATTTAACTTTTCCTAAAATTTCGGCGTGGGGCGTGGGAGAAGCGGCAACCGTTATCGTAGTGTCTGCGCTGTCGGGTGCGGGGATTTCGTCTGCCGCAGGAGTAAACGAAGGTTTAACCGCGCCGCCGAACGTGTCGTTTATATAATCGTAAACCGTCTGGGTTTTAAGCGCCGCAAGTAAAGCGCGCGTTTTTGCGCTGTTTTCGTTACCCGCTTTTACCGCTACGATGTTAGCGTAAAGACTTGCCGCTTCGCCGTCCGCAGATTCGGTGGCGATTGCTTTTTCTATTTTGATATTTGCGCCCAAAGCGTAGTTACCGTTTATTACCGCAAGAGTATCGTCGTCGCCGTTTTTAAGTTGGGCGGGGATTTGTCCCGCTTCGACGAGTTTTACGGTATAACCTTTGCTATCCGCAATATCGAGTTCGGAAAGGTTATCGGTGGGTTTAACGCCTTCTTTGAGAGTTATATACCCGTTCTCTTGGAGCAAAAACAACGCTCTGGTGCAGTTACTGCCGTCGTTGGGGACGAGTATCGTTTTGCTGTTGCCGCAGCCTGCCACAGAGAGCGAAAAGGTTGCTACAAGCGCCGCGCATAAAATTGCTTTGATGAATTTTTTCATAGTTGTTCTCCTTTTGTTATTTATTTTTAATTTATTTTTTTATATTTTATAATTTGTTAAATAATTCGTTTGCTTTTGTTTAAGCTCTTATAAATTGTTGTCGGCTTTCGCGCGGTTAGGTTTGCGGCGGAAAAGCGCTTTTCCGGATTTACCGATAATTCTTTTGTCTATCGACTTTGCAAGGAACATTCCCGCTTCCTGTATGACCTGAACTATTATCACTATAAAGAAAACGCTTACCCAGATTACGTCCTGATTAAATCTCGAATAGCCGTTTACGATTGCGATTTTACCTAAGCCGCCCGCCCCTATCGTAGACGCCATTGCAACGTAACCTACGATTGTTACGGTCGATATTACCGCGCCCACAATCAGCGACGGCAACGCTTCCGGCAAGATTACTTTAACTATAATCTTAAAGTTGCTTGCGCCCATAGATTTTGCGGCTTCTATAACGCCTTTATTCACTTCTTTAAGGGAAGATTCCACCATTCTGGCAACGTACGGCGTTGCGGCGATAACAAGCATAACTATCATCGCGGGGTTGCCGATACTCGTTCCGACTAAAAATTTAGCGACGGGCAAAAACGCAACCATCATGATTATGAAAGGAATACTTCTTAAAATGTTTACTATCACGCTTATAATTTTATTAAGCCACACGACGGGCGTCAGTCCGTCTTTATCCGTTATGTTTAAGAGTATTCCGAGCGGCAGACCCAGCACGTAAGCGATAGCCGTAGAGATAGCCGTCATATAAATAGTTTCCCAGATACCTATTCCTATCAACCCTTGTTCAAAGAGTTCTGTCAACGCTTCGCTCATTTTACTGTTCCTCCGTGAATTTAACGTTATGACGAGTCAGATATTCGTTAACCTTTTCTATCGTAGGCTCGTCTTTCGGCATCGTTATAACCATATGCCCGAACGGTTTTCCGTCTATTGTTTTCGTATCCGCATACAGAATGTTTACCATTATTCCGTATTCTTTCGCCAGCCCCGAAACAACGGGCGTATCGGAAGAATTTCCGTCGAAAATCAGCCTGAATTTCGCAACGCCGTCTTCGTTTTTCAACGCTCTGATAAGGTCGGGCAAAATGAGTTCTTTTGCGATTTCGGACTTGGGGTCCGCAAACACGCTGGAAACAAAGCCGCTTTCTACGATTTCGCTTTTATCTATAACCGCCACTCGGTTACATATGCTTTCAACCACTTTCATTTCGTGCGTTATAACAATTATCGTAACGCCCATCGTCTTATTTATTTGTTTTAACAATTCAAGTATTGCGGTTGTCGTCGTCGGGTCAAGTGCGGAAGTCGCTTCGTCGCACAACAGGTATTTGGGGTTTGTGGCAAGCGCTCTCGCTATCGCCACTCTTTGCTTTTGCCCGCCCGATAGTTGCGACGGGTAAGATTTTGCTCTGTCCGACAACCCTACGATATTTAAAAGTTCTTTTACTCTCGCTTCCGCAAAATCCTTTTTCGCTTTTACAAGTTCCAGCGGAAACTTTACGTTGTCGAAAACGTTTCGTTGGTCTAACAGGTTAAAATTCTGAAATATCATTCCGATATTGCTTCTTATCTGCAAAAGACGTTTTTTACTTACTTTCGTCAGGTCCTCGCCGTCTATAATAACGCTGCCTTTCGTCGGTTTTTCCAAAAGATTGATACATCTTACGAGAGTGCTCTTCCCTGCGCCCGACAGTCCGATTATTCCGAACACGTCGCCGTCGTTTATTGTTAAGTTAATGTCCGAAAGCGCGACTATCGGTCCGTTTTTCGATGAGTATGTTTTTCCAAGGTTTTCAATTTGTATCATTTGTTTTCTCCGCTATTTTCTTTGCAGTTCTCTTATTTTCTTTCTTTATGGTTTTCTTCTTTGTTCTTTTTGCGGTTTTCTCCGCTGCTTTCTACCAAACGGCGTTTGTGTTTTGCGCGCCCGGATTATCGCTTTGTCGTTCGCCGACCGAGTTCCCGATTAAATACCTTAATATTTGTCGTAAGTTGATTATTATCGATGAAAAGCGGTATATCAAAACAAAAAAAATCGCCCGAAGCCAATTTGCTCGGGCGAAAAAATACGTATTACAGTCGTTCGTTAAAATTCCATGACGAAAAGACCACGTACATTCACCCGTGGGTTAAACATTCGCATGATGTTAGAACAAAATCTTTTCATATGGATTCTCGGCAACAGCCGCTCCTTGTAATTTTTCGGTCAGCGTATACAATCGTATATATCAAAAGTATATTCTGAATCGCTATCCGAATCTTTCATTTTTTTATATTATAAAAATATTTATTTTTGATGTCAAGCATTTATCAATGCTGATTTTAATTTTTTTAAACTTTTTTGATATTTTTAATTGGCTTTTTTGCGAGGCTTTATTAGAATTTAGAAAACTGTTCAGTTTATAAACAAAAAATAATTTACTGCCACCGGGTAGTCAAAAGCATTTGCGTTCACGTCGTTAGGTCTGAGAAGACGTGTTTGCAGGTACTTTTTTTAGGTTTTAAGATGAAAAAATTAAAAAAGTTGTTATTCTACTTCTCCAAAACGGAAATATTTTTGTTTTTATTTTCGGTTATCGCCGTCGTTACCGCATTTTGCGTTTTCGACAGGCAAAACTACGTTGCGTTTATC
>JAEYEN010000110.1 GCA_023403375.1 Bacillota bacterium
GGATAACGTAGCGTGAATTAAAACAAACTATAAAGAACAAAAATTATATAAAAATCAAATAAAAATCAAAAGCGGAAAACGCCGAAATTTATCAAAGGAAAAACACTATGAAATTTTTAATTGCGTCTGACTTACACGGCTCGGCATATTATGCGGAAAAATTCAAAGCGGCGGCGGAGAGAGAAAACGCTGATTTATATATCCTTTTGGGCGATATTTATAATCACGGACCGAGAAACCCGTTGCCAGAGGAATATGCGCCTATGCGCGTGGCAGAAATACTTAACGGAATAAAAGATAAACTTGTGGTTATAAAAGGAAATTGCGACAGCGAAGTTGACACTATGATTTCGGAATTCGATTTTATACCCGATATGGCGTTAAACAGCGGAGAGAAAACGGTTTTCTTAACCCACGGCCACGTTTATAATAAAGACCATATGCCGAAAACTAAGTTTGACGCATTGATTTACGGGCATTTCCATACAGGATTTATTATAAAACAAAAGGGCGTTACGATAGCGAACGCGGGTTCGCTTTCGCTTCCTAAAAACGGAACGGCAAACAGTTATTTAACGCTTGAAAACGCCGTTTTAATCCTTAAAGATATAGACGGAAATATAATAAGCGAAGAAAAGATTTAAACGTTTAATAGTAACCTATTGTAATTTAATTGTAAAAAATAAAAAGCCGCTTTTAATCAAGCGGCTTTTTTTATAACATTTTATTTTCGTATAGCAATTTAATTGTTTGTTTATCTTTTTCTTTACGCTTTTCAGAACGTCTTAATGCACTTTCTGGGGCATTTTGCAACGCAGGTTTTGCAGGACGTACACTTATCGTAGTCTATAACGGGCAGGTTGTTTACCATTGTTATAGCGCCGGACGGACAGTTTTTAGCGCACAGTCCGCAACCTATACAGCCCGCTTTGCAAGCGCCCATAACTTCTTTCCCTTTACATTCGGAAGAACAGGCTATATAAACGCCAATGTTTTTAGGTACAAAACTTATCAGACGTTTAGGGCATTTTTTAACGCACAGTCCGCAGGCAACGCAAAGGTCGGTGTCGGTTACCGCAACTTCGTCTACTACTTTTATTGCGTTATAATTGCAACTTTGAGCGCACGTTCCGTCGCCAAGGCAACCGAAAGAGCAAGCCTTTTTGCCGCCCATATAATTGTTTTGCTGGGCGCAGCCTTTATCGCCTATATAATTAAATTTATCAAGACAGACTATACCGCCCGCGCAATGTACCACCGCGCAGGACGCGGCGCCCGCACTGTATTCCAGATTAAGTCTTTTTGCTATTTCCGCTTTATTTTCGGCAGGGGTGGGGCCGCACATAGAAAGGTCGGCTTTGCCTTCCGCAAGCGCTTTTGCAAAGTCCGCGCAGCCGGCAAACCCGCAACCGCCGCAGTTTGCCTGAGCCAATTTTTCTTTAACGAATTCCACGTCGGGATTTTCTTTTACGGCGCAGATTTTAGAAACCAGAACTATTAAAACGGCGAATACGACCGCCAGCGCCGCAACTATCGCAAGCGCGATACCGACAGTCGCCCAATTTACGGAAGTTAAAAGTAAATTCATAATTTTCTCCTTAAATCAATGCAAAAACGTAGAACGCCATTGCTATAAAGCAAGCGGTAATCATCGCTATCGGAAAGCCTTTTAAGCATTTTGCCACGGGCAGGCGGTTTACTTTTTCTCTCAGACCGCTCATCAAAACGATAGCGAGCGTAAATCCAAGCCCCGCAAACAGTCCGTATAAAACGGCATATCCCATATTCATAGACGTGATTCCCAAAAGGCTCATCATCTGCGCTTCGTCTATAACAAGTTCCGCAACGCCTAAAACGGCGCAGTTGGTGGTTATAAGCGGCAGATAAATTCCCATTGCGTTATAAAGCGTGGGCGAGAATTTTTTAAGCGCCATTTCTATCATCTGTACGATAGCCGCTATTATGAAAATAAATACGATTATTTCCATAAACTCGATGTTAAGCGGCACTAAAACGTAACAGTAAACAGGGTAGGTGATTAGGCAGGTAAGCGTCATAACGAACGTTACCGCAACGCCCATACCGAAAGCGGATTTAGTATCTTTACTTACTCCCAAAAAGGGGCAGATACCTAAAAATTGAACGACTACGAAGTTGTTGATGAATACCGCAGAAACGATTATCGTAATTAAAACCGCCATATCAGTTTCCCTCCTTTACGTCAGCCGCGTTTTTTGTTTCTTTTACGCAGTCTTCTTTGACGGGCGTAAATTTAGCCATATTAGCCAGAGATTTTTTGCGTTTTTCCGAAATCTTTGAAGATATCAAAGAAAACATCGCAATAAATAAGGCAAAGGTGAAGAACGCGCCCGCGCTCTGTGCGAAAAATCCTATCTGGAAATCCCAAAGTTTTAAGCCGAATATAGAACCCGAACCGAGAATCTCTCTGAACGCGCCCATTAAAGTTAACGCAACCGTAAAGCCAAGCCCCATAAACAACCCGTCCGCCGCGCTGGCAAGCACGGGGTTTTTGCTGGCAAAACTTTCCGCTCTCGCAAGAATTATGCAGTTAACGACGATAAGGGGAAGATATAACCCCAAGGATTCGTAAATATCAGGTAAAAGTTTATCCAGAACAAGCCTTACTATGGTAACGAACGTTGCGATAATCAGAACGAACGCGGGGATTCGCACTTGCGGCGAAATTACTTTTTTTAGTAAAGAAATAATCACGTTGCTGAATATTAAAACGAAGGTAACCGCAAGCCCCATACCTATACCGTTCATCGCCATTGTGGTAAGCGCAAGGGTAGGGCAGGTGCCGAGTACTAATTTGAACGTGGGGTTAGAAGTTATAAGCCCATCTTTGGCAATTTGTTTGAAATCGGTTTTCATTTATTTTGACCCCCTTACGTATTCTATAACGCAGTTGACGGCGTTGTTCGCCGCGGTGGCTGAAAAGGTTGCGCCCGAAACGGGGTTTAATATATCCGTTTCGTTTTCCCGCGCGGTAAAATAATCGCCCGTAACGTCTACGCAGAAGTTATTATAAAAGGAACCCGAAAATTTACTCATAAGCGTTTGCTTATCGTAACTTTCAAGTATAACTTTTTCTATTTTGTCGCCCTCTGCGGAATGGACTACTTTTATCCACAACGTTACCGTGCCGTTTTTGTAACCGTTTTTGCCGCTCGCCTGAAACAACAGGTCGTAACTTTCGGCGTTTTCGTCGCCTACTATAAATAATTTGTTTATTTTGCCATAGTTTTCCGAAACGTAGGGCGTTTTAACGCTTTCGTCGGAAGAATCGGCGTCTATCACGATAGAAAAGGTTTTCTCTTCGCCGTATATTTTCTTTATCGCGCGCATTGTTCTCTCTTCGGGCGAAACGTACAGAACGTAACTTAAAATTGTCAGAAGCGCGGCGGAAATCAAAGCGATGACGAGTAAAACCGAAATGCACTTAAACCACGTGTTTGAAAAGAACTTTTTCATTATTTACCCTCCTTTTCGGGCTTTTTATAGCCGAACGGTTTAGGTACGATAAATTTATCGAAAAGCGGAACGGTAAGGTTCATCAAAAGTATTGCGAAAGAAACCGTTTCCATATGCGTGGCTTGTCTTAACCCTGCGGTTAAAAGACCTAACGCAACAAAATAGATATAGTTTGCAAGTTTGGTGTTTGGCGTGGTAACGTAGTCCGTCGCCATAAAAAACGCGCCGAGTATAAGTCCGCCAGACAGAATAGAGGGCAGGAAGTATGCAAAATTAAATCCGTTAAGGCACACCGTGAACAATCCCGTTACTGCAACGTATATTACGGGAAGTTTAATGTCTATTATTTTCATCGCGCAAAGGTAAATGGCACCCAAAAGCAGCGCTACCTTACAGGTTTCGCCGATACAACCGGAAAGACCCGTACCTAAAAGCAAATCCCAGTTGGAAAGGTCCGGCAAAATGCCGTTATCCAGAAGATTTACAAGAGTGGTGGCGCCTGTGGAAAGCGTGCCGCCGCTTATCGACCTGATAGAAGGTGCAAGCCATTCTCCCACAACCGACTGGAAAGAAATAAAAATGAATATTCTTCCCGCAATCGCAGGGTTGACGATGTTTTTACCCGTGCCGCCGAACAACAGTTTTATTACGATAATAGCAAACATACTGCCGAAAACGGGCGCGTATAACGGGTAGTTGGTGCCGATAGTCATTGCAACGAGAAGCCCCGTAACGCAGGACGAAAAGTCAAAATCGCGTATAATCTCTTTGGTTTTTTTGCCGCTTATCAGATAGAAAAAATATTCCGATAAAACCGCGCTTGCAAGCGACAAAAGCACAATCAAAAACGCGTTAAGCCCAAAGTATACGATACCCATAATAACGGCGGGCAAAAGCGCCACGCACACGTTTATCATAATTTTTTTGGTAGTTCGCGGATTTTTTACGTGCGGAGAAGGAGAAAAGTATAAAACGTTATTTTCTTCCATTTAATTTCATCTCCTTTATTTTCGTTTTCGCCATAGAGATACTTTGAACGAGCGGTCTTTTAGCAGGGCAGTTGTATGCGCAGGAACCGCATTCAAGACAGTTCATCGCTCCGTATTTCTCGGCGTTTTTATAGTCGCCAGACAAGGCGTAACTTTCAATATACATAGGCATGAGACGCATAGGGCAGTTTCTCGCGCACGTTCCGCAGTTTATGCAGTTGGTGGGCGTTCTCAGGTCGGTTTCCTTTTCGGCAAGCAAAAGTATGCCAGAATCGGTTTTTCTTACGTATTGATTAAGGTTTACGACCGCTTTGCCCATCATGGGGCCGCCCGCAATGATTTTGGCGGGATTAACCGCGCCGCCGCAATATTCTATAACCTTTTGAAACGGCGTGCCTATTCTTACTTTTAAGTTTTTGGGCGTTGCAACCGCTTGTCCGCTTACCGTCATCACAACGTCGGTCAGCGGCTTGTTGAGTTCCACCGCTTCGTATATGGCGATAACGGTCTTGATGTTCTGGACGCAACAACCGGCGTCGAAAGGCATTTTGCCTACGGGGACTTTCCTGCCCGTGGTACAGTAGATAAGGTGTTTTTCGCTGCCAATAGGGTATTGCTTTTTAAGAACCGCGACTTTTAAGTCGGTATAACTTTCAAACGCTTTTATTGCTTCGGGTTTGTTGCCTTCTATCCCTAAAATAACGTTTTCTATCCCTAACGCTTTGGCGGTGTATTTGATTCCCCTGTAAATATCGTAAGTGCGTTCAATCATAAGCCTGTTGTCGCAGTTAAGATATGGTTCGCATTCCGCGCCGTTGATGATAAGCGTGTCGAGTTTAATTTTGGGCGAAAGTTTGACTGCCGTGGGGAACCCCGCGCCGCCAAGCCCTACTATACCCGCATAACGTATTCTTTCAATCAGTTCCGACTGAGAGAATTCTTTGAGTTCGGGAAGCGTTTCTTCATCGTCATTAAAATCGTTTTCGACGACTATGTATTTTTGTTTTTGACCGAGTCCGTTTACAATGTCTTTGATTTCCGTAACGGTACCCGAAACGGAAGAGAAAATGTTTGCGGAAATAGCGCCGGACGCTTCGCCTATAAGTTCGCCGCGTTTAACCTTGTCGCCTACGTTGACTTTCGCCACTGCCGGCGCGCCGATATGCTGAGATAAACTTATGTAAACTTTATCGACGGGCGGCATGGTTTCGATAGGAATATGCGCCGTAAGTTCTTTTCTGCCGTCTACGTGGATACCGTAGCGGTAATTTTTTCCTTTGAAAATGCTCAATTTATATCCTCCGTTTTATTTTTTTCGCATTCGATAATGCGTGCAGGTGTATATTTTAACGCAAGACTTACGATAACGCCCACAACCGCGCCCGACAAAACGCCGATGAGCATAAAATAGGGCAGGAAGTATAAGTATTCGTAAGAAGTGTATATCAGACAGAATATAACGTTTTGCGAAAGCAAGTGAATCACGCCCGCAAGAACGCTTATCGCCGTAACGCTGAACCACTTATCCCGACAAGATAAAAGCATTTCGGTCGCAACGGCAAGCAAACCCGACGGCAAACTGTAAATAAGTGCGGAAACGTTCCCCGAAAATACGCTGCCGAGCAATACTTTTACCAAAAAAACCGCAAAGCCGTATCCTTTTCCCAGATAGAATATCGCGAAAAGCACAAACACGTTCGATATGCCGAGTTTTGCCCCCGGCAAAAACAACGGCGGCAGAAGTTGTTCTAAAACAAAAGCGACAAGCGCAAGCGCGGAAATTACCGCGCAAAAACATATTTTTCTTGTGTTTATCGTATGTTTTTTCATACTCTACCCGTTTCTATCGGCACGTATTCCGTTTTAAGCGGAACGATTTTTAAGTTGTGCGGCGCGCATATTATGGCGTTTTTGCCGTCTAACGCAGGGGAAGATATGCAATCTCTCCCAAAACAGTCGGCGTCGCTCATAAAAACGCTTTTTTCTTTAAGCATAACGGTTATAACGTTTTTTTGTTCGAGCGAATCGCCCGTTTTAACCGTTATAACGTGGCGGTCATCTTCTTTTACTATCGAAAGTTCGCCGTCAAACTCGTACGTCGTATATTTTTCGTCGCCGAACTTAAAAGTTAAAACAGTTTCGTTTTTATAGATTATTTTAAACCCTTCCGAATTATCTTTCGGTAAAATAACGAACACCAAAAAAAATACAACCGTAACTATGGCGATAACCGCATAAATAAAAAGGTCGCCCTTACGGAAGAACAAATTTTTGTTTAATTTTTTTTGCGTAGGGTTAGATGCACTCATTTAGTTTCATTTTACAAAATATGCAGAAAAATGTCAATTATAGCGCGACTATATTATGTATATAAATATTAAATAATTATAATAATATAAATAAGTTTTCGTTATAGTGAAAAAACGGTAAAAGCGTTTTTGCGGCATTGTAAAAAGCACGGCAAAAGAAAAACGCCGTTCCGTTAAATATGCAGTTCGCCGCACAAATCGGGGTAAAAACGCAAATAAAACGAGTAAAAAAATTAAAGAAATAAGTCGAGCGTAAAAGTAAAAATAAAAAGCAGTTATCCGTTAAAGAAAACTGCTTTTTTAATACTTTTTAAATGTTTTTTGATTTTAATTAAAGCCGAATAAAATTAAATCCAGATAAAACAGGTCGTACTTTTTCTGACTTTCAGTATATACTTTTATTATTTCTTTTTTACGCCGACCGTTCTGATTCTTGCGATAAAGGTTGCCAGCGCAAAGAAGAAGAATGCCGCAAACGCCGCTACAACGTAAAGGTTTTCAAGATAAATTACATAGTAGCTGATAGAAACGGGGAGAAGCAAGAATACCCAGTTTACTAAATCGCCGATATGTACTTTTTTGGATTTGATGCCGAGTATCATAACGATAAAGCCGACGACAACGCCTACGATTAGCGTTATCATTATAAACATAAGCGGAATGAAGTAAGCGTAAAGTTTACCGCCGCCTTTTATAAAGTCGAACAAAACGCTTATAAAACCGAAAGTATACGCGTTATAAACGATTACCGCTATTGCCACTGAAACGAAAACCAGAGCGGCAACGTCGTACTTTTTAACAAAAGTTTTAAAGTATCCGCCGTTTTCCGCGGGCGTTTCTTCTTCGGGTTTAACGAAGAGTAATCTTCTTGCCAGATAAACTATTATCGTGATAGCAGTTACAACCGCCCACGCAATCATATAAGAGGTTCTCGCTTTATACAGGAAGATTATATGGATAAGTATAACGGGCAGGCTTACGAACAGAGAGTTAAGCGTAACGTCAAGCATATTTATGCGCTTGTCGCTGAACTGTATCGCCGCCGCGATAACGAAAACGACTCCGCAAAGGATAATTCCGATTTTGGTTTTTTCCAAAGGATTTTCGTACGTGGTAACAACGCGTTCCATAAAGTTTGCGTTGTTTATGAGATAGTAAACGGAAATCGTAAGCATGGAAACAAGCAAAATCAAAAGGAAAGAATATTTCTTGAACAAAGCGGTGTAATATCCGCCAAGCGCGTTTTCGCCCGAAAGTTTCTCTTTTTCGCCAATCATATAATAGTAAACGGCGAGAACGGACAGGAACAAACCGATAACGATTAGCAATACCGCAATGGTAGTTCTTAAAACGGTGAAAATGCGGTGAGTTGCGGCAAGATAAATTATGTAACTTATTCCGCCGAGCACCATCGAGAAACAGAGCGGATGCGCAAGATTAAGCAACTTCATTTTTATGCTTGACGCTATGTATATAAACACTACGACGGCGCAAACGCCTATTCCGCATAAAGTAAAAATGAAAGTGGTGTTTTTTACACCTAACAGGGCGGTAAGTACGTTGTAATCGTGGTTAATTACCAGTAAAAGCAAAATAACCATAGAGAAAAGCAACGTGGGAATGTAATATCCCTTTTTCGTAAACTCCGAAAAATAACGGCAGTTTACCTTTCTTTCGGCATTGTTTTCCATATAAAACCTCTGAAATAAGTTTTTTGCAACATAAAAAACGTATATATATATTTATAATATATTTTAAATAAAAATTCAACTGTTTTAACGCCAAAATTGAAATTTTTACCTATATTTTGCCGGTATAAGCCGCCGTGGTTAAATAATTTCGCAATAAATATAAAGCGCTTTCAAAAAAAAATTTTAAATACTTGCATTATATCGAACTTTCGTTTACAATATAAAAGGAATAAAATTTATGGGAAATACAAAAGATTTATCTGTTACGGTAACCTGTGCTTCCGGCTTGGAACGCGCGCTTAAAAGCGAACTTAATCGTCTTAATCTCGGCGACGACAATCTGCCCGCCGTAAACGGCGCGATAACCTTTGACGGCGACTTTTCGGACGTTGCCAAAGCCAACGTTTTTTTAAGAACGGCAGACAGGGTTTACATAAAATTAAAACAATTCGAGTGTCTTTCGTTCGACCAACTTTTCGATAACGTAAAATCCATTCCTTTTGAAAATTTTATCGACAAAAGGGGAGAAGTCATAGTAGACGGAAACTGCGTTAAAAGCAAGTTGTTCGCAATATCGGCGTGCCAGAAAATCGTGAAAAAAGCCATTGCGGAAAGGCTTTGCAAAAAGTATTCGTTAAACCGTCTTCCGGAAGACGGCGCGCCCTTCCGCGTCAACTTTTATATATACAAAGACGTTGCCGAAATCAGGCTTAACACCAGCGGAACGGGGCTTTACAAGCGCGGATACAGAAATCTCGTGGGTATCGCGCCTATAAAAGAAACGCTTGCGGCAGGTATGCTTTTATACAGCGATTTTTACTATAAACGCCCTTTCTTCGACCCCTTTTGCGGTTCGGGAACGATACTTATAGAAGCGGCTATGATTGCGCTTTCGGTTGCGCCGGGGTTAAAAAGAAAATTTGATTTTTTCGCTTTTAAGAACTTCGACAAAAAGGCTTACGACAAAGTGACGGAAGAAGCGAAAGACGGCGAGCACAGAGAAAGAAAACTTGATTTTTACGGCTTTGACGTGGATGAAAAAGCGGTAAAACTTACGTTAAACCATGCGGAACGCGCAGGCGTGCTGAAAAATATCAACGTTTCGCGCCGCGCCATAAAAGATTTTAAAACCGACTTCGATTGCGGAACGATAGTAACCAATCCGCCTTACGGTGACAGGGTTTACGGAAGAAAAGAAGCGGACGAGTGCTATAAGTATCTCGGAAAAGCGGTGGCGGAAAACAAAGGACTGTCCGCATTCGTTATTACAGACGCAAAAAATTTTGAAAAAATGTTCGGTAAAAAAGCCGACCGCGTCAGAAAACTGTATAATTCGGAAAAAGAATGTAATTTTTATTATTATTACGCGAATAAAGGAGAGAAGAATGATTGACGGAAAAATTTTAACCGAGAAACTTTTAAAGTATGCCGAAGCGTTTCTGCATTTGAACAAAAGGGACGAAATTTATTTTCGTAACCTGCTTTTAAGAGAGTTCAGGCTTGGAAGTCCCGCAAAAGAGTTGCCCGACTTATCGTACGTGGAAAAACTTGACGTTCCGGATGAAGTCGTTGCGGAATTAGAAGAGCACGCAGTGGAAAACGGCATAACGACGGAAGAGAGCAAGGGACTATACAGCACTTACATAATGGGTATTTTGTCGCCGCTCCCGTCCAAGGTAAACGAAACGTTCTTGAAAATCAAAGAAGAACAGGGCATAGAAAAGGCGTGCGAGTATTTTTATAATTTGTCCGTAAAGAACAATTACGTTCAGAAAACGGCGATAGCAAGAAACGTTAAGTGGGAATATAAAGACGGGGACAGAACGCTTGAAATAACAATCAATTTAAGCAAACCCGAAAAAAACAATAAAGACATAGCCAAACTTTTAACGCAGAAAAAATCCGAAAAATATCCCGCTTGTCTTTTGTGTAAAGAAAACGAAGGGTTTGAAGGCACGGCAACGCACCCCGCAAGAGAAAATATAAGGACTATTTCTTTAACGCTGGGCGGCGAACCGTGGTTCGTTCAGTATTCGCCGTACGCTTATTATAACGAGCATATGATAGCCATATCGGAAAGTCATTCTCCTATGCACATAAAGGCGGACACGATTGCAAAAGTTTTAGACTTCGTGGACTTTTTCCCCAACTATATGATAGGCTCCAACGCGGCGCTTCCCATAGTCGGCGGTTCGATTTTGGACCACGAACATTTTCAGGGCGGCGGACACGTTATGCCCATGCATAAAGCGCCGATAAAAAAATCTTTCGTCGCAAAAGACTTCCCGTCGGTAAAAGCAGGTATCGTGGACTGGTATAACAGCGTTATAAGGTTAGAAAGTAAAGACAGAGCCGCCGTCAGAGAACTTGCTACGCGCATCGTTGAAAAATGGGAAGATTATACCGACGAAAAGTGCGGAATATTTGCCGAAACAGGGGGGGTAAAACATAATTCGCTTTCGCCCGTTTGCAGAAAAAACGGCGACGTTT
>JAEYEN010000041.1 GCA_023403375.1 Bacillota bacterium
AGTCAGGCGTGCTTTATTGTTGTGTTAATACGCTTTTGAATGATTATATCGGCAAAATAAACCTGTCCGGCGGAACGACCGAGCCTGTTAAACTTACAAACTTTGCCGGTGAATATTTGACCTATTATAACGGATATATTTATTTCAACAATACCGATTTAAGTTCTTCTGCAATAAACAAAGACCAACTCGGTATCTGGAAAGTTTCCGTAAACGGAACGGATAAGGATATTGTTAAGGCCATGCCAAAAGGTATAAATTCTCTGTCGTGCGATTATAAAAACAACAGGTTGTTGTACATAGAGGCACAAGATTTGCATTTATATTCGTATAATACAAATACAAAAACAACGGAAGATTTGTTGGATGGGTTTGTTGCACCCGAAACGACCCCGTACAACAGGGGCGGCGAAACGATTATAGTAGGCGACGACGTTTATTTCCTTAATATGTATGCAGATAAAACTCTGTATAAATATAATCAGACGACCAGAACGTTGACGCAACTTACTTCCGATAAAGTAGAAGATTTTTATATTTACGATAACTATCTGTACTTTAATCAGGTAACAAGGCTTGTTAACAACGATTTGTATAAAATAAATCTTACCATAGGCGGGCTTGCGGAAAAGATTTCTTCTGACGATTGCAGAGAGATGGTGTCTGACGGAACATATCTGTATTACGTTCATTACAATGCGGCAGGTGCGGCAGGCGGACTCGGTAGAATGAAAACCGACGGTACCGCCGCAGTAAAATTCTCGGAAGTGAACGGTGCTTCATCTCTTAAAATAAAAGACGGAAAACTTTATTATCTGGACGGCAACAAGATTTATTATTACACTCTGTCGGAGATAACCGACGCTTCGGCTAAATTGAAGGCAACTTTGTTTTCGGACAGTATCAAAAATTGTTATCAGTTCGAGTTTGTAGATAATTATATTTATTACTCTTACAGAGGAACTGTGACCAAAGAGATAAGAAGAGCGGACTTCGATAATCCGGGAAGTTATACGGCTCTCGCAAGCAAAGAGACGGACCCGATAGAATTTATTATTTCGGGCAATGATATTTATTACTTCTCTCAGACCGGCACTGCGCTCAATATGGTAAACAAGTTCTGGAAAGTAAACAGGTTTGCCGATGATAAAGACGGTTCTACAAAAGAACTCGTGCTTGACGGCGGAAGTCAATACTATGGCTCTTCGATTGCAATGTCCGGCAATAAACTTTATTTCCTTAACGGTTTTTACTTTGGCGGTATAACCAACGTTTGTGGCGACGCGCATTTCTACGTCTTAGACGTGAGTACCAAAACCGTAGATAAGATTTGTTAAAAGACATAAAATTAAAACGCGGCGGGATTTTTCCCGCCGCGTTTTTTTGTTACGTTTATATTCTGATATGTCGTTCTTTATTATTTGCTTTTTTTGCTATTTGTTTTTAATATTTATTACTTGATTTTTGATTTAATATGCGCGTTTATGCAGTTTATTTATGATTTATCTTTTTTAGTTGTTTCTTTGGGTAAAATGTAAGGGGCAAGGTTATCTGACAGAAAACTTTGGCTTTTTTCTTTATCGTACATAAATTCGTCCCACTTAAAGTTTTTCCATACGTTATAAGTGTAACGATGAAATTCTTCTACAAGCAACAAAATTTTGCCAACGCACGGCGTATCGGGCGTAAAATCGTGATATTCGCCGTTGATGTATAACGAAAAATAAGTTAAATCGTTTACTATTACAAGCGAATAAACGGTTTTATAACTTAAATCGAACGACCATTCTTTACCGAATTTTGTACCAACAAAGTGAATTCCGTTTTTATCGACGGTAATTTTTCCTTCTCCGCAAGGCTCGCTTGTGGTTGTTTTTTCAACCAGACGATAGGGCGGAAGATAACCGACTTTAACGTTTGCCGAAAAAGAAAGGTCGGGATTTTCCCTTATTTCGTTTATAACCTGAATTCGCTCCCAGTCCACCCATTTAGAAGGGGAAACGGGGATAACGCAAGTTTCGTTATAGGGTAAAAAGTCGTAAAAATCGTTCATTCTTGCGCCGTTTCCGCAGGCTTCGCATTCAATATAATCGTCGTGAGCGGTCATTTTAAGTTCCGCGCCGCACTTTGGACATTTATAACAAATATCGTTAAGTCTTGTGCATATTTTGCCATGCGAATCATACTTTATGCGCGCGGTTTTATTCCATTCGTAATCGTCGTGTCGCATTACTTCGTTTATTTTATCGCCGACTTCTTCGTCCGTCATTACCTTAAAATCTTCGGGCGAAAAAAGTTTGAAAAGTTCGGCTTCTACTTTGCCGTGGCGGTCGTCTATACACACTTTATTGCTTGTGAGATAAGAGCCGCGGATTTTAAGCATATACACGGGAACTTTGAAGTGCTTAAAAAAATGCCCCGTTCCCGCGACTATGGGTTGGTTGTGTCCGTAAATAGAACTCATTCCTTCGGGCGAAAAGCACACGCAACCGCCTTTTTTGATGATTCCGCTTATCGCTTTCATACTTGGCAGGTCGTGACAGAAATTTTTTTTGGGAATAACGTTCATCAGATTAAAAACGGTATGGAAAGACTTGCGGAAAAACTCGTTATATCCTGCAAGAATGTTAATTCTTCTGGGGTATGCCGCCTGTGAAAAAAACAGGTGGTCGCGCCGGGAAAGGTGATTGTAGATTAAAAAACAAGGACCTTTACAATCGTTTATATCGTCTATGATTTTATAATGCGCGTTATAGGGTCTGGCGAGAAAACGCTGACCTATAACGTGATACAATTTGTTTATGACCCGATTTGGGATTTTATACTTTTTTTTGTCTAACTTTTGTTGCAGAGTTAATTTTTTCTTTTCAGCCATATTCACTTCGGTTCGTTTTTATAATTTTTATAATTTCCGTCGCTATTTTATTCCGATTTGCTTTTTTAGTTTTTATTTGCGATTTAATTTTATATTTATAGTTTTTAAGTTTGGTTTTTTGGGGGAGTTTCGGTTTTCGGTTTTCCGATTTGCCGTTTTTTGGTTTTAGACTTTTACGGAAAGATTTATTTAAAATAAACGGGGTAGACCCTTAAACGGGCAACCCCTTATAATCAGACGAGATATTTATCTGTGTTTAGCGTAGAAAGAAACGCCGACGCAATCGGGTCCGCAATGGCAACCTGCGGTGGGATTGACGTAGGTTATTTCTATGTTCAGGTCTTCGCCGAACTCTTCTTTAAGTTTATTTGCGAGAACGGTTGCAAGTTCTATCGTATCGGAATGGGCGATTATGACTCTGTGCGACTTAATGTCCTGCTGCAAATTTTTTACGTAGTCGAGCATTTTGGCGATAGTTGCCTTTACGCCCCTGACTTTATCGATAGAAGTCATAACCCCGTCGCTGCCTATGTAGATTATGGGTTTAACGCTCAGAAGATTTCCGAAAACAGCGGCAAGATTGTTTACTCTTCCGCTTCTTCTGAAAAAGGAAAGGTTGTCGGCAAAGAAGTAAATGGCGAATTTATCCATTTCGGTTTCCGACCATTTTATAATCTCTTCCGCACTTAAACCTTGTTTATAAAGCGTGCCTATTTCTTTTAAGATATTGAGCGCGCCCACGGTTATAGAACGCGTGTCTATCGAATATAATTTTCTTTCGGGATATTTTTCTTTCAGTTCCTGTTCCGCGATTCGCATAGAATTGAAAATTCCGCTCATCGCCGAAGAAAAGTGAACGTACAACACGTCTTTTCCTTCTTTGAAAAAAGGTTCGAAATAATCCACGTACATTTCGGGACTAAGTCCGCTGGTTTTGGGAACGGCGCCGTTTCTTAAAGAATCGTAAAAAGATTTCATATCGAAATCTTTGCCGTCCGCATAAGGGTATATTTCTTTGCCGTCCATAGTAAACGGCATGCTTATCAGGTTATATCCGAACTCTTCGGCGTCTTTTGGGGTGATATCCATATCGGTATCTGCAAATAAAACGTACATACTTTTTCCTCTTTGCCTTGCTTTAAAGCATTACCGTTAAATTATACATTGTTTTTAGTGCCTTTGTCAATATTAAACAAAAAAGAATAAAATTTTTACATTGTACAGTTTAAAAGCGGGGTGCAGAAGGAGTATAGTTTGTCAGAGAATTCAAAAAAGGTTGACGATATTTATATTAAATGATAATATATATTATAACGTTTGTATTAAAATAAAGGAATTACTTATGATTAAAGTAATAGTCGATACGCTTGGCGGCGACAATTCGCCCGAAGCAAATATTGAAGGCGCAAAAACGGCGTTAAAAAATATCCGCGACTTGGAAGTTGTGCTTGTCGGCGACGAGAAAGTCATCGGCGAAAAGATTTCGGATTTTTCCGAAAAAGACAGAATAAGCGTGGTTCACGCGGCGGACGTTATATCCTGTAACGACAAACCTACCGAAGCGATTAGGACTAAAAAAGACAGTTCGATGTACAAATGCTTTGAAATTTTAAAGACGGACGACAGTGCGAACGCAATGGTAAGCACGGGGTCTACGGGTGCGTTGCTTGCGGGCGCGGTGCTTAAACTCGGCAGAATCAAGGGGGTTAAAAGACCGGCGTTCTGTCCTGTTCTTCCCACAATGAACGGAAAAGTCGTCGGGCTTTGCGACAGCGGCGCCAACGTCGATTGCGACAGATTATACTTAAAACAATTCGCGCTTATGGGCAGTTTATATCTTAAAGCGGCTTACGGCATAGAAAACCCTAAGGTTGCGCTTTTGAACGTGGGCGTGGAAGAAGAAAAAGGCGACGAACTGAGAAAGGAAACGTTTGCGCTTTTAAAATCGTGCGATAAAATAAATTTTTGCGGAAATATGGAAGCGAGAGATTTGCTTAAAGGTGATTTCGACCTTGTGGTTTGCGACGGGTTTTCGGGCAACGTTTTATTGAAATCGACCGAGGGCGCGTGTATGGAAGTTCTGAAACTCTTAAAAAACACTTTCAGAAAAAATCTTAAAACCAAATTGTGCGCGTTGTTCCTTAAAAAGGACGTTTATGCGATAAAAGACACTATGGACTATAATAATTACGGCGGGGCGGTGCTTCTCGGCGCGGCGAAAACCATAGTGAAAGGGCACGGTTCAAGTAAAGCGCTTTCGGTTTACCGCTGTATCGAGCAGGCTTATAATATGGAAAAGAACGGACTGAGAAAATCTATATCCGAAATTATGACGGACGTAGAATAGTTGTGTGAAATAATCGTTTTTAACGGTTAACTAGAAGGAGAAATAAGTGATTACAGCCGATTACGTCGCGCTATTTATCGCGCTTGCCGCACTCTTGTTCGGCTTTGCAATGGGTTTCGGAAAAAGCCTCAGATTTATCACCAAAGGAATAGTCGGGCAGATTTGCTGCGTTATTATCTGCTGGTTTTTGTTCGGCGTGGTGCTGGACTGGGCGTTCGTTCAGAATATTCTGGCGTCTTTCATCGGCGCGTTGGAAGCGAATGGCAGCGGATTCTGTAATTTTTTGATTACTATCAGAATAGACGCGATAGTTTTGTTTATTGCGCTGTTTTTGATTGTTCAGATATTAAGACTTATTATCGTGTCGCTGATTTCCAGAATTTTCGATACGGATAACAATGTGTTAAAAGCGATAGACAAAGCGGCGGGCATA
>JAEYEN010000059.1 GCA_023403375.1 Bacillota bacterium
ACCCTCTCCCGCGCTCATGTTAAGATAAGTTTCCATAATATCGACCTCTGCGGCAGGTTTCATATTCAAATGATATACGTAATCGGTTGCAAATTCTACGGTGGAATAATTTGCGCCGCCGCCGTAATAGGCGACCGGGATATTAGTATACTGCGCTTCTCCGTCGCTATAACTTACGCTGCGTTTCTGCGCCTCTTTTTTAACAAGGTTTTTAAGCGGGAAAATAAAGTCGATGTTTATATTATATTTACTCGGATCGGCTCCGCCCGTAATTCCGCCCAGACCGCCGCCTCCGGAAAGATCTTTAAGCACTGTGGAAATATTTTCGTTTATAAGTCCAGAAATGTCCATCTTTTCGAAATTTTTATAATCGTAAAACGCCGTATCGCCGCTCAGAAGCACCTTAACCGGGTAACTCGTGCCGGAAATCTGCTCCGGCGGATCGGGAATAAGGGGTTTCTGCTCGGGACCGCTGAACGACGAAAACATTTTGGTTATTTGCGACGATATTTTAGAATAAAGGAAAGGTCCGTTAAACAGCGATTCAAAAACTATCGACGCTATTCCGCTATCGTAAAACTGACAGTTTTTAAACTCCGTATTGCCTTTGAATTCGGTTTTTACCGATTCGTCGCCAAGCGCGTTTTGCATATTACGAAGCGCGGTTTTGTAATTTTCGATCTTTTCTTTCGGAATATTACCGAGGTATTCGGTCATTAAAACGTCGCCCTTTCCGTCCTCTTTCATATAATCCGCAAGTTTGCCTTCGAACGCATTGCCGGAAGAATCCGAAAAATTCTTCACCGAATTGCCGTTGGGTTTCGAATATTCGTTCGCCCCCGTAGTGAATAAAAAGTTCTGGGCATGCATCAGCAGGCAGTTATCCACGGTGAAATTATAAGAAGAAAAACTTCTTAACACGTTTTTACCGTTTGAAAGCGTGCAGTTTTTAATGGTTATGCCGTTGCCGTCCGCTTCAACCGCAGTCCCGACCGTTTCGAGTTTTTTAAGACTGTTCACGTCGTCGCAGTTTTTAATTATCACGTCGTTTACGGTAACCCCGTCGCCATCGATATAAAACCCTGCGTTATCCTGCCCGTAAGCCGTTATAAGCGCCATTCCGTTAGGATCTCCGAGCGTATAAAACGGCAGCGGCCCGCGGAAAAGATTATCGGCGGTGAGAACGGGGACTTCCTGCCCGTCCCCCGTTGTAACGGTTTCGTAAGGATAAGTGAGATTATGCAAATTTATGGTATAACCGTTGCCGTAAAAGTCTTTTCTTATGCGAAGTCCCGCGTTGATCTTATCGGATATCGGCGAAAACCTCTTATCCGTTTTAGCGAAATCATTCCATTTATCGATATATTCGTGGTTGTACTTTGTCCGGAACGAATAAATTTCCGACGCAAACGAATATTTGCCGTTTGCACCCTTTTTACCGAACGACGTAACGTTGTTTTCCTTTCCGAGTTCGGTTTTGATAAACGATTCGGATTGGAACGATTTTCTCAATACCACTATTTCCCCGTTTTTCGAGCGGTTTGTGCAATTGAGAAGTTGATCGTAGTTATAAACGTTTACACCGTTTTCAACCACTTTGAAAGCCGCCTTATACGGCAATACGCCTTCGGCGTCTACCTTGAACAGCACAAAAGCGTCGCCTGCCGATTTAACGGTTACTTCGCAGGTCTGTTCGTCGAATCCGATATTATCCGAAAACTCGTATTCCAGCGCGTCTTTAAGTTCTTCCGGCTGCGTGGTTACGTTCAGTCGGAATTTTGCGGAAGAAAGTTTTCCTCCTCCGTCCATGTCGTATTGACCGTAATAAATATTCGGATCGTAGTTCGCGCCCGAGGGCTTTATTTCCGACTGCGCTATGATAACGCCGCGGTCGTATATAATGGCTTCGAGTTTTCGGCTTACGTTGCCTTTTTTGTTGGAACAAATAAGATTTACCGCGCCTACGCCCAGCGTTTTAAGATAGTAGCCGTCGGTTTTCCGTTCTATTTCCGCTATCGGTTCGCCTTCGGCGTTGCTTTCCACGCGCCACACGAGTTCGTTTCCCTCGGCTATCGTATAGTTGCGTTGATTTACTCCCTTTGCGTTAAGTTTATAGCCGTTTTCGTTCAGTTTAAAGGCTTCCGGATCGCCGTAATCCCAGGCGATACCCGAAATATCTACGTCAACGTAAATGTACGTGGTGTTTATGGTAACCGTTGTTAAAACCGCGAACAAAAACGGTATGATAAGCAACACCGCAAGATTTTTCTTTTTCATCAGTTTATCGCCTCCAGTTCGAGGAACAGCCGTCCCGATTTTTTATAAACGATAAACGCGCCCGCCGCAGCCAGACCTATATACAGCACAGCGCCGACGGCAAAGCAAACGTAAGGGTTAATTCCCGAATAAGCAAGTATAGCCGAGAATACGGCGAAAAACGTGGGCAGCAGATATGATACAGCCGAAGATATAAGCGTTTTACGCGATTTTGCCCGTCTTATTTTAAGTTCTTCGTAAAGCGACGCCACGTAGTACAGCGCAAGCGCGCATATACCGAGCAATAAGCAGAAAGACGCCGAAGCAAACCCAATAACGCCCGCGGCAAGCAAGACCGCGATCGATACAAAAAGCGAAACAACCGAAAGAACAAACGGTAAACCGGATTTGACTGCCAGTTGCAAATGCAGGTTTACAGGCATGGTTTTCATATTTTTTACCGTTTTTTCCTCCATGGAGATAAAACGGTTTGCGCCGCTCGCTATGGTAGTAGAAAAAACCATAACGAAAAACGCGTCTGTAAAAGCCACAAAACCGGGTATGTAATTGATATAATAAGTGATAGTCCCGGAGTTGAATGCGGTATTTATAGATTTAAGCACCATACACAACAAAAACGGCTGAATTATTATAAGCCCCGTATACGAAAAAATATTTTCGGAATTGCCGAAAATAAGCGACAATTCTTTTTTTACAAGGGATTTGGGAACGCTTAAAATTCTGAGTTTCCTTTCTTTGCTTTTGCGCTTTGCCGCAAAATTAACGTTACGCACGTAATTATAAGAAAAAACGGTGTAAACAAGTCCGGCGGCAAAAATAATCGAAGAGATAAGAAGATACACAAGAAGCGAATAACCTTTTTTGCTTATAAATACGCTCATCAGGACGTTCACAGGGAAAGCAAACTCTTTAAACTTTTGAAGATTTGCCATATTTTCCGACGTGAAAAGCCCCGCCATTCCGTTATCCGAAAGCAGTTCTACGAATATTTCAAGCACCGACGAATAAGCGATGGAAAGCCCCGCCATCACCGCGGAAACAATAAAAAGC
>JAEYEN010000071.1 GCA_023403375.1 Bacillota bacterium
GATAAAATCAAACTCACCTTAAAACAGGAGATAGCGAGATGACGGAAAAAAATTTCTGCACGCCCGAAAATAACGGCAAAAAACGGTTTTTCGTTTTTTCCAGAAAACAGTTGTGCATACCTTACGCGTTGTTTTTGATAATGTTTGTGGTTTTTCCGCTTTTCGTTATAATCTACTACGCGTTTACGGGCACAGACGGGGCGTTTACTTTTAATAACTTTGCGGCGTTTTTCACGGACGCAACGAAGATAAGCACTCTTTTAATAAGCGTGTTGGTAAGTCTTGCCGTAACGCTTATATGTATTTTAATCGCATATCCGCTCGCTTATATTCTTACCAAAATGAAAAAAAGCGCGGCTTTTACTCTGCTGTTATTGTTCGTTATGCCTATGTGGATAAATTTCGTTATGCGCGCCATGGCGATGAAAGAACTTTTAACGCTTTTGGGAATGGGGCTTGGCTCTTTTGCAAGCATAATAGGGCTTGTTTACGACTTTTTGCCCTTTATGATATTGCCCTTGTATTCCACGCTTATAAAAATGGATAAAAGTCTTGAAGAAGCGGCGTTGGACCTTGGCGCAAGCAGGGTAAGAGTGTTTTTCAAGGTTACGTTGCCTTTATCGATTCCTGGGATAATAAGCGGAGCTATGATGGTATTTCTGCCCGTTATGAGTTGTTACGTTATAACCGATACTTTCAGCGGAAGCACGGGCTTTACGGTGCTTGGCAAACTTATCGCGTGGTGTTTCCTTGGCGAAAACGGCACGCTTACAAGCGTGAACGGCGGCGCGACAATCGCACTCGTCATGCTTATTATAATGTTCGTAACCATGTGGCTTACGGGCGGATTTAAATCGGAAGGCAGCGTCAGGGGGACAAATATATGATTAAAAAGTTTTTTTCCCGCGGGTATATATTTTTAGTTCTGGCATTTATTTATATCCCCATATTCATTCTTGTAATTTACAGTTTCAATTCGGGCAAAACAATCGGCGTGTGGGAAGCCTTTTCTTTAAGGTGGTACGAAAAACTTGCCGAAGTGAAAGACGTTGTGTTAAACACCGTGCTTTTAGCGGTTATAACTGCGGTTATATCCACCGTTTTAGGAACGCTCGGCGCGATAGGAATTTATTACAGTAAAGGTAAACTCGGCAAAACCGTAAATGGCGCTTCGCAGATACCCGTAGTCAATTCCGAAGTAGTTACCGCATGCGCTCTCGCAATGACATTTTTGTTGCTCGGACTGCCGCATCGCTCGATATTAGGCTTGTATATAGGACATATTATAATAACCGCGCCTTTCGTGGTGCTTTCGGTTATACCTAAATTAAAGCAAATGGACAGCAGTTTGTACGAAGCGGCGTTAGACCTTGGCGCAACGCCTTTTCAGGCGCTTATCAAAGTGGTGTTCCCCGAAATTATGTCGGGCATATTCTCCGGATTTATGCTTGCGATTACTTTGTCGTTAGACGACTATATCGTTACCGCAACGCTCGCGCCCTTGGGCTACGATACCATAAGCACGGCGGTTTATAAATCTATTGCGCTTACCACCGAAACGGCAAGCGAGAAAGTGCCTATCTACCGCGCGCTTACAACCATTATCTTCCTTATCGTTGTGATAGCGGTTGTCGTTATGAATATAAGGGCAAGCAAAAAAAGCAAAAGGGAGGCGGCGAAAATGACTAAAACTATGCGAAACTTTATAACCGCGCTTTTACTTTTTGCGCTTTTGATTGTACCCTGCGTTTCGATTGCAGCCCCCGTTTCCGCTGCGGAAGCACGGGCGGACGTTATAAACGTTTTCAGTTGGGAAGATTATATAGACGTCGATATTTTAGACGAATTCACCGACGAAACGGGGATAAAAGTTAACTATTACACTTTTGCCACGTCCGAAGAAATGTATAACGAAATATTGAAAGACCCAAAGTCCTGCGATTTGGCGTGTCCTTCCGAATACATGATAATGAAAATGATGAAGGAAGACCTGATAAAGCCTTACGAAATGCCGCAGAGTTATATCGACTTCGGCTCGCGATACATTAAAAGCGTTTTCGACGAACTTGACATCAATCAGGCGGACGGCACTACTTACGCCATAGGCTACATGTGGGGCACTATGGGTAACGTGTATAATACCGATAAGGTAGACGCGGAAGACCTTACCGCATGGAAAGGCTTGCTTAACCAAAAGTATAAGGGCAAAATTACCATAAAAGACAGCGTAAGGGATAGTTACATTATGGCGCTTGCGATAGTGTATGAAGAAGAACTTAACGCGATAAAAACTTTGCCCGCAGACGAGTACGAAACCAAAAAAGCCGAAATATTCAACCGTACGGACGATGAAACGATAAAGAAAGTTAAAGACGTGCTGACCGAACTTAAACAAAATCTTTACGGGTTTGAAGTGGACAGCGGAAAGAGCGATATTTTAACGGGCAAAATAGACATAAACTTTGCGTGGAGCGGCGACGCGGTGTATTCTATGGACGAAGGCGACGCGGCAGGCGTGAATTTATCTTATATCGTGCCGGAAGAAGGCTCCAACGTGTGGTTTGACGGCTGGGTTATGCCCAAAGCGGCGTCTACCGCTGCGGCAACCGAGTTTTTGGACTTTCTGTCCCGTCCCGAAAACGCGGTCAGAAATATGGAATATATAGGCTACACGAGTTGCGTCGCAGGCGATGAAGTGTTCGATTACGTTGTAGACAGTTACGGCGCGGAACAGACCTTTACCGTTTATTCCGAAGAAGAAAAAGCGCAACTTATAGAAGACGAAGAATATGCCGAAAGCGACTTTGCGGCATACGGCGACGGGTATGCGGTCATCGATACCTACGGCTCGCTTATAGAAGAAGACGGCGTTTATTATCTCGACGCTTATGAGTTTACCGAAGACGGGGAATATGTTTACGTCGGCAAAACGGAAGTGTATCCCGTAGACTTAAAATACTTCTTCGACCCCGATTGCACGGACGATACGTACGTGGTATATTCGCTTGAAACGGGCAGACAACTTTACGCACAGTACTCTGACGAAGAAACGATAAAGCGCTGTGCGGTAATGCAGAATTTTTCGGACGACGCGCTTATTAAAGTAAACGAAATGTGGAATACCGTAAAACTGATAACTATGCCCGTCTGGCTGATTATCGTTATCGTGGCGGCTATCGTTATAATCATCGTTTTAGCAATTCTTTATAAATTCAAAGATAAAATAATCGTGAAAAAAGTTCCCGGAAAACAAAAAGTAAAAGATACGGGCGACCTTACGGAAGTAAGCAGAAAAAGACTGTAATCCGATTTTTGTTTAATCGGCTGCGCCATATTTGTCGTATCTTATATTTACGCGTTTATGCTTTGTTAAAGCAAATATACGAAATAAAGATTTTGCTGAAAAACACATTTTGCGAAAGACAACTATTATGGTAAAAAATATAATTATAGTAAGAAAAGGCGGTAGTTTACCGCCTTTTTTATACAAATTTTTAACTTTTATTCAGTTTTTTTGGAAAAGGGTATTGCAAAAGAAATAATTTTCGTTATAATAAAAGTATAAAAAAGAAATAACTTTTAAAGGGGAGAAAAAGATGAAAAAAGTTGTGCTTTTAGGGGATAGTATCCGCCTTTTCGGATACGGCAAAAAAGTTGCCGAAAACCTTAAACCTTACGCGGAAGTTTTTCAGACGGAAGACAATCAGCGTTTTGCAAAATACACGTTAAGACTTTTATTCGATTTGAAAGATAACATAAAAGGCGCCGACGTTATACATTGGAACAACGGGATATGGGACGTGTGCGACTTGTTCGGCGACGGACCGTTTACCGATTTGGACGAATATATCAAAAATATGCTCCGAATTGCAAAAATATTAAAAACCTATTCTAAAAAGGTTATCTTTGCAACGACAACGCCTGCCAGCGAGAAAAACCCCAACCACTGTAACGAAAGAACAAAAGAGTATAACGAAGCGGTTGTGAAAGCCCTTGAAAAAGAAGGAATTATAATAAGCGACTTATATTATCCCGTTTTAGACGGTTTAGAAGAAAACATCTGTGAAGACATGCTTCATTTGTCGCAAAAAGGCATAGATAAATGCGCAAAAATAGTAACGGACGTTATAATGAAAGAATTAAAGGACTGACCAAAAATCAGCAAAATACGATTTACCGATAAGGCTCGCCGAAAACGGCTGACAAAATAAGGTTTGCTAAAAACGACCGACAGATAAGGTTTGCCGAAAACAACCGACTGAAAAACGGTGAATTATGTTATAATCCGAAGTTTTTAACTGTGTTTCGGCATTGTCGGATTTACGTGGTGAAT
>JAEYEN010000093.1 GCA_023403375.1 Bacillota bacterium
TTTACTTAAACAGCGGAAACTCCGACGAAGTGTGGTACGAGTTTATGGAGTGGGCGGACAACCCGTATTTAGACAAAAAGGAGTTTGAAGAACTTTCCGCAACGCTATCCCCCGACCAGTTGGAAAGCAGGAGATACGGACGGTTTAAGAGCAATACGGGGCTTGTGTATCCCGAATTCGACGAAAACTTTAACGTGATAGAGCCTTTCCCCGTGCCGCCCGAATGGCAGGATACTATATCGATAGACCCCGGGCTTAACAATCCGCTTTCCGCGCACTGGTATTGCGTGGACTACGACGGAAACGTTTACGTGGTGGCGGAACATTTTATGGCGGGCAAAGACGTAAGTTATCATTCGGAAAAAATAAAGGAGATAAGCGAAAAGTTGGGCTGGAAAAAGACAGCCGACGGCAAGATAACCGCGCTTATAGATTCCGCCGCAAACCAGAAAACGCTTGCGCTTAACAAAAGCGTTACGGAACTTTTTTACGAGCACGGAATTATAGCGAACCCCAAAGTGAACAAGGACCTGTTCAGCGGCATAGAACGAGTAAAACTATACTTAAACAAGGCGGTACGCGGACCTAAACTATATATATTTAAAAACTGCGTTAATCTGATAAGGGAGTTTAAGAGTTACTGGTGGGGCGACGGCGACAGTCCTAAAAAATACGACGACCATTCTTTGGACGAACTAAGGTATTACATAATGAAAAAGCCCGCGCCGATAAAAATCAGTCCCGAGAAAAACGCGATAGTAAAGGACAAAGAGAGGTTATATCGAAAAATTATAAATGAGAGAAAGTACCAAACGTAAATCAAAAACCGAACATAAAGAACTGCCGGACGAAGAAGAACTTAAAAACGCGTTATATAAAAAGGCGTTGGGGTTCGATTCCACGGAAACGATAGAAGAGTACGTCAGCGACGAAGAAGGAATAAAACTTTCCAAGAAAAAGGTTACGACAAAGGTTGTGCCGCCCGATATTTCGGCGATAAAAATGTTGCTGGACGACGAAGTTCAAAACATAGAAACGATGACCGACGAGGAACTTGAAGAAGAAAAGCAAAGACTTATCGGCACGCTTATAAAAGAAAAACAAAAAGGAGAGCAAAATTGAGAAAACGAAGCAATATTCAGACTAAAAAATCGAACGACGAAAAAAAGTTTATCGAAGAGTTGATAGCGGAAACCGTCGCCGATTTTAACCGTCGGAGAAAAGAACGACTGTCTTACGAGCGGCAATGGGAACTGAACCTTAATTTTTTGCGCGGAAACCAATACGTAAAACTAAATAACCGCGGCGAAATAATAGCGGAAGACAAGGGGTATTTATGGCAGAACCGCGGAGTGTTCAATCATATAGCGCCCATTATGGAATCGAGAGCGGCTAAATTTTCGAGAGTAACGCCTAATATTTACGTCAGACCCAAGTCGGACGACGACGAAGACGTGTCAAATGCGTCGGTTGCCGAAAAACTTATCGAAGAAGCGTTCAAAAAAACAGGCATAGAAGAAGTGGTAAGGCAAACCACGTCGTGGAGCGAATCCTGCGGAACGGGGTTTTATAAAATTATCTGGAACAATCAGTCGGGAAAGGTTTTGGGAGAACTTGACGGCAACGACGTGTTCGAGGGCGACGCGGACGTTATTTCCGTTTCGCCGTTTGAGATTTTTCCCGATAATCTCTGCACCGAAAAATTAGACGCGCAAAGAAGCATAATTCACGCAAAAGCGATGCCCGTTTCGGTTATTCGGGAAAAGTACGGAGTAGAGATAGCGGGCGAAGAGATAGACGTGTTCGATTTATCTCCTTATAGCGCCGCGGCATTGAACAACAGGTCTAAAAAATGCCTGTCAGACGCCGCCGTTGTAATAGAGAAATACGAAGCGCCGTCAACGGTCTATCCCGAAGGAAGACTGATAACCGTATCCGGCGGTAAACTGCTTTACTACGGGGTTCTGCCGTATAATTCGACATCAGACGGCAAAAAACGCTATCCTTTCGTAAAGCAGGAATCGTGCGTGGTGTCGGGTAGTTTTTTCGGTTCGAGCATAATAGAAAGGCTGATACCCGTTCAGCGTGCGTATAACGCGGTTAAAAACAGAAAACACGAATTCTTAAACAGGATTTCCAACGGCGTTCTGACGGTGGAAGACGGGTCCGTGGACATAGACGATTTGTCGGAGGACGGATTATCACCGGGGAAAGTTCTCGTTTACAGGCAAGGCTGTAAACCGCCGGAAGTTATGGCGGAAGCAAGCGTGCCGTCGGATTTCTCGGACGAAGAAACCAAACTTTTAAACGAGTTCGTTATAATCAGCGGCGTTTCGGACGTGGCGTCTTCTAACCAAAACGCCAAAGTATCGAGTGGAACGGCGCTTGAACTGTTAATAGAACAGGACAACGAAAGGCTTACGCTTAACGCAGAAATCATAAGAAAATGTTATCTTGAAATATCAAGGCATATTTTATGGCTTTATCAACAGTTTGTAAAAGGCGTTCGCGCAGTGAAAAGCGTGGACGGGTTTGATAAAACCAGAATATATTACGCAAACAAAAACACCGCTTTTTCGGACGACGTGTACTTAGAAAGCGAGAACGAACTGATGTTTACGCCGGCGCAGAAAAAGGAAGTTATATTCGATTTATACAAAAGCGGACTTTTATTCGGTGACGACGGAAAACTCAATTCTTCCACAAAAGAAAAAGTATTGTCGCTTTTAGGGTATAAGGATTTGGATTATCAGAAAGGTCTTGCAAGGCTGCACGAAGAAAAGGCGCAGAACGAAAACAAAACCATTCGTTTCCGCGGGCTTGACGCAGAAAACATAGACGACCACAAGATACATATAGACGAGCATACCAGATACGTTTTAAGCGAATACGACGAACTTACCGCCGCCGAAAAAGAAAGGCTGTTATCTCATATAAAAGAACATCAGGACAAATTAAAAGAAAAATATAAAACGGAGGATTAAGAAAAAATGGAACAACTTTCCTGTGAACAAATAAAGGAAGAACAAACCGAAAACGCAGAAAACAATGCGCTTTCCGTCGGCAACGCCGATATCTCATTGGGAAAATTCAAAGACGTTAAGTCGCTTCTTAATGCGTATAACTCTTTGGAATCTGAATTTACCAAACGCTGTCAGAGAATTAAAGAGTTGGAGGGAAAATTCGCGCCCGATAAAACGGAAGTTCCGAGTGCGGACAAAGGGGCGGAAGCCGTAAACGATAAAGATAAAATTGACGAAAAAGAAAAAATCGCGGATGAAACCGAAATATTAAAAGAGTATCTTAAAAACGTTATGGCGTCCAAGCAAAAGGCGGTCGTTATAGACGAAGCGGGCGTTGGTCTTAAAACGCCTGTTTTTAAGCCTAAAACCATTGCGGAAGCGGGACTTCTCGCAAAGGAAATACTATAAATCTTTATTAAATCTTTATTAAACATTAAAAAACAGGAGAACAATATGGCAGTTACATTAACTAATGCCGACAAGGCGTTAAAATCTTATTATTTAGACGTAGTTGCTTCGCAACTCAACTTAAAAGCAAACCCCCTTTTATCTATGGTAAAACAAAGCACGGACGACGTGTGGGGTAAAGAAATCAGAAAACTCGCCGTTTACGGAATGAACGGCGGCATAGGCGCCGGCACGGAAGACGGCGACCTTCCCAATGCGTCCGGCAACAATTACGAACAGTTTGTGGCCACGCTTAAAAACCTTTACGGAACCATTGAAATTTCCGATAAAGCGGTAAGGGCGTCTGAAAACAATTCGGGCGCTTTCGTTTCCCTTCTCAATGCGGAAATGGAAGGTTTGCTTAAAGCAAGCAGTTTCAACTTCGGAAGAATGTTGTTCGGCGACGGTTCGGGAAAACTCGGCACCGTTTCGGCTATAACCGACGGCGTTATCACTCTTGACGGCGTTAAAAACGTTATCGAAGGTATGATTGTAGATTTCAGAACGGCGGCGGGCGAAGCAATCTCCGGCGCAACGGGAAGAAAGATACTCAAAGTGGACAGAAAAAACAAAACCATTACCGTAAGCGGCACCGCGCTTACCACCGAAACGGTTGCGGCGAAATCTATCGTTACCGTTCAGGGTTCTTACAATAACGAAATAACGGGGCTCGGCGCGATTTTCTCTTCGAGCGGCTCTATCTACGGACTTTCCCGCTCTAACCACAGTTGGCTTGTGCCTTATATGGAAAGCAGCGTAGGAAGCATTACCGAAGCCAAATTGCAGAAAGCGATAGACTCCATAGAAGAATCCAGCGGCGGCGCGGTTAACCTTATCATCTGTTCTTGGGGAGTACGCAGAGCGCTCCAAAATCTCTTCTCCGCAAACAAGAGAATTATAGACACTATGGAACTGAGCGGCGGCTACAAAGCGATGAATTATAACGGTATTCCTATCGTTGCGGACAGATTCTGCCCCGACGGAACGATGTATTTGCTTAACACCGAAGACTTCACTCTTCATCAGTTGTGCGACTGGCAGTGGCTGGAAGGCGACGACGGTAAAGTATTGAAACAGGTTGCAGGCAAACCCGTTTATACCGCAACGCTGGTAAAATACGCAGACCTTATCTGCGCAAGACCTATCGGTCAGGGTATGCTTTCGGGCATAACCGAAGCGTAAATCGGCGGCTGTATAAGTGCCCGTATTCGGCGGTTACATACAGTAAACAATACTTAAATAAAACAAAGAATACTTAAATAAAACATAAAATTATAATCTAAAAACAAAAAACAAAAAAGGAAACGCTTCGGGAGACTTCCCGAAGCGATATTTCCTACGGAGAAAATATGAAGATAAAAGACCTTGTAAAAACGGCGGCGGTTTATCTTGCCGAAGAAAAAGTTCTGGAATATTTGGAAAACGGCGAATACGCGACGGACGGAAACGTTCTGGTTGCCGTAGATTACCTTACACGTTGTGCGAATACCGTTATAAACGAACTTTCGTCTACATATATTCCGCTTGTCAAAAAAGAAAAAGCAATAAGCGAAAACGGTAAAATTTACTTTTCATCGTTAAAAGAAACCGCGTTGGAATTGGTAAACGTTTATAATCTTAACGGAGATAAAGCGGAGTTCGATTTTCACCCCGATTATATCGAAATACCGTGCGGAGAGTGGGTGATAGAGTATAAATATCTGCCTTATAATCTGGGACTTGAAGACGACACGGGGTATAAGGAATCGGTCGTCGGCACAAGGATAATCGCATATGCGGTGGCTTCTGAATATCTGTTGCTTAAAAGAAACTTCGAAGAGAGCGTTTTGTGGCGTAACAGGTATACCGACGCGCTTTCAAAAATTATAAAACCTAAAAACGGAAAAATCCCGTTAAGGAGTTTTTTATGAGAATAGACGGCATTACGGAATTAAAAAATACCGACAAAAAATTCACAGTCGAAAATTTCTTTTCTTTTTGCGATACCGCAGTCGGAATTTTTGCCGAAAAGGACCGCTTGGTCGCCGCTCCGCACGTTAAAACGCTTTGCCGTCTGCCCGACGGCTTGCGTGCGGTAAAGGCTTTTTCGGTAGACGGGCAACTTATCGTTTATTGCAGCGACGGAAAACTGTACTATAAAGAAAACGACAAGGAAAACGATGGAAACGAATGTGTGTTCAGGTCTTTCCCCGTGCCCGCTTTTAAGAACGTTCCCAAAGTTTTCGGAATGATTTACGACGGAGAAAAAACTGTTGTCGCGGTGGATAAAGACGGGGCGTACGCCATAAATTCAACCGTGAACAGGATTTCTTTGGTAAAGGGCGACGATTATCTTTTTTGTTCGGGAACGCTTTTCGTGGCGAGTAAAAGTAAAATTTACGTTTATTATTCGGACGATATTTCGGGCGTAAATCTCGACCTTATGAAAGCGGTTATTGTCAGCGTGCCCAAAAGCAAAGGCAACGCCGCAAGGCTTATCGAACACGACGGAAGCATAATCGCGGTGTGTCAAAGGGGATTTGCGCGCATAGAAAAAAGCGCGGACGATATGGGTTTTACATTTAAGGAGATAACCGTTAAACCTTTAAGACCTTTAAGCGAAACGGCGGTGAGCATAGGCGATAAAATTATCTTTAAGGACGCAGACAAACTTTACGCTTTGAAAAACGGTCTTACGGAGATAGAAGGTCTTTTGGATAAAAACTCTTATACCGCCTGTGGAAACGCCGTAAAAAAGGACGAGTATTATCTGCTGCCCGTGTTGAACGGGTCTGGCGAAAAGTTTATATATTGCTACGACGCGCTTAACGGAAAAGACTGCTTTATATCGGCTTTGAATATGCTTTTGTCGGAAGACGGATACGTGATTTCGGTTTCCGACGGGGCGGCGGGAGTAATTTCTTCCGACAAAGGACAAAGCGAAAAGGTTTATAAAAGCGTTGTTACCGATTTTAACGTTTCGGGCGAAAAAACGCTTTACGGAGTTGTGACGGATATAAATTGCGAAGCCGAAATGATTATAAACGGCGACGGCGTTAAAAGGAGTTTTTTATTAAAAAAGGGAAAGAACCGCTGTGAAGTTTTTATTAAGGCGGAAGAATTTTCGTGCGAGATAACTTCTTTTGCCGAAGATTTTGAAATAACGAAACTTATATTTTATTACAGGTAGG
>JAEYEN010000119.1 GCA_023403375.1 Bacillota bacterium
CTCGTAAAGAACGGGTATCTGATTTTCTATTTCTTCCGGCTTAACTTTGCCGATATTTTTATAAACGTAATCGCTTATGTATTTATCGAACAGTGCGTCTGCGTCGATTATTTTTAACATTCAAAACTCCTTTGCTCCTATAATATTCGGAAAGCGTTTTCAGTTCCTTTCTGTCTACGGCGAACAATTTTGCGACGTTGTCGGTGCCGTTTACCAAAAGTAATTTTGCTTCCAAGGTTGTAAGCGCGGCAAGTAATTCTCTGTCGAGAGTCTTTTCTATTTCGTCGCCTTTAAGCGCTTTATAAATTTTGTTAAGCGAGAAAACAAGTTTGTCTATTTCGGGTTCACCCGTAAACGCCACTCTCGTAAGCGCGCGTGCATACGCCGCAAAATATATAAGATTTTCGTACTTTTCGCACGGCGACTTTTTTACCGTAAACGATAGAAAAATCTGCCCCGTGTAAAGCGAAATTTTGCCCCTGTATCCGCTTATAATCATAATAAACATCAGGCTTTCTTTGATTTTCGGGGGAAAATCGCCGTCAAGCAACCAGTCGCTTGTGATAAGCCGCAAGGTTTTAACGGGTACGTTGAAAAGCATTTCTAAACACTCCGTCAACACTTTCCCGGTACAATCGGACAGCGCCCACTTATACAGTTCCTGTATTTCCGCTTTCTTCATTTCAAGATTGAATTTATATGAGTTATAACTTAAAATCGTGTTGATTTTTCTTCTTCTCTTCGTCATTTCTTCCGCAGGAAGAACGTGTGCGTATTCAAGCGGCAAAAACGCGTCTGCAACGCGCGGGTCCGCAACGATTTTTTGGGAAAGTTTTACGTAATACCGCGTTACGTCGTCCCGCGGGTCTATTCTGTAAGTCAACGCCAAAACTTCCGCCGCCTTTTCGTAATTTCTGCTGTTCAATAACGCAAGTCCGTATAAAAACAGGATTTTCGGGTCATAAAAATTACTATCAATCGCTTTTCCGAAAAATTCCGCGCCCTTTAAGTGCTCTTTTTGTTCGAGAGAACAAGTGGCAAGTTTAAAAAAGGCTTCGGGGTCGACAGTCGGGCGTTCGAGCGCAAGCGAATAATAATATCCGCTTTTATCCTTATCGTTTTTAAAGTCGTACATGCTGGAAAGGTTACAAAGCGTGTTAACGTCGCCCCCGTCGGCTTTGACCGCTTCTCTCAACAAGTCGATGGCTTCGTCCGTTTCTCCGCCGAGAAAAAGCGCTATCGCTTTATTGAAATTCCCTTCTTTATACTGCTTACAACCTTGCGGAATTCTGGATAAAACTTTAAGCGCGGCGGCAGGCTCTCCCGAAGCGAGATAATCTTTGCCTTCTTTCAAAAAGAGTGAATAGTCCGCCCTGTCGAACGGATAGGCTATGTAATAATAATTCTGATTGTTTGTCTTTTCCGCGATGAAATTTAAAATATCTTCGTCAAGCCCGTCTTTGTTTATAAATCCGTCGGTGGTAATCTTTTTATGAAAATAATACCCCGCAAGTCCGGGGTTGTTCATATAAAAATAGTTTATGGCAAGTTCTTCGTACGCAACGGAAGTCTTGTCCGTCGGCGCAACGGTCAGATATTTCATCCAGTAATGGTTAGAAAGTTCGTATTGCTCCATATCCGCGTAAATATCCGCAATATCGGCAAGCGAATCGTATCCGCCGCCCGCTCTGAGCCCCGAGAACGCAAAATCGAGCGCAGCCAAAAAGTCGCCGTTTTCCATACATTTTTCGGTAAGAGAAAAATAACGACCGACGCTGTTATCGAATTGTAATATTTTGCCGTTTTCGGCGTTTTTATCTGAATAATTCGTTTGCATCTTCTTCGGTAAAAACATACTCCTTGTTGCAGAACTGACAACTTACCTTGATTTGCCCTTCGGTTTTAATAATATCGTCCACTTCTTTTTTGCCAAGCGACACCAAAAGCCGCTCTATATAATCTCTGCTGCAAAGACATTTATACTCGGGATGATATTCTTCGTATTTATCTATTCCGAAATACTCTTTTAATATCTCTTCCGCGCTTTTCTTTTCCAGAACCGAAGAAAAGTTAGAAAGTCCGTTTATAATCTCTTCCGCACGGATAAGATTTTTTTCTTCCGCACCCGGCAACGCTTGAAGCACTATTCCGCCCGCCGCCGAACATTTATATTCGGTGTTTATTTTAACGCCGAGCGCAATCGCCGTCGGCTGTTGTTCGGACAAGCAATAGTAAGAAGCAAAGTCCTCGGCAATCTCGCCGCTCACAAGTTCGGAAGTGCCGGAATACGGCTCTTTAAGCCCCATACTTCTGACGACGGTCAGTCTTCCTTTTCTGCCCACAAAAGCGCCCACGTCTAACTTGCCGTTAGGTTTAAGCGGCACTTCCGCCTGCGGATTATCCACGGAACCGCGCATTTGCAAATCGCCGTTTCCGCACACGGTTATTTTTCCGCCCGCGCCGTTTCCGCACACGGTAACCGATAATTTATCGCTTTTATTTTTAAGATTGGACGACATAAACGTACAAATGGTAAGCGTGCGCCCCAAGGCCGCCGCCGCTGTCGCCGATAAATTATGTATTTTTATGGCGTCGTTTACCATATCGGTAGTATCAAGCACCGAAAGGGTCAACTGATTATCGAACGCCAAAGTTTTTAAAAGTTTATTCAAAATGCCCTTCCTCCAACTCCTGTTTGGTGGGTATAACTTCGTTGTCGTTTTTATACAAAAGTTTTAAAAGTATGGGCGCCAGCAAAGAACTTACAAGCACTAAAAGTACCACAATCGCGCGGTAGCGCGCGTCTAACAGTCCGCCGGCGATACCTTTTTCGGTAACGATAAGCGCAACTTCGCCCCTTGCAATCATTCCAACGCCTATTCTGAAACTGTCTTTCCAACTGAATTTTAAAAGTTTACTTGCGCCGCCGCAACCTATGATTTTGGTCAAAATCGCAACCAGAACAAAGGTCAGCGCAAACAATAAAACGTGCGTGTCCATTCCCGCAAAACTTATCTTTATGCCTATGCCGGCAAAGAATATGGGTGCAAACAACGTGTATGAGTTTATGGTAACTTTTCTGTCTACGTATTCTGCCGAAGAATGGTTAGACGAAAGCACAAGTCCTGCCACGAACGCGCCCGTTATATCCGCAACGCCGAAAACTTTTTCGGCGATAAACGCATACATAAAGCAAACCGCAATGGATAAAATGGGTATTCTTCTCGTATGCGGAGTTTTCTTTTCGATATACTTAAAAAGTTTGGATATGCCGAAGCCCGCGCCGACCGCAAAAACAAAGAACGCAAGTATCCACAAAACGGTTATGACCGAATTGCCGGACGGGTTAATGGCGTTAAGAACGGGCGAACCTATGCTCCCCGCCCCCGAGATACTCAGCGCGACGGATAAAACTATTATGCCGAGCACGTCGTCTATAATCGCCGCGCTCATTATAACCGTTCCAACTTTGCTTTTAAGTTTGCCGAGTTCCCTTAAAACTTCTACGGTAATACCGACGCTTGTCGCCGTCATGATAACGCCGACGAACAACCACGAAAAGAAACTTTCCTGCGGGAGAAAAATCGCGCCAACTCCTATTCCTGCACCGAGCGGAAGCAAAACGCCGCACATCGCGACGGCAAACGACACGACGCCCGTTTCTTTAATCTCTTTAATTTTTGTTTCAAGACCTGCCGTGAACATAACGAATATAACGCCCACTTCCGCAAAAGCGGAAAGCGCGCCGCTCTCTTTTATCGGGAAAACGTTAAGCCCGTCCAAATCGAAAATCATTCCCCAGATAGACGGTCCGATTAAAATCCCCGCGATAATAAAACCAAGCACCTGCGGAAGTCCTAATCTTCTCATCAGTATACCGAGCATTTTCGTCGAGAACAATATTATTGCAAGTTGACACAAAAAATCTATAACGTCCATAAAGCGTACTTCTATTCCCTGTCGCCGCGGCGGTTTACGCCGCCTTAGCCTTTTCCTTTTTCCTTTTTTCTTTTGTTTTCGTTGTTACTTTTACTTCTGTTTTAACTTGGGCGAAATTTTAACCTTTCGCTTTCTTTTTATTTCTTTTATTCAACTCTTTTTTAGCCTGTTCTATGCGTTTTTCACGTTCCGATTTAAGAGCCGCTTCCGCCTGCAATTTGCTTTCTTCCGCATTTTTATACTGCGGGTCGTTTTTATGCTCTTCTATATATCTTTCGTTATCTTCGTAAAGCGCTTTACGGCTTTCGTTAAGTTTTTCTATATCTTCTCTCTTAAACGACTGCGGCAATTCCGCAAGTTTAAGTTCTTCGTCCGTTATAGGCTTAATCGGTCTTTGAGAGAGCGCAGACGCGGAAGCGAGAGCGAGTTGCTCTTTGTATTTTTTAAGCGCTTCGGAATCTCCGTCTTTAACCTTTTCGTAAATACCGCGGTTTTTCTTTGCGCCGACAACGTTGTCGTTCATAAACTTATCGTACGCCCACTGACAATAGTTCGTCCAGCAAAGCATACAGAAAGAAATGGACAAAAGCACGAACAAAATAATGCCTATCGCAAGCCACGTTCCGCCAAAGAATAAAAAGGCAAGCGGCAAAAAGGCGATAACCGCAAACAGTATATTCTGCGGCAAAAGCCCAAGCGTTAATATCAGAGAGTTTTTAATCATCTGTCCCACGGTTACTTTATAGTTGATAACCATAGAAATCATATGAAGGGTCATTATGCTGACGAAAGCGAACACGGCGAAAATAAACACCTGCGAAGTGATTAAAAGCCATTTTATGCCTTTGCCGTTTGCGATAAGCGCGTTCTCGTAGGATACGGAAATGATTGTAGCGTAAAGAATAATCGAATAAAACACGCATATCATAACTACGGACAAAAAGTTTTGTTTTATGCCGCGCCAGAAATCGTTTGCAACGAATATACCTTCCGTCCATACCATATTTCTTATAACGTATGCGCCGCCCGATATACCGAGCCCCGCAAATATCATCGCCACGGGCAAAAGCGCAAACATACTCACGTTCATATTGAGAACGATGTTTTCCTTAAATCCCGCAAAGGAAGTAACCGCCTGATAGCCCACGCCGAAAGGCTGTGCATACGGGCATAACGAACCGTATCCCGCAACCGACATATTGGTCATTATAATAAGTGCTATAAGCGGGATAAAAAACACTGCGGTAAGCAGGTTTACGATAACCAATTTACCGAATCTGCCTTTTAAAATATCCCAGAAAAGTTCCCACCTGTTAGAGGGTAAAGACGCTCTCGCATACTGTTCCGATTTTTCCGCGCCGATAACGAGTTTGCTAATCAGTCCCCCGCGCTTTTTACCTGCCATATTTTCTCCGAAAATTTTCGCCCGAAACGGATATTATGGTTTTTGGGCGAAAATAAAAAAATTTTTACATATATATTCTATACCAAAACCCGAAAATTAACAAATAAATAACCGTCTGTTGCGAAAAAAACTTTACTTTTATTATTTATTTTGTTATATTATTATATAATTGCAATACATATTTAAGGAGAAATCTAAATGAAAAAATACAACGTTGCCGTCGTCGGCGCGACGGGTATGGTAGGAAGAAAGTTTTTGGAAGTTTTAACCGAAAGAAATCTTCCCGTAGAAAATTACTATCTTTTTGCGTCTAAAAATTCGGCGGGTAAAGAAATAGATTTTATGGGCAAAAAACACGTCGTTATTGAACTTTGCGAAAAAAACATCGTCGATAAAAAAATCGACATCGCTCTTTTTTCCGCAGGCGGCGACGTAAGTAAAGAATTCGCCCCCGTATTTGCCAAACACGGCACGCTCGTTATAGACAATTCCAACGCGTGGAGAAGAGATAAACTCGTTCCGCTCGTCGTTCCCGAATGCAACGCGAACGACATTTTGTGGCACAGAAACATAATCGCAAACCCCAACTGTTCTACCATTCAGGCGGTTGTCGCGCTTAAACCTTTGCACGAAGCGTTCGGAATAAAAAGAATAGTTTATTCCACCTATCAGGCGGTATCGGGCGCGGGCGTTAAAGGTTTTAACGACTTAAAAGGCGGTATCTGCGGCGAAAAACCGCAAAAGTTCCCCTACCCCATTTTCGGTAACTGCCTGCCGCATATCGACGTATTCCTTGACAACGGCTATACGAAAGAAGAGGACAAAATGATTTTTGAAACAAAGAAAATTCTCGGCGACTGGGATTTGAAAGTTACGGCGACCTGCGTGCGTGTTCCCGTTTATTACGGACACAGTGAATCTATCAACGTGGAATTCGTTAAACCCTGCACGGTAGAAGAAGTTAAAAAAGTTTTATCCGAAGCGGAAGGCGTTATAGTTCAGGACGACCCCGCCAACTTAATTTATCCTATGGCGATTACCGCCGAAAATAAAGACGAAGTATTCGTCGGCAGAATCCGTAAAGACGATACGGTTGAAAGCGGTATAAATATGTGGGTCGTTGCCGATAACATAAGAAAAGGTGCGGCTACCAACGCCGTAGAAATCGCGGAACGCGCTATTGCCATGGGCGCGGTTAAAGACCAGTATAACGGTTAAAATTTTCCGATGATTATAAGGGTGTTCTTATTAATTTTTACTGATAAAATTATAAAATTACGAAAAGAAATAAAAACGACGAAAATAAGAACGAATATAAGAACTACTATCAAAACTACGAAATTTTACAGACGGCCAAAAGACATAAACTGTTAAAAAATATAAAATTTTTAGGAGCGAAGCGCTTTATGAACAAAACTATTTTCAAGGGTACCTGCACTGCCGCTGTTACCCCGTTCACGGAAAACGGAATAGACTATGCCGCGTTAGAAAATCAAATAGAATATCAGATTAAAAACGGCATAGACGCATTGTGCATATTGGGTACGACGGGCGAAGCCCCCACTATTACGGAAGAAGAGTACGACAGAATAGCGAAATTTTCTTACGATAAAATTGCGGGAAGAGTCAAGTTCATTTTAGGTTCGGGCAGCAACTGTACCAAAAATGCGGTAGAAAAAAGCAAATTCGCCGAAAAAGTCGGGGCGGACGGACTTTTGGTTATTACGCCATATTACAACAAATGCACCCAGAAGGGACTTGTCAAATATTATAACGAAATTTGCGACAGCGTGAATATTCCCGTTTTGTGCTACAACGTACCTGCAAGAACGGGCGTTAACATTCTTCCGCAGACTATGGCGGAAATTGCGGAGCATAAAAATATCGGCGGAATAAAGGAAGCGTGCGGAAATATGGAGCAGATTTGCGAAACCGCAAGGCTTATCCGCGGCAAAACCGCGCTCTACTCCGGCGACGATAACTTAAACCTTGCTATGATGAGCATAGGTTCGATGGGACTTATATCGGTTGTTTCCAACGTTGCGCCGAGAGAAGTGGGCGACGTGGCGAGATATTATTTTTCGGGAAGAAACGAACAGGCAACCGCGCTTCAAGAAAGACTTTTGCCGCTTATAGACGAAATGTTTACGGAAGTAAACCCTATCCCCGTAAAAAAAGCGATAGAACTCATAGGCCTCGGCAAAGGTATCGTCCGCGCACCGCTTACGGAATTAGAACCGCAACACACCGAAACGCTTAAAGCCGCGTTAAAAAACTTCGGGTTCAGCATTAAGGAGTAAAAATGGTCAACGTAATTATAAACGGCGCAATGGGCAGAATGGGCAAAAAAGTTAAAGAAGCCGTACTTTCTTTCAAAGACGTTAAAGCGGTATGCGGCGTCGATACGAGAGAAGATTTTTCGGACAAGAACTTCCCCGTCTATTCGTCTTTTGATGGCGTAACCGAAAAAGCGGACGTTATAATAGATTTTTCAGCCCCCGCCTGTCTTCCATCGGTATTATCCTATGCCGAAAAGAATAAAACGGGCGCGGTCATATGCACTACGGGACTTACCGAAAGCGACGTAAAACTTATAGAAAACGCGGCGGAAAGAATACCTATTTTCCGTTCGGCGAATATGTCGCTCGGCGTAAACGTGCTTATCGATTTAGTCAAAAAAGCCGCGGAACTTCTTTACGGGTTCGACGTGGAGATTATAGAAAAACACCATAATAAAAAGAAAGACGCACCAAGCGGCACCGCTTTGATGATTGCCGACGAAATCAAAAAGGTCTATCCCGAAAAATACTATGTTTACGGCAGAGAAGGTATTTGCGGCGCAAGAAAAGCGGACGAAATAGGTATTCACGCAATAAGGGGCGGCAACGTCGTCGGCGAACACGACGTGCTGTTTTTAGGCGAGAACGAAACGGTTACCCTGTCGCATCAGGCGACCGACCGCGGGGTTTTTGCAGTGGGCGCGGTTAAAGCCGCAATCTTTCTGAGCGGAAAACAAAACGGACTTTACGATATGTCCGATATGCTTAAATAAACTATGCTTAAATAAACGGATATTTCTAAAAAAGAAATGGAAAACAAAACGCTTTATAACAATTTACAGAATATTCTGTGCGAAATAAAAAACGGTAATAACCGCGGCGAGAAAATCACTCTTTGCGGCGCCATTAAAACCGTGGATTATCAAACCGTTAACCTTGCGGCGGAATACGGACTTAAAGTGGTTGCGGAAAACAAGGTTCAGGAATTCAGAGAAAAATCTCCCCTGCTCATTGGTGCGGAACAACAATTTATAGGGCACTTGCAGACAAACAAAGTCAAATATCTGATAGGCAAGGTTTCGCTTATTCAGTCGGTGGACAGTATTCGTCTGGCGGAAGAAATTGACCGCGAAAGCCTGAAAAAAGGCGTTATAACAAACATTCTCGCCGAAATAAACATAGGCGGCGAACTTTCTAAAAGCGGGTTCGATAAATTTAACGCGGCGGAAGAGATAGCAAAACTTAAAACTCTTGAAAATATAAATCTTGTCGGACTTATGGCGATGCTTCCTAAAAGCGACGACGAAAATTATCTTGCCGATTTGTGCGAAGAAACGCGCGCGTTGTACGACGAGTTCAATAAAAATAATTACCGTTTTACCACCCTGTCTATGGGGATGAGCGCGGATTACAAAATCGCTATCAGGCACGGCAGTAATATGATAAGACTTGGAAGCGCGATATTCGGCAAAAGAAATTACGAGGTAGAAAAATAATGGGCGTATTCGATTTATTCGGAAAAGACAAACCTAAAAACAACCGTTTACAAGTTTACGGAGAAAGCGAAATCAAAAACTCTTTCGACGCACCCGTAAACGTCTTTCATCCGCAAAGTTTTGGCGACGTTGCGGCTATTATAGACGTGCTTAAAAAAGGTAAAAACGCGGTTGTTCATTTAGACAAAGTTAAAACCGAAACGTCCGTAAGGGTTATCGATATGTTGTCGGGCGCGGTTTACGCGTTAGGCGGCGGACTTTACGAAATGCAGGAAAACATTTATATGTTCTCCCCTTCCGGCGTGGAAATCAAGTAACGGTCTTTTGATTTTTAAGCGAATAAAACACGCGGATTAAACACAAAATTATAAAAATTACAAAGCGAAAAGGAGCGGGAATTCGCTCTTTTTTTATTATTAAAATATTATTATTGTAATATTATATTATTGCAAAAAAAGAAACGCCGAATCCGGCGTTTCTTTCACTTTTTCCTAAGATAAAATTACTATCTTATCCCATATACGAATAAATTTACCATTTTATTCTATTTACAAATAGATTGTCAATCTTATTCTGTGTACAAATAAATCTACAATCTTATTTTATTTACAAATATATTTACATTCCCCAAACGAGCCAGACAAAAAGATAAGCCGAAACAACCGCAACAAGCGTAAACGGAATGCCTATCTTAAAGAAGTCTTTATTCTTTACGTTAAGTCCTTCCTTTTTAAGAATACCTATTCCCACAACGTTTGCGGAAGCGCCGACGGGCGTTAAGTTTCCGCCAAGGGTTGCGCCGCATAAAAGTCCGAAATAGAACAGGTACGGAGATACGCCCGTAAGCCCCGCGGTTAAACCTTTTATTACGGGCAGCATTGTCGCCACGTAAGGAATGTTATCTATAAACGCAGAGAAAATAACCGAGCCAAAAACGATGACCGTATACAAAAGGAATACGTTTTTGCCGCCTATATCTATAAAGAAATTGCTTATATCGTCTATTATTCCCACGCTTTCTACCGTACAGATTAAAATGAACAGGAAGAACAAAAACAAAACGGTTTCGTAATCCAGAGATTTTTTAACCGTTTTTACGGGGTTGGTTCTGAATTTTATGCAGTTATAAACTATTCCTATAATTGCAAGTCCCACGCAAATAAGTCCGTTTGTCAGAAAGAATTTATCGGGCAAGAATGAACTTCCTATCAGCAGCGCAATTGTTAAAAGCAAAAGCACTGTGGGCATAATCGTGGTAACCTTAATATCTTCGCCTTCCAGCGAAAGCGTTTTTTTATCCTTTCTGAAAATAAGCAAAACAACAGGAATGGTTAAAAGCGCGCCTAATTCCACCGCCCAGAATATAGATGGTTTACCGTCTAAAAAAAAGAAATCGAAAAAAGACATATCGGCAAAACTTCCAAGCATTATAGAAGTGGTATCGCCGACAAGCGTCGCCGCGCCTTGAAGGTTACTTGATACCGCTATCGCAATGATGACGGGTATGGGCGAGACGTCGGTTTTCCTTGCCACGGCAAGCCCTATCGGCGCAAGCATAAGCACGGTGGCAACGTTATCTATAAACGCCGAAACAAAGCCGCTGAGTACCACCAGAACGGTTATAGCGACAAGCGAATTCGGAATTCTGCATATCAGTTTATCGGCAAGTTTGTTCGGCATATTCGATTCCGAGAAAAGTCCCACGGTTATCATTATGCCGACAAGCATAAGCAAAACGTTATAGTCTACCGACGTGAACAGTTCCGCAAAAGTAACGTAGCCGAATATCAGACAAAACGTTGCCGAAATAACGCAGGCGGCGCCCGTTATTATAACTTTGAATTTGGGCAATGCGATTATAAGCGCATACACCGCCAGAAATAGAACTATTACAAAAATTTTCATTTACCCTGTTACCCCGTTTTAATTCATTCAGACTGTCGGGATTGTCCTTACTCCCGCCAAATAAAAAGACTTCTACCGTTTAAACACGGTAAAAGTCTTGTCGAATTTTTAATCGTATTTTTAAATCGCCTGATTTTTTAAATCTTTGTTACCGGAGAAAAAACTCGTCTTGACGGTAACAAACACGCAAAAACTGCGCCGACTACTCCCTTTTACGGATTGCGTTAAGCCGCGGCAAAACCGCCGTGCGACCATACGCAACTTTTTCAATATATTTTAATTAAATATGTTTTAATATATTTAATTTGTATTAAAGATTTCTTATGCCGAGCGCTTCGTAAGTTTTGTCTAAGGAAGCGATTTTTTCGTCAAAGATTTTCTGTTCTTCTTCGGTTATGGGAAGTTCAACGATTTTCTTGAAACCGGAACCGTTTACCATACACGGAATTCCGAGGCACATATCTTTTGCGCCGTACTCGCCGTTTGCGAGTGTGGAAAGCGGAAGAATGGTATCCGTATCGGACAGAATAGCCTTAACGAGTTTGAACACGGAAGCGGCAATCGCATAGAACGTTGCGCCCTTTGCTTTAATTACCTTGGAGCCGGATTTAACCATACCCGTGTAAATGCTTTCAAGTTCGTTGTCGAGTTCTTCTTCGGAAACGTTAAGGAATTTCTTGCAGTATTCTTTCATGGACATACCGGCAATCGTGCTTAAACTCCAAGGAGTCATGCAAGCGTCGCCGTGTTCGCCGAATACGTAAGAATTAACGTTGGTAATGTCAACTCCGCAATATGCGGCAACTTCCTGCGATAATCTGTTGGAATCCAAAAGCGTGCCCGTGCCGATAACCTGATTGCGGGGAAGTCCCGTACATTTCATCGTAACGTAAGTCAATACGTCTACGGGGTTGGAAACTATAACGTAAATTGCGTCGGGTGCGATTTTCGCAACGTCGGGCATAACGCTTTTCAATATGCCTACGTTTACTTTTGCCAAATCGAGTCTGGTCTGGTCGGGCTTTCTTGCGATACCGAAAGTAACGATAACGATGTCCGCGCCCTTAACGTCGCTGTATTCTCCGCTCCATACTTTTACGGAAGGAACGCAAGCCGCGCATTGGGTCAAATCGAGCGCTTCGCCCTCAGCCTTTTCTTTGTTAATATCAACAAGCACTATTTCGGAACAAATACCCGAAAGCGTAAGAGTGTACGCGATTGTCGCGCCCACGTTGCCGGTACCTAATATAGCAATTTTTCTTTTTTTCTGTACCATTTTGCCGATTTTCTCCTATTATAAAATTTACATCTACAATATTACAACAATGCGACAAATTTTGCAAGCGTTTTTACGCCCTGTTTTTCTTATTTTTTTTGGGTGAGCAGTTCTTTCGCCACGTCGTAAATATCGCCCGCCCCCACGAAAATTATTTTATCGGCGGAAAACCTGTTTATCGACAGTTTAAGTTTTTTAATAGTATCGGCGTAATATACTTCGCCGTATGTATTTTTATTCAACTCTCCGTACAGCGTCTGCGCGTCGCCCTTTTTATCGTATTCTTCTCTTGCGGGATAGGTTTTATATATTATAAGTTTTTCCACTGCGGAAAGAACGCACAAAAAATCGTCCATCAGAATTTTCGTTCTGGAATAAGTGTGCGGCTGAAAAACGACAAGCGTGTCTTTATCCACGGAAGACAACAGCGCTTTTATTTCGGACGGGTGGTGCGCGTAATCGGCAAACACCGTCGCTTTCCCTATTTTCCCGAGTTCTTCCATTCTGCGCTTGACGGATGAAAATTTAAATAACGACTTTTTAACAACCGAAAAATCGATTTTATTTTCCAGCGCCACGGTTGCCGCCGCAAGAGCGTTATAAACGTTATATTTACCCGTAACCGAAAGTTTTATAATCCCTTTCTTTATTCCGTAAGCGTAAAGCGTGAATTGATACCGCCCGTTTTTCTCTTTTAAATTAACCGCCCTGTACATTGCGTTTTCTTTTATCGCATAGGTTACGCTGTTTGGCAGGTTAAGGCGTTTAACGCGGTAATCGTCCGCATTTATAACCGAAACGCCGTTTTTAGCGAACTCGGTAAAAGCGCGTTCCAGATTTTCCATTGTCTTATAACTGTCCAGATGGTCGGTGTCTATATTTGTTATAACCGCCATATCCGCCTTTATATTAAGAAAATTTTTCTTATACTCGCACGCTTCCGCAACGGCGTAATTTTTACCGCCGTATAAAAAATTAGAAAACTCTTCCGTTTCGCCGCCGATGAAAGCGGTGGGAAACTTTTTTGCGTCGTAGAAAATTTTGGTTATCATAGAAGTCGTGGTCGTCTTTCCGTGGCAACCCGAAACGGCTATCGTTTTTTTATAATTCGATAAAATAAGCCCCAGAAACTCACTTCTTTTTATTATAGGAAGCCCCAACTCGTTTGCACGTACGTATTCGGGATTATTTTCGTCGCACGCGGAAGTAACGACGACGAAATCGCAGTCTTTAATATGCTCGGCACGGTGCCCTATGTACACGGTAACGCCTATGGTACGGAGTTTTTTTGTCATTTCCCCGTCCGTTTTGTCGCTGCCAGAAACTTTCTTTCCTATAAAATGGCAGTAACTCGCAAGCGAACTCATCGAGATACCGCCGATGCCTATAAAATAAACGCTGTCTGACTTTTTGAAAAAATCGTAACTAATCATAAAATATTATATGAAATTTGAAAAATTATAGTTCAAAATACCAAAAATCGGCTAAAAATTTTAAAAAACCTATTGAAAAGCGATATTTATTATGTTAAAATATTTGTAATCTATGATTAGGAAGGTAACGAAAATGAAAATTTCAGACGTGAGAGTGCGTATCGTAAAAAAGGACGACAGTAAACTTAAAGCAGTTGCGTCCGTTACCTTTGATGACTGCTTCGTCGTACACGACATAAAGGTTATTGAAGGAAACGAAGGATACTTTATCGCAATGCCCAGCCGCAAGACTAACGACGGCGAGTATAAAGATATCGCTCATCCCATCAAAACGGAAACCAGAGAAGAACTTATCAAAGTTATTTTACAGGCTTTTGAAGAAGAAAAAGCAAAACCGCAAGAGTAAAAACGAGGGCGTTTTAATAAACGCTTAAATTCTTTTCGTTTAATTTCTTTGCTTAACCCTTTTGCTTAATTCTTTTATTTAAGTTTTATCCTTTACGTTAAGTTTACAAAACGCCGCACGCAAACCTACGGTTGATTTTTTTGTACCTTAAATCTGTGTAATATTAAGACGTAATATTAAAAAATATTAAAACAATAATTAAACGCCCGCTGTTAAAAGCGGGCGTTGTTTTATTTCGCGATGTTTATTTATCTTTCGGAATTTTTATAGCGTAGGTAAATCAGTTGCTTAAAAATATTAAATTCCGTTACTTAAATATCAAGTTATGTTAATTAAACGTTAAATTATGTTACGTAAATATTAAATTATTTTAAATATTAAATTGGGTTACTTGAATACCTTTGCGGCAACGTTTTTTATGTAATCGAGAGAATCGAAAAGTTCCGAAAAAGTCCGATAGTCGTTCTGATAGACTTCTAAAAGCAGCGCGCCGTCGAAACCGTAGTCCGAAAGCATTGAAAACATTTCGTAAAAATCGGTAATCCCGCGGCCCGGCAAAACCATTTTGCCGTTTTCGTCCACGTCCGAAAGGTGGACGGTTACGATATCCTTACCCATTTCTTTGATAAAATCGCGGTAATCGACGTTAGAAAGTCTTGCCTGTTTTACGTCCAGCGTACCTTTAAGCCCCGTGGTTCTTTTTCTTATCTCGTTAAAAAAACCCACGTAGTTATAATAACTCCAATGCACGTTTTCATACGCAAGCGAAACGCCGTATTTTTCAGTTGCGTTTATTATCTGTTGAGTTATATTCGCCACTCTGTCGTAATCTATATTGAACGGCAGTTTTTTAAGCCTTGCCACGCCGTGAAAAGTATAATATTTTGCGCCTATTTCTTTTGCCGCCGCCATTGCGCCCGACAAAATATCGAACGAATCTTTTTTCGCCCGCTCGTTAACGCTATACAACTGCGGTTCGAACTGCGTGGTTAAAACGTGCACGGAATGAACTTCCGTGTCGCCTTTTACCTTTCTTAAAACCTTGCCGAATTTTTTATTGTATTCGCAATAAGATTCCAGAAAGACTTCCGCAACTTCTATTTTGTTGTCGCTTAAAAATTTCAAGGCATCTTCGGTCGAAAATCTTACGAACAAAGATGCCGTTGATATGCCTGCCTTCATAATAAACTATGCCTTTGTGCAACCGACCTTTTCGTCGGTTTTTTATTTTAAATAATCGGTTCTATAAGTCCCAAATCGCCGTCGTTACGTTTATACAATATACGCACCGTTCCGCTGTCTTTATCGAGAAACACGTAAAACGAATGCCCTAAAAGTTCAAGTTCTTCGGCGGCTTCTTCCACACTAAGCGGAACGAGCGCAAAGCGTTTTTCTTTTACGACGATACCTGTTTTACTGTCTTCCACCTTGCCGTTATCGTAAAGCGCGACTTCTTTGAACGCCGCGTTCTTTTTGTTTTTATCAAAGCACGTGCGATACTTTCTTATCTGACCTTCAAGCCGCGGCAGAACCACGTCTAAATTATCATAAAAATTGTCGCTGCTGTTTGTCGCTCTCACAAGTTTTCCGCCGTAACTCAGCATCACTTCGGTAACGAGAGAGGTCCCTTCTTTTTTAAGGCAAACTTTTACGTCGGCGGGCTTATCGCCGAAGTATTTATCGAGTTTGTTTAACTTCTGCTCGGTAACGTTTTTTAAGTGTTCGCCTAAATCGTAGTTTCTTGTCGTGAATTCTATATTCATAAGATACCCCCTGTCATATAATATTACGTTTTCCGCCCTTAAAAATCCTTTTAATATTAAAATAATTATAATTATTTTAAACCTTGAAAAAGGGATTATCCGAGCGGCAAAAGGGGGAAAGATAAAATCCTTGCAACGATGAATTCTTTATAACGATTTAATTTTTATTACGATTGAATTTTTATTCAGTCTTTATAGAACAAAAACTGCCCGTCTTCCGCGTCTATGGTTACAAGCGAACGTTCTTTCAGGTTGCCGCGCAAAATTTCTTCGGAAAGTCTGTCTTCTATATATCTTTGCAACACTCTTCTCAGCGGTCTTGCCCCGTACTGCTCGTCGTAACCTTTCTGAACTATCAGGTCCATTGCGGCGGGGGTTATATCCATTTTAACGTCTAAAAGCGCCAGCCGTTTTTTAAGTCCCGAAAGCATAAGTTTAGCGATTTCCACCGTTTCGTTTTTGGACAACGAATGGAAGATGATAATATCGTCTATACGGTTAAGGAATTCGGGGCGGAACTTTTCTTTAAGCGCGTCCATATACCTGTCGCACGCCTTGTCGTATTCTGCCTGCGACGACTGAGTAAAGCCCAGCGAAGAAGTATGAATTTCCTGTGCGCCGACGTTGGACGTCATAATGATAATGCTGTTTTTAAAACTTACCACCCTGCCTTTATTATCGGTAAGTCTGCCGTCGTCTAAAAGTTGCAACATAATGTTAAACACGTCGGGATGCGCTTTTTCAATCTCGTCGAAAAGCACCACGGAATAAGGTTTCTTCCTTATCCTGCCCGTAAGCCCGCCTTCTTCTTCATACCCCACGTATCCGGGGGGCGCGCCTACCATTTTGGCTACCGAATGTTTTTCCATATACTCGCTCATATCGACTCTGATAAGCGCGTTTTCGTCGCCGAATACCGCCTCTGCCAAAGCCTTTGAAAGTTCGGTTTTGCCCACGCCGGTGGGTCCTACGAAAATAAACGAACCGATAGGACGATTGGGGTCTTTAAGTCCCGCCCGCGCACGGCGAATGGCTTCCGACACGGCTTTTACCGCGTCGTCTTGTCCGACCACTCTCTGATGAAGAACAATCTCTAAATCCAAAAGTTTCTGCGCTTCCGTTTCGGTCAGTTTTACTATGGGAATACCCGTCCACACGCTTACCGTTTTCGCAATATCGTCGGGCGTTATTTTAAGTTTTTCTCTGCCGACGTTTTTCTTGCTCGCTTCCGTTCTTATCACTTCGAGTTCTTTGTTGACCCGTTCGATTTCTTTGTTGATTTTAATGGCGCGCTCGAAGTCGTTTCGGCGTTTAGCGTCGTTTAACTCTGCGGAAAGCCTGTTAAGTTCGGTTTCTTTCTGTTTTGCTTCTATCGGCGAATTGTAACTGTCAAGTCTTACTCTCGACGCCGCTTCGTCTATTAAGTCTATCGCTTTATCGGGCAAAAATCTGTCGGTTATATACCTATCCGAGAGCATTACCGCCGATATAATCGCATCGTCGGGAATACTCACGCCGTGATGAGATTCGTATTTATCCCTTAACCCTTTAAGAATTTCCACCGTTTCTTCGGTAGACGGCGCTTCCACTATAATGGGCTGGAATCTGCGTTCCAACGCCGCGTCTTTTTCTATATATTTTCTGTATTCGTCGATAGTCGTCGCACCGATTGTTTGAAGTTCCCCTCTCGACAGCATAGGCTTTAAGATATTAGCCGCATCCATATTGCCCTCGCCTGTCGTTCCCGCGCCGACTATGTTATGTATCTCGTCTATAAATAAAATAATGTTTTTGTTGCGCTTTACGGCTTCTATCGCGTTTTTAAGTCTTTCTTCAAAGTCGCCCCTGTATCTTGCGCCCGCTATCATACCGGCAAGGTCCAGCGAAAAAACCGTTTTGTCGCTTAAAATTTCGGGCACGTTACCCTTTACTATCGCCTGCGCAAGCCCTTCTACCACCGCGCTCTTGCCAACGCCGGGTTCTCCTATCAGCACGGGGTTGTTTTTTGTTCTTCTAGATAATATCTGGACAACCCTGTCTATCTCTTCCTTTCTGCCGATAACGGGGTCTAACCTGCCGTCCATCGCAAGTTTATTCAGGTCCGTTCCGTATTTGGAAAGTTCCGACAATTCGTCGTTTTTATGCTGTTCTTTCCTTTCCGATTTGTCGCCGTCGGGTTTTTTGAACATATTATCAAAAACGCTCTGAGAAGACCTTTCTTCTCTTTCGTCCTCGTCCGCCGCCGAAAAAGTGCCCGTTATGTTTTGCATAAGTTCGCGCTCTATCGCTTCCACGTTAACGCCCATGGTGTCTAAAATATCTACGGCAACGCTGTCGTATTCCTGAATAATGGCAAGCAAAACGTGTTCCGTTCCAACGTAACCCGTGTGAGCGCTGAGCGATATCGACATTGCACGCTCGAAAACGTGTTTGGTTCTCGGCGTGAACATATTGCCCGGAATAATCAAATCTTTATCAAGCGTTTTCTGAAAATAATAAACGTATCTTTCCACGTCCACGCCCGCTTCGCCAAGGATTGCGCCCGCTCTGCCGTCGGTTACCGTGATTAACCCGTATAAGATGTGCTCGCTGCCAACGTATCTCGTTCCGAACCGCTTTGCAAGCGCGGTGGCGGACTCTATTACTTCTAACACGTTGTTTGAAAAAGAATCTCGATACATTTTACTCCTTTATTCTGGCAAGTATTTTAGCCACGACTTCCGCACGATAAATATCGCATTCGGTTTCGGTCATGTTATCGCCGTATTGTTCTATAAGGTTTGCGGGGCGGACGGAAAGCGTAAGTTCGTCAAGTTTTTCCACGTCCGCAATGTTTATATATCCGAGCATTGCGCCTAGTTTTACGTCGCCCGCAAGCGACAAAAATTCTTTATAAGTCAGCAAAAACGCGTTTGTCAGGATACCGTAAGCACGCTTTACGCGGTCTATCGTTTTTATTTCGTTATCGCCGTATAAACGCTCGGTTTCGTCGCGCTCCAAAAGGCAAATCCGTTCTACCGTATCGCCCACTTCTTTAACTATTTCTTCTTCTTTCGCGCCAAGCGTTATTTCGTTGCTTATCTGATAATTATAGCCTTCCGCTTTACTGCCTTCTCCGTACACTCCGCGAATGGTAAGTCCGCGTTCCGACACTTCTCTGTACAGCGCCTCTATTTTCCCGCTTTCGGTAAGCGCGGGCAAAAACATCATAACCGAAGCGCGCATTCCCGTGCCGAGATTTGTGGGGCAAGCGGTAAGATAGCCTAATTCGTCGTCAAAGGCGAACTCTAATCTTTTAGAAAGCGCGTCGTCTAAAAAGTTGATTTTTTTATACGCTTCGTCCAGCCTGAACCCGCGCATAAAACACTGTTCCCTTATAACGTCTTCTTCGTTAATCATAACTGAAACGCTTTCGTCGCGATTGATAATCGCCGCGCCGAACTCTTCGTTTTCGATAAGGTTGCGGCTTATCAGATGCCGTTCTTTTAACGCTTCCTTTTTAACTTCCGAAAGCCCTTTCATCTTAAAAAGGTCGAACGGTTCGGTTTTTTTAAGGGCGTAATAGGCTTCTTTGATAACCTTATCGGCAACCGCCCCGTCGCGTATGCGGAAAGGCAGACCCGCAACGTTTCTCGCAAGCCTTATTCGGGAAATTATTATGTTACCCCTGTAAAGTTCGGGATTAAAAGTTTTCAAATAAGCCCCCTCTTCGTCAGTTCCTGCGTGAGTTCGTTAAGTATAGAAGATATTTCAGCCATATCGTCAAACCTGCCGTCTAAACACGCGCGCTCTTTCTCTTTCAAATAATATCTGTAATCTTTAAGAAGTTCTCTATCCAACCTGCCGACAACGGGCTTTTTGCCGACGTGCGTCGTTCCGCCCTGAATTTTCGCAAGCGACGGAATAATCTCCGCCGCAAACTGCCTGTAACATTCGGGGCAACCGAGATATCCCGTTTTATAATATTCTTTTAACGTATATCCGCATTGCGGACATCTTTTATCGTTCATTTTTTACCGCCGAATTTATTTACCGAATTTGCTTGCTGAATTTACGTGCTGTTTTAACAAAGCATTTTACGTACTGTTTCCGAGTGATTTTTCGCTTGTTATCTGCTCGGTTTTTTCGGATTTATTATATTATCGTTTGATTAATCGCTCTGTTTTTATATTTACTGTTTGTTTAGTTTTTCTGCGAGAGAGATTATATAATCTTTTACGTCGGCACCTGTTTCGTCGCTCTTTAACGCCACTTCCACGTTAGACTTGATATATCCTAATTTGTCGCCCACGTCGTATCTTGCCCCGTCGAAAGCGGAAGCCAGAAGTTCGCCGTTTTTTGCCAGAACGTCCAACGCGTCGGTAAAATATATTTCGTTGTTACGGGGTTCAAGCGTTTTAAGCATTTCTATTACCTTTCCGTGGATAACGTATCTGCCGATAATCGCATTGTTTGAAAGCGCGTCTTCTATGCTCGGTTTTTCTAAAATAGCCGATACTTCCATAACGCCGTCTTTTTCATCCTTAATACCGATATTGCCGTATTTACTCACGTCGTCGCCGAAAACTTCCATTGTAGCGATAACGCTTTTGCCGGTGTTTTCAAAAATTTCGGTAAGGCGTTTCATACAAGTCTTTTTGCCTTTCTCGGGAAGAATAAGTTCATCGCCCAGAAGAAGCGCAAACGGTTCTCCGTTAAGATACGGTTCCGCGCATAAAATCGCGCCCGCCAAACCGTTAGGAACAGACTGAACGGCAAACTTAACGTCGTATTTAGTAGTCTGTTTGAGTATGTCGTACAATTTTTGCTTTCCGTCAGCCAATAACCGTTTTTCAAGTTCGGGCGCAGGTGAAAAATGCTTTCTTATAACGTCCGAATCGGGGCTTACCACGATTATGATTTCTTTAATCCCCGCTTCGTCAAGTTCTTCGGCAATATATTGAATAGTGGGCTTGTCGAGTACCGAAAGCATAGGCTTTGGCACCGCTTTCGTTATAGGTAAAAATCTTGTTCCAAGCCCTGCGGCAGGTATTACGGCCTTTGTTACTTTATTCATAATATTCCTCGCTTATCTTTATATTTTTTAATCAAATCAAAAACAATTTAAAATAAATCAAACTAAATTAAACCAAACCGAATTAAGACGGATAAAAGCGGACGCCGTTTTTATTTTTTTGTCAGACAAGCAAACTGCTTTACGATATATTTCGCCTTTTCTTTGCGTTACTTATCGTTATCGTCTTTTTCGCCGATGATTTACTTAAAGTTTTTGTTTTCAAGTTCTTTGATTTTATTTACTCTTCTGATATGTCTTTCTTCGTTGCTGAACGGCGTTTTTAAGAACGTTCCCACGATTTCTTTCATAAGTCCCGCGCCGATAACCCTTTCGCCCAGAGCGATAACGTTAGCGTCGTTATGCTGTCTTGTGGCTTTTGCGGAAAACACGTCCTGACAGTGCGCGCACCTGATTCCTTTAACCTTGTTTGCCACAATGCTCATTCCTATACCCGTTCCGCAAAGCAATATACCGAAGTCGTATTCGCCCGCCGCCACGCTTTCCGCCACGGGAAGCGCATAGTCATTATAATCTACGGGAGAAGTATCGTAACACCCGAAGTCTTTATATTCGTAACCCTGACTTTGTAAAAATTCCAGAAGTTCCGCTTTAAGTTTAAATCCGCCGTGGTCGCAACCGATTGCTATTTTCATTATTGTTCTCCTTTTGCCTTTAAGATTTGTATAAGTATTTCGTTGCATGCGTCTTCAAGTTGATGCGAAGTTTTTATATAAGTTTTTTCGTCTTGCCCGTATGGGTCGATAATATCGCCCGCGGTCGTTACCTCGCTTATAGAATAAACGTTTTTTAGCCCTTTAAGCGCGGCTTTATGCTCTTTGGTCATGCATATAACCATATCGCTTTTCTCTATCATTTCCGCAGTAAGTCTTTTGGCGCGGAAAGAATAGTTTTTTATCCCCAGCGCTTTAAGCGCGATAAATGCGTTTTTAGACATTTTGTGTCCGTCCGTCGCGTTGATACCCGCGCTGCCCACTCTCACGTCTTTTACCCCCGCAAGTTTTAACTTGTTTTTAAGGATAAGTTCCGCCATAGGGCTTCTGCAAGTGTTACCCGTGCAGACAAAAAGAATTTTTTTCATATCCTTTCCCCGTTTTATGGACTGTACCGCCCGTTTAACCGCAAGATTTTCTCAGTCGGTTCATAATTCCGAGATAAATTCCGTCTTCTCTCGGCATACTTACGGCGATTATCACGTCCGCGATTTTTTCGCCTTCTAAAAGTTTATCGTATAAGTTTGCGGCTATTTCTTTATCTGTCGCTCCGAGATTTAAAATCTTTCGGTCGCCCATTTTTTGCGCCACGTAATCCGCGCACATTATATAGGGGCGCTTTCCTTCCGCCAGATATTTATCGTAAAGTTTTGCCGCGCTCTGCCAATCGTTTTCGTCAAACAACGCCGTTTCGCAACGTGGGCGATAATGGCGGTATTTAACCCCCGGCGAACGCACTTTGTCCGTTTCTTTATGCGCCGCTATCTCGCACGAACCGCATACCGCTTCTATCATCTCTTTGGTAATGAGCCCCGCACGGAGAATTCTCGGCGTTTTTTCGGTAACGTCTAAAACTGTGCTTTCTATACCGCCGCTACACTTTCCGCCGTCTAAAATAAGCGGAATTTTACCGTTAAGGTCGTTATAAACGTGCATTGCCGTTACGGGACTTGTGTGCTTTGATAAGTTTGCGCTGGGCGCGACTAACGGCATATCGACGTATCTTAAAAGTTCTCTGCACCCTGCGTGCGATGGCATTCTTATCGCAAGCGTTTCGCCGCCGCACACCGCTTCTTTACATATAACGCCCTTACTCATAAATACCAGCGTCAAAGGACCGGGCATATATTTTTCCATAAGGTCGTAAACGTAAGGCTGTTCTATTTTAACGAGTTTGGTTAAGTCGTAATCTTTATGAACGTGCGCTATAAGCGGATTGTCGGACGGTCTGCCTTTCACTTCGTATATTTTTTTAACCGCTTCGGGATTAGTGCCTATCGCAGCCAGACCATAAACCGTTTCGGTCGGCATACCGATAAGTCCGCCGGAAAGCAAAATATCCTTCGCTTCTCTTAAACTGTTATCGTCTATTTTTTTTATAAATGTTTCCATAAAAATCGTCGCTAAAAACCTTTCGATAAACAAATTTTCTTATTAACAATCATCTGCTTGCTCTAAAAAATATCCTCGTCCGAAACAAACTTTTTGTCGGCGGTATTGTAGGCGTTATTGTCAGCGTTTTTGTCGGCGTTTTCTTTTACTTCGGCGTTCTCTTCTCCGCCAAGTTGTTCCCGTCTTTCATGCGGAGCGGGCGAAGAATTTTCGTCGCCGTCGAAAGATTCGGGTTCTCCCGATTCGGTGTCTATATTTAAGAATTTAGTGCATTCGCCCTTAAAATAGAGTTCCGTAAGTCCCGTGGGGCCGCTTCTGTTTTTCTCTATGATGATTTCCGCAACGTTCTTTTTAACCTTGCCTTCCTGCAATTCTTTTTCGGTTGCGCCTTTATCGGGGCGGTGAATAAACATAACTATATCCGCGTCCTGTTCTATTGCGCCAGACTCTCTCAAATCGGAAAGTTGCGGACGACCTTTTCTCGTTTCTACCGCACGGGATAACTGCGACAGCGCAAGTACGGGAACGTTACATTCTTTTGCGAGAATTTTAAGGTTACGCGAGATTTCGGTTATCTCCTGCTGACGGTTATCGGAGTTCCTTTTGGAATCGGCGGTCATTAACTGAATATAGTCTATCATAACTAAATCCAGACCGTATTTACGCTTGATTCTTCTGCATTTAGACAACACTTGCTGGGGCGTAGTTATAGCCGAATCGTCTATGTAAATTTTGGATTTATTCAGTATTTCCTTGGCGCGGTTTATTCTCATCCATTCGGACTTATTCATCTCGCCTTTGCTTGCGTGTTCCATAGAAACGTTGGCTACCGAACAGATTAGTCTTTGCACTATTTCTTCCTTGCTCATTTCGAGCGAGAATACCGCGCACGAATATCCGCTGGTCGCAATGTTGCCGACGATGTTCATCGCAAGCGAAGTTTTACCCACTGCGGGGCGCGCCGCCAATATAACGAGATTACTCTTATGAAGTCCGTCTAAAAGTTTATCTATGCCGCGGTACTGCGTTCTGATACCCCTTAACGCCTTTTTGTTGCGGCTGAGTTCGTCAAGCGCCATCATAACGTCGGGGATGACTTCGCTTATCTCCACTATACTGCCCGTATCTGCCGTTTCGGATATATCGAACACCGTTTTTTCGGCAAAAGCAAGCGCCGCATTTTTATCGGTGGCGGTTTTACATTCTTCTATTATCTCCGAAGAACCGCTAATTAATTTTCTTAACATTCCGTCGCGCTTTACTATATTATAGTAACTCATATAGTTTGCGGTGGACGGCATTATATCGGTCAGCGAAGTAAGTTTTTCAATTCCGCCCGTTAACTCTAACAAGCCTTGTTTATCCAGCGCGTCCGCAATGTTGATTAAGTCTATCGTCTGATTGGAATTATTAAGACCTATCATCGCGTGGAGAATGTTTTTGTGCGACTCCGCGAAAAAATCTTCTTCTTTTAAATCGGAAAGTATCTCCGTCTGAATTTTCGTGTCCAGCATCAAACAGCCGAGAAGCGATTGCTCCGCTTCTAAACTGTGCGGCATATCCCCCGCTTTTCTGACTTTTCCGTTGTTCTTATCCGCCATATTTAATCTCCCGTGCGTTACTTCATAGTAACGAATTTTTGTTTTTCCATGCCTTTCGGCGTTCTGTTTTTATTTTTTTCTTTCGGTTTTTTTTAACTATTTATTTCTGCCGCTTTTTCTGTCGTCTTCTCTTTTCTTCTGCCGATTGCCGCCGAATTTACAATGCCTGATTTATAACTTTGTATATTCGTCAAGAGCGTTTTCAAAAGTCTTAAACGCAGAAAGGAAAGGTGCGTCCGTCGTCAAATCAACGCCTGCGATTTTAAGCAGTTCCGTCGGCGAATCGGAATTCCCCGAAGATAAAAACTTAAAGTAGTCTTTAACCGCAGTTTCGCCTTCCGTGTAAATTCTGTCTGCAATAGCGAGCGCGGAAATAATGCCCGTCGCATATTTGTAAACGTAAAACGCTCTGTAAAAATGCGGAATTCTCGCCCATTCGTATTTTATTTCGTCGTCGCTTATCACGGCGTTGCCGTAATATTTTTTGTTGAGTTCCAGATATTTTTCGCAAAGGTTGTCTTTGGTAAGCGGTTCGCCCTTTTCCACCGCCCCGTGCGAGAATTCTTCAAACTCCGCAAACTGAGTCTGGCGGAAAAGCGTGGTCCTAATCATTTCCATAAGATAGGAAAGCAGATATTTTTTGACCTTAACGTCTTTCGCTTCTTTCAAAAGGTATTTAAGCAATAAAACTTCGTTTACAGTGCTTGCCACTTCCGCAACGAAAATTTTATAATCGGCTTTTGCGTACGGCTGATTTTTGTTTGAAAAATAAGAGTGAATGCTATGCCCCATTTCGTGCGCAATCGTAAACACGTCGTGCGTGGTTTGCTGATAATTCAACAAAACGTAAGGGTGCGTGTCGTAAACCGCAACGCTGTACGCGCCGCTTCTTTTATTCTTGGTTTCGTAAACGGAAAGCCAGCGTTCGTCGTGCGCCTTTTTCAGAAGTTCGCCGTATTCTTCCCCTAACGGGCTTAAACCTTTTATAACAAGTTCGTACGCCTCGTCGTAAGGCAATTTTAAGTCGGCGTCCGTAACGGTCGGCACGTAAACGTCGTACATATGCATTTTGTCGTAGCCGAGCGCCTTTTTCTTTTCCGCCATATAACGGTGCAAAAGCGGAAGCGAGCCGTTTACCGTTTTTATAAGGTTATGATAAACGCTTTCCGGCACGTCTTCGGTAGAAAGCGCTTTGTTTAACGCGCTTGTATAGTTTTTTGCTTTTGCGATAAACACGTCTTTTTTAACGCTCCCGTAATAGGTTGCGGTTATGGTATCTATAAGCGAAATGTACGCGCCGTAATAACTCTTAAAGCATTTTTTCCTTAACAGCCTGTCTTTATCGTGCATTATAACGCCGTAAGTCCCGTGGCTTAAAGGAAGGGTTTCTTTACCGTTTTTTATGCTTTTAAGGGGAAGGTTCGCATTGTCGATTTTAGTGAAAATATCTCTGAAACTCGAAAGCGTTTCCGCGCTTAAAGCGATAAGTTTTTCTTCGTTTTCGGATAAGACGTGTTCCTTTTCTTTAAGCAGACATTTAATAAAATAGTCGTACTCCGACAGGTCCTTATCCACGGAATATTCCGCTAATTTTTCTTTGGGAAGCGCAGTGAGTTCGGGAACGATGAACGCCGACTGCGCGCCGAATACCGCGCACAGAGAAGTTACTTTGGAATTAAGCGCGTCGTAAACGCTGTCTGCGGTGTCCACGTCGTGCAACATCATCGCATAAACCGAAAGTTTTTCTATAATTCTACCTAACTCTTCCTGTTTTTTGAAACAAGCGAGAAAATATTTCTTTTCTCCGAGTTTACCCTTGAATTCGGAAAAGTCTATGCGTTTTTCTACAAGCGAAAACTCCTTTTCCCAATCCTCAACGCTTTTATATATATCTTCCGTAGCCCACTCGTATCTGTTCACTTTTTTGCCTTCTTTATGATTTTTATTTTTAATCGTTAGTTTTTATTGCTGTGTATGGGTGCGGGCATTCTTCCGCCGCGATTGATAAATTCCGAACAGGAATACGGCGAAGTCGCCATAATGGGCGCGCTTCCTAAAAGTCCGCCGAATTCCACGTTATCGCCCACCTTTTTGTCGGGCACGGGAATAACTCTCACCGCCGTAGTCTTATTGTTTATCATACCTATCGCGCATTCGTCCGCTATAATACCGCTGATTGTCGTGGCAGGCGTATCTCCGGGGATTGCCACCATATCTATTCCCACGCTGCAAACCGCGGTCATCGCTTCTAACTTGTTAAGCGATATAGCACCGCTCTTTGCCGCCGCTATCATACCCGCGTCTTCGCTTACGGGGATAAAGGCGCCCGATAATCCGCCCACGCTGCCGCTTGCCATAACGCCGCCCTTTTTAACCGCGTCGTTAAGCATGGCGAGTGCCGCCGTCGTTCCGTGGCAGCCCACCGATTGCAAACCCATTTCTTCTAAAATGTGCGCGACCGAATCGCCCATAACGGGTGTGGGCGCAAGCGATAAATCGACTATGCCGAATTCCGCGTTTAACCGTTTTGCCGCCTGTTTTGCGATAAGTTCGCCCGCTCTCGTAATCTTAAAAGCCGTCTTTTTGATTATTTCGGCAATTTCGTTTATAGACGCGCCTTTCGCGCTCTTTAATGCGTGATGTACCACGCCGGGACCCGAAACGCCTACGTTTATAACCGTTTCACCCTCGCCCAAGCCGTGGAACGCGCCCGCCATAAAGGGGTTATCTTCTACCGCGTTACAGAACACGACGAGTTTTGCCGCGCCTAAACCGTCTTTATCTTTTGTAAGCAACGCCGTCTTTTTAACTATTTCGCCCATAAGTTTTACGGCGTCCATATTTATACCGTTTTTAGAAGTTCCGACGTTTACCGAAGAACACATTCTGTCGGTTACGGAAAGCGCTTCCGGTATACTTTTTATAAAACTTTCTTCCGCTTTGGTCATACCTTTCTGAACAAGCGCCGAATAGCCGCCCAGAAAGTCTACGCCTACCGTTTTCGCCGCGTTATCGAGCGCTTTTGCCAAAACGACTTCTTTACCGGCAAAAGAAGCGGTTAAAATGCTTGCGGGGGTTATGGAAACCCTTTTATTTATAATGGGAATGCCGTATTCCGCACCGAGTTCGCTTGCAACCGCAACGATACGCTCCGCCTTTTTACAGATTTTATCGTATACAAGGCGAGAAGTTTCTTCCGCGCTTTCTCTTATGCAGGAAAGCAGGTTGATACCCATCGTAATTGTTCTCACGTCGAAATGTTCTTTTTCGACCATATCGATAGTTTCTATAATCTCTTTTCTGTTAAGCATTTTCTTTGCTCCCGTATAATAAGCCCTTAAATGGTGTGCATTGCGTTAAAAATATCTTCGTGCTGAATTCTTATCGAAACGCCGATTTGGTCGCCGAGATTTTTAAGTTTTGCGTTGAGTTCCGCTATTCCCGATTTTTTCTCGTCTATACTGCAAAGCATTATCATCGTAAAGTTGTCCTGAACGATGGTCTGGCTTATGTCTTCGATATTCACGTCGTTATCGGCAAGCAGTCCCGAAACTTTTGCTATTATTCCCGTTTTGTCTTTACCTATTACAGTTACTATCGCTTTCATTTTGTTGCTCCTTTTCTTCAAGTATTTGATATTCTAATAAAAAATTGCCGTGAGTTATAAATTTAACCGTTGCCGAAAGCGGTATTTCGGGGAAAGGTCTGTCGTAAAAAACTAAAACTTTTCTTTCAAAATAGTCTTGTTTTATTTCGTTCCATTCTAAAAATATAAGCGATTTAACGTCTACGCCGTCTTTAACCTGCGGCGTTTCGTCATACTCGAAAAAATTCGCTTCGCTCTCTTCTTTAAGCCCCTTTTCTATGTTCTGCATAAACCTGAACATTTTTTGCGCCTTTTTATACACCGTTCCGAGATAAACGAAAGCAAATATAACGTATACCGCGGTAAGCGGATAATGCACCGCTTTTACCGTTGCTATCATAGGCGAATGATAGGGCAAAAATATATAATATACGAGCAGCGCAACGGAAGCCGCGGCGTACGCCGCAGTGATTGCCAAAAATACCGCAAGCAACAGATTCCTGCGCTTTTTTGCTTTATAATAATCTTCTTTGCCGTAATATTTTATCATCAGGTCTTCCTTAATTTTTATATACCGTTCGCAACCGTTATACAACCATTTGAACCGACTGTAACCGAACGCAACCGATTGCGCCGCGCTTAAATAATATTGCGCTATCGTATTCGGACGCCTTAAAATGTTCGCGCTAAAAAAACACTTATGCGCTAACCTTAAATTGTCGTATTCAAAAACTCACAAACGCCAACCTTAAAGTAGTCGTATTCAAAACTCTTAAACGCCAACTTAAACTCGCGGCAGACTTAAAATTGTAAGCGGCAGTCCGTCAGTTACCCGTTCTCGAACAGGAACTTTGACCGAGAATGGATTCCACAAAGTTGAAGTACCCCGTGGTTAAACCTTTAATGCTTAAAGACCAGTTGGGTATAACCCCCACCACGTCTTTTGTTTTGCAGGGTCCTTCTTTTCTGGCGTCCCTGCTGTTTATTCTGTTGTCGCCGAGATAAAAAATCTCGTTATCTTTCAGCACCCACTTATTATACCCGTAATGGAACCCTTCCGTTTTGCTGTATATTTTAGTGTCCTGCCATTTGTCGAGATAAGGTTCGCTTAAAGCGGAACCGTTAAGATAGACCTTGCCGTCTTCTTTTATCTCCACGGTGTCGCCGCCAACGCCTATTACTCTTTTTATAATCCAGTCGTAACCCGTGGAACTCGCGCTGTTTTCAACAACGTTGTCTATTATAATAATGCTGCCGCGCTCCACGCTTGCGTATTTATCCATAATAAGCATATCGCCGTTATTAAGCGTGGTGTCCATAGAC